>NZ_CAUTEG010000165.1:0-2516 GCF_963537195.1 Oribacterium sinus | reverse complement strand
TTCATCTGATGGAAGGGTTACTGGAGCTATGAGTAAATTTACCGTCTTTACCCTGTTTCCGGAACAGATTGAAAATGCCCTATCTCATTCCATTATGAAAAGAGCCATGGAAGATGAGAAGCTATCCTTAAATTGTGTAAATATCCGTGATTTTACAGAGGATCCCCACGGCCATGTGGATGATGCTCCCTTCGGGGGAGGGGCTGGAATGTTAATGCAGGTTCAGCCCATTGTTTCCGCCTTTGAGGACTTGGTGCAAAGAGAGGGAAGACCGGATAGAGTGATTTACTGCTCCCCCAGGGGAAAGGTATTTCAGCAAAGTATGGCCATGGAATTGGCCAAAGAGGAGCATATTCTCTTTCTTTGCGGGCATTACGAAGGTATAGATCAAAGAGCCTTGGATATTCTGGAGGTAGAAGAGGTTTCCATCGGAGACTATGTGCTTACGGGAGGAGAGCTTCCGGCAGTGATTATGATTGATGCCATAGCCCGCTTACAGGATGGGGTTTTAAACAAAAAGGAAAGCTTCGAAGAGGAAAGCTTTTCCCAGGGGCTTTTAGAATATCCCCAATATACCCGCCCCAGAAGCTTCCAGGATAGAGAGGTTCCCGAAATTCTTCTTTCCGGAGATCATAAAAAAATCCGGCAGTGGAGGTGGGAAGAGAGCCTTAGAGTTACTAAGGAACAAAGACCTGAGTTATATGAGAAATATAAAGAGGAAAATCCGGAGCTTTTTATCGAAAAAAAGAAGCGGAAGAGATCAAAAATCAAAGTAGAGTAGAGGAAAAAGCAAAGCGGATTAGAGAAAAAATAAAGCAAGGTCAAGGATTTTGCTTGCAATTCCAGCTGCTTTGTGGTAATTTATTAGGGCTGTTTTGTAATAGGACAAAACGAAAACCGTATAATATGTTCCGCTGACGCAAGACGTGTATGAACATGGAATCATTATGGAGGACAAAGAAATGTCAAATTATGAAATCATTAAGGGAATTGAAGATGCTCAGCTGAGAAAAGAAGCATTGGCAGACTTCAACACAGGAGATACCGTAAAGGTATACAACAAGATTAAAGAGGGTAACAGAGAGAGAACTCAGGTTTTCGAGGGAACTGTTCTGAAGATTCAGGGTGGATCCAACAGAGAAACCTTTACTATTCGTAAGACATCTAACGGTGTAGGCGTAGAGAAGACTTGGCCAATCCACAGCCCGTTCGTAGAGAAGATTGAAGTGGTTCGTAGAGGTAAAGTAAGAAGAGCTAAGTTGAACTACCTTCGTGACCGTGTTGGTAAGGCTGCTAAGGTTAAGGCTGCAAAATAAGAGTAAAAGCGGTGTTCCTCAGGGGACACCTTTTTTAATATTTGTGCTATTCTTATAGGAGTGAAAATTGCCGCATTTCCATAAGGAAGGAGTAGATAGGAGCCCCATGAAAGAACAAGCAATACTGCAAAAATGGATTCGAAATCTTGTGGATTTTATTGTCATCCTTTCTCTGGCCTGGTTTGTGGTGCACAGCTTTTTCTCCTTGGCCAGAGTATCCGGCCACAGCATGGAGCCCTCCCTTTCTGCAGGAGATACGGTATTGGTGGATGAATTTTTCTACCAGTTTAAAAAGCCTAAACGCTATGATGTGGTGCTATTTCAAAAAAAGGATAAGTCCAACAATATAAAACGTATCATCGGACTGCCCGGAGAAACCGTGATAATCCAAAACGGTCGTGTGTATATCAACGGCACTCTTTTGGAAACAGACAAGCTTTCTCCCATTGTCCTTGAGGGAGTAGCCAAGAATCCGGTGGAGCTGGGGAAAAATGAATATTTTCTTTTGGGAGATAACACGGACTCTTCGGAGGACAGTCGTTTTCAAAATATGGGAAATGTACAGGAGAGCCAGATTGTAGGCAGGGTTTGGTTCAGGATTTTTCCTTTTCGGAAAATATCTTTGATTGGCTAAGGAGGAAAAATGAAGATACAGTGGTATCCCGGTCATATGGCAAAGGCTAAGCGGAAAATGAAAGAGGATTTGCCTTTATGTGATGTAATCGTTGAGGTTATTGACAGCCGTTGTCCCAATTCTTCCAGAAATCCGGAAATCGACCAGCTGGCTAAGGATAAAATCAGAATTTTATTGTTTAATAAGCTGGACTTGGCGGATGACGAGCGTAGCAAGCTCTTTATGGAGGACTTTCATAGAAGGGGCTTCTTTACTTTGGGGATTGATGCCAGAAACAGAGCCAGTGTAAAACGGGTAAATAAATTGATTCAAGAAGCTTCACAACCCCTTTATGAAAAGAACAGAAAAAAAGGTATTTCCTCTCAGATGGTGAGAGCTATGGTGCTGGGAATTCCCAATGTAGGAAAATCCACTTTTATCAATGCCTTTGTAGGTCGGTCTACTGCAAAAACCGGGAATAAGCCCGGAGTTACCAGAGGAAACCAATGGATTAAGCTGGATAAAAATGTACAGCTATTGGATACGCCCGGAATTTCCCTGTCAAACTTCGGCCAGGTAATTCCGGG
>NZ_CAUTEG010000164.1:0-2529 GCF_963537195.1 Oribacterium sinus | reverse complement strand
ATTTACCCGCTTCCTGCTCATTCTTCACTTCCGTGCGGTCTTCCAAGACCAGCACATAGTTGTCATTGCTGTTTGATTCCATTGCTTGATAATTTTAATGATGAATATTGTTATCAAGCAGCTAAATTATGGTAATATTATTAAGGATTTAAGAGTAAAGGAATTAGCGGGAATAGTCAAGAAATAACAGGAAAAAGATGGATATATAAAAAATAAAGAAGAAAATGTTTGCTGCGTCGCTAAAAATCAACTACTTTTACAAACGAAAGTTAATATCCTTATGGGGTTATAAAATCAAACTATGGCGGTAATAAATAGAATTAAAGTAGTCTTGACTGGAAAGCAGCCGACCGGTAAATGGCTTGCCGAAGAAATGGGTAAGTCTGAGAATGCCATATCAAAATGGCATTCCAACAAGGTACAGCCTCCTTTGGGAGTGCTTTTAGAGATTGCTGCACTACTTAGTATAGATATCCGAGAACTCCTTATCTCAACGAAACTTCTATAAATAAGAATGATTCACATCTTTTGAATTTGTCACATGGAAAAAATAACTCTCGCCATTACGGGTCTTCCAAAACTCAATATTAGCAAATATAGGCGAATCGCTTTTCTACTTTGCATCCTACTATTGAGCATACATGTATCTTATGCTCAGACTAAAAGTAATTCTGTACAGCAGATTAACGAACTCAATGATATGTTTGCCCGCATTGCCGCGAGCAATGCTTATGTGGAGGATTTGAATTATAACGATGCAGAAGCCATAAACCTTCCTCTTGGCTTGAAGCGAACGATTGGTGGTATGGAGATAACGATTGCCATCAGTCGTTTTGCCTTGCAAACTTCTTCTACAGAGCTTGGCGTTTATGCAAAGGCGGTCATTCCACAAGGAACAAAAGGCGGGCGTACAGTGCTTTTCTTTGGGGCAGAAGGAATAAAAGGAACACATACTGGTGGTCTGGCAGGAGAATTGAAGCTTTCGCTCCTGCACGATGTCGAGATACCTTTCAATGGCGGAAATACAAAGATTGTCCTTAAGGGTAATGGACTAAGCAAGGACAGGGGGATTTCTCAAAGTGACACCTACATGACCATCGGCTGTGATGGTTTCCATAATTTAGCCATTGACGCGGAAGTCCACTTTCCTACCTCCCTCATAGTCAGGGCTGGGGGAAAAAGCACTGCAAATGGCAGTACTTATAAACCAGCTACAGATAATATAAACAAGGATAGGAATTTATCGAATCAAGTCATAGGTCATTTTAGCACTGTTATAGAAAGCTGGAACGACCTTCTTGTATCTTTAGACCTACCAAGTTTCGAAATCAAAGGGCTGAAAGACTACGTATTCTCATTGAATAACGTCATTTTGGATTTCAGTAGTAAGCGGAATGCCAAAACGATACGTTTTCCACAAGAATACCAGCAAAATTATCTCCCCGATGAACAAGTGCTATGGAGAGGAGTATATGCAGAAAATGTCTCTGTAACATTACCGGAGGCTTTTTCACGAGCCAGTTTCTCGGCTAAGGGATTGTTAATCGATGATTATGGTATAACGGGGCTTTTCTCTGCCGACAGTATTCTCTCGCTTGATAAGGGCAGTGCTGACGGCTGGCGGTTTTCTGTTGACCATTTTGGACTGAACCTTATGGCCGGTGAACTTGTCGCCGCAGAATTCACGGGACGATTAGGCTTGCCGTTCAAGGGTAAAATTACTACCTTGGGATATGAAGGATACCTGCAATCTAATAATGAATATACGATGCGGGTTAAAAATGAAGATGCACTTGATTTCTCCATTTTTAAGGCAAAGGCTCATCTCGAAAAGAATTCCAGTGTCACTTTACGCTTAGTAGAAAATCGTTTTATCCCGGAAGCAATACTTCATGGATATATGACTCTTGGAAAAGAGGGAAACAGTGACTCCACATCACAAACAAAATTTGATAAGATTAGTTTCCGCGGTCTTAGACTCACGACGGTTGCTCCTTACATTTCCGCAGAAAACTTTGGTTATGAAGGAGAGGCAAAATTGGGACACTTTCCTTTATCTATAAACAAGCTTGCACTTAATCATTCAGATACACAGCATGTAAGATTAACAATAGGGGCAGGAATTAATCTCGGAAAGAACTTATTCTCCGGAGCAACGGAACTAAACCTCCTTGCAAAATATGAAAATCAAACTTGGGTGTTTGATAAATTAGAGGTAGGTTCCATTGCTGTAAATTCTGTTATCGCAGGTGTTATAAAACTGAACGGACATCTCAATTGGCATAGAGGTGATGCCATTTACGGCAATGGGTTTGCAGGCGATGTAACTCTTGGATTTTCTTTTAATCGGAAGATTGACAAAAATACAGAGGAAAAAATAAAATATGATGTTTCTATTATGGCTCGAGCTGCTTTCGGACGAAAAGATGATTTCCGCTATTGGTATGCAGATGGTATGGCAACTTTCCATCCGGGCATACCAGATCGGAAGAGCGTCGTGTAGGGAAAGAGTGTTCTACTCTGTGTAGA
>NZ_CAUTEG010000163.1:0-2533 GCF_963537195.1 Oribacterium sinus | reverse complement strand
TGCTCGCCGGTAGAAGCATCCACACCGATAGCCTCCAGCTCTTTCGGGGACGGGAAATACTTATCGATAACCTGTAAAAGAACATTGAAGCCCTGCACATGGATACCGGAACCCATCAGAATCGGGGCAATATTACATTGCTTTACATTTTCCCGTAAAGCACTCTGGATTTCTTCCGTGGTAAATTCTTCTCCCGCAAAGTACTTCTCCATAAGCTCTTCGGAGCTTTCCGCTACGGCTTCCAGTAAGGAAGAACGGGCAATATTCAAATGCTTCTCCACATAGTCGGGAATCGGACAAGCCTCATATTCATTTAAATTGGTAAAACGGCGACCTGCCATCTTAACGACATTGACAAAGCCGACAAATTTCTCATTTTCACGAATCGGCAACTGGAAGGGGGCTACGGACTTACCGAAACGCTTCTCCAGATCCAAAACGAGCTGACGGAAAGAAGCCTTATCGTCATCCATATTGGTCACAAAGAAGAGTCTGGGAAGATGATTTTCCTCGCAAAGCTCCCATGCCTTTACGGTACCGGGCTCAATACCGGATTTTCCGTTCACTACGATAATGGCGGCATCGGCAGCGCTGACTGCCTCTTCAACCTCTCCTACGAAATCAAAGTAACCCGGTGTATCCAGAATATTGATCTTTAAATCTCCGTCTTCTCCCTTATACTCAATCGGAAGTAAGCTTGTGGAAATGGAAAACTTTCTCTTCTTTTCTTCCTTATCAAAGTCGGAAACGGTATTGCCTTCGTCTACGCTGCCCAGTCTGTTTGTCACTTTGGTCACATAGCAAAGACACTCTGCTACAGTCGTTTTTCCGGCACTGCCGTGCCCTAAAAGAACAACATTACGAATACTTCCGGTATCATACACCTTCATAGAAACCTTTCCTCCAATCTTAGCTTCTTGTGAGAACCTATTCTATTCAGCCCTCTTTTGCAACGAGAGTCTGAAGCGTTCCCACAGAAAACTCGTTGATAACAAAATGGATAGTCATATTGTATCGAAAAAGGGACAAAATTTCAATCTTCTTAGTCAAAAAGAGAGATTTGATTGGAGAGAGGAATTTCTCCAAGTAGGCCTAATTCATGGAATTTATCGGCAAATGCCTTCGGGCAATGTGTTCTTTGCACAAAATCATCCTTGGAAAGGTAGAGACCGTATTTTGCTCCCTCTTCAAGACCGAGGGCTACCGCCTCTCCGAGTCCCGCTATACAGCTGAAGGAAGGCATGATTTCTCCTTCTTCCGTGATCTGAAAATCCTTGGCCTTTGCCTTATAGATATCGAGTTTTGCAAAGCGAATGCCTCTGGCATACATTTCCTCACAGATTCGCATATCACGAAGACATAGATTTTCTGTCGCGGAAAGCTTATCCTTCTCCAGATACTCCTGCATATAGAAACGGAGCTTTTCCACCCCGAAGCACATTTTATCAAAATCAAAGCCGTCCGCACGCACGGAATAATATGCCGTGTAGTATTCTCGCGGATAGAAAACCTTACAGTAAGCTACACGGTAAGCCATCATGACATAGGCTGCGGCATGAGCCTTCGGGAACATGTACTTGATTTTCTTACAGGCATCGATATACCACTCCGGTACACCGTGGTCGCGCATGTCCTGACACCACTCCTCTTTTAAGGGCTTATGCTTTCTGGTGGCTTCCATGATGGTAAAGCTTTCGGAGGGATCCAGTCCCATATGCATAAGATAAACCATGATGTCGTCTCGACAGCAGATGGCATCACGAAGAGTCGTTATCCCGTTTAAAATCAGGTCCTGCGCATTGTTTAGATACACATCGGTACCGTGGGAAAGTCCGGAAATACGAATCAGGTCGGAAAGATACTGCGGCTTCGTATCCACTACCATTTGCATCGCAAAGCCGGTTCCGAACTCCGGTATTCCGAGACAACCGAGTTTTACCCCGTGAATGTCCTCCGGCTTAATCCCGAGAATTTCCGTAGATTGGAACAAGGACATGACTTCTTTAGAATCCAAGGGGATATCTTTTACCGGATCAAGCCCCGTTAAGTCCTGCAGCTTTCTTATCATGGTCGGATCATCGTGCCCGAGAATATCCAGCTTTAAGAGGTTATGGTCAATCTTATGATAGTCAAAGTGCGTGGTAATAATCGAGCTTTCCACATCATTGGCGGGGTGCTGCACCGGGGTAAAGGTATTGATGTCCTCTCCATGGGGAAGCACGACAATTCCTCCGGGGTGCTGTCCTGTAGTTCTCCGGATTCCGGTCAGGCCCTGCACAAGGCGATCAATCTCCGCATTGCGCTTCTGCTCTCCTCTTTCTTCATAGTAATTCTTGATCATACCGTAGGCCGTCTTTTCGGCAAGCGTACCGATTGTTCCGGCCTTAAAGGTATTTTCTTCCCCGAAAATCGTTCCTGTGTAGGCATGTGCCTTTGCCTGATACTCTCCGGAGAAGTTTAAGTCGATATCCGGCTCCTTATCTCCGTCAAAACCGAGGAAGGTTTCAAAGGGAATATCAAAGCCTAAACGGTC
>NZ_CAUTEG010000162.1:0-2651 GCF_963537195.1 Oribacterium sinus | reverse complement strand
CCCTGTAAATGACCTGGCAGAGAAGTTTGAAGCGGCAGATGCTTTGGTACTGGCTTCTCCGGTTTATTACGCTTCCGCAAATGCTACCTTGGTTGCCTGTCTGGACAGATTGTTCTACAGCACGCATTTTGATAAGACCATGAAGGTGGGCGCCAGTGTGGTTGTGGCAAGACGAGGCGGTTTATCCGCGACCTTTGATGAATTGAATAAGTATTTTACAATCGCGGGAATGCCGATAGCCTCCAGTCAATACTGGAACAGTGTTCACGGATGCGAAAAAGGGGAGGCGAAGGAAGACCTGGAAGGCTTGCAAACTATGAGAACTCTAGCCAGAAATATGGCCTTTTTGATGAAGAGCATTGCCCTTGGAAAAGAAAAATACGGCTTACCGGAGCAAGAAGAGGGGATAGCTACAAATTTTGTCCGATAAGGGAAGGGAGAAGACTATGCCCTTTCAAATCATCAGAAACGATATTACAAAAATGCAGGTGGATGCCATAGTGAATCCTGCTAACCCTATGCCGGGATATGCTGCGGGAATAGACAGTGCTGTCTATAAGGCTGCCGGGGAAGAAAAGCTTTTGCGGAGACGACAGGAAATAGGGGCTATTGCTCCCGGAAGCTCCTTTATTACGGATGGATACAATCTGCCTGCAAAGTATATTATCCATACTGTAGGAACGGCCTGGCAGGGTGGGAACTCAGACGAAGAAATAATTATAAGAAAATGTTACCGCAGTATCTTTAAACTTGCCCTTGAACATCATATTCTCAGTCTTGCTATCCCTCTTTTGGCATCAGGAAGCTATGGCTTTCCCAAGGGAATTGCTCTTAGGATTGCCCTGTCGGAGATAGAAAGCTTTATGTCGGAAAATGACATAAAGCTTTATCTTGTGGTTTTTGATGAAAAATCATATTCCCTATCAACGGAGCTCTATGGCGATATTGATGAATATATCAATAATCATTATGTAGAAGAAAAGATTTCGGAAGAGTATTCGGAATCATATGTTAGAGGCAAAAGTTCTAATGCTGATCCCGTTAGAGTGAGCTCTGTTTACGGGGCGCATATCAGTCCGGAAAAGTGCCTGGTTTCCGAAGTTCGAAGCTTGGAGGATGTGGTAAAAAATCTTGACAAAAGCTTTATGGAGCTGGTTTTCTCTTTTGCAGATCAAAAAGGTCTAAGCGATGTTGAAGTGCAGAAGAAAGCAAACCTGGACAGAAAGGCATTTTCCAAACTGAAATGCGGAACTACCAAGAATCCGAGTAAATCCACAGCGCTGGCTTTGGCTGTTGCATTGGAATTGAATCTGGATGACACAAAGGATTTGCTTTCAAGGGCGGGCTGGGCCTTATCTCCCTGCAGTAAGCAGGATCTTATTGTGCAATATTTTATAGAGCGGAAGGCTTATGATATCTATGAAATCAATCTGGCTCTTTTTGAACATGGAGAACAGCTCCTGGGAATGCAGGCGATTTAAATGTCGCCTGACAAGTGACCGAAAATAAAGCGGAAAGAGATAGGATACCCTCGTAACCATGCAAACAAGCAAATGATGGAGGGAATCACTATGAGAGAAAATTTAACGGAACTTGTATTTATCCTTGATAGAAGCGGCTCTATGGCCGGGCTTGAATCCGATACTATCGGCGGATTTAATGCCATGATAGAAAAGCAACAAAAGGAAGCCGGAGAGGTATTTGTATCTACTGTTTTGTTTGACGATGAGGCGGAAGTAATTCATGACAGAGCCCCTATTGGAAATGTAAAAAAGCTGACGGAAGCGGACTACTATGTCCGTGGATGCACGGCACTCTTGGATGCGGTGGGAGGAGCAATTCGTCATATTGGGAATGTTCATAAGTATGCGAGGGAGGAAGATAGACCTGCTAAGACTTTATTTGTGATCACAACGGACGGTCTTGAAAATGCCAGTAGAAAGTACTCCTTTACGGATGTAAAGAAGCTTATTCAAAGTCAACAAGAGAAGTATCATTGGGAATTTCTTTTTCTGGGAGCAAATATTGATGCCATAGAGGTTGCGGGAAACATGGGAATTAAGCGTGATAGGGCAGCAAACTACTACTGTGATGAGGTGGGAACAGCGCTTAATTACCGGGTTATAGATGAAGCTGTAACACGTATTAGAGAATGCAAGGTTTCGGATATGGAGACGATATTTGTTGGTGGTGCCTGGAAAGAGGATATTGATCGGGATTTTGAGAAGAGAGGAGAAAAGCATGAAATTTGATGAAAGTTTGCAGCAGTATGTTTATCAGTATGAAGACTTGATTTTTTCTTGGGATGAGGAGCCTAAAGAGGAATATATCAGTAAGGTGAAAGTTTTAGCAAAGAATTATAAAGATAATTTGGATCGAATAATTGACTTTATCTTACCTGAACTTAGAGGAATGTACGGAGATGTAAGCAAAGAAGATGTAAAAAATAATCTTGGGCAAGCTATCATTGACTATAACCAGGGAACAGTGACTTATTGTGACCAGAGTTTTGATGATTATCATATCTTTTCGTTTGAATTTTTAAATAATACATTTGAGAAGCTGGAACATTTTTCTGTTGACGGGTAAATAGCTGTATCGGAGGAAAACTATGAATCTACTGGAGTACATGAGGCGTAGAAATAAAATGA
>NZ_CAUTEG010000161.1:0-2662 GCF_963537195.1 Oribacterium sinus | reverse complement strand
CAATTTTAGAGCATCGGACAATACACAATGCTCATACATTACTCTAAGGAACTAAACAAATTCTAATTTATCTACATCTTCAATAAATTCATAACCAAAGTAGTCATTATGTCTTTTTCCTCCGGCTTAGACTCTGCAATCATAAGTGTAATTGCCACTAAAGCTCCATCGCTAATTACCTTTTCTTCATTCCGGAATAATGCGTCATTTCTCCCTAGAAATTCCAAAAAAATGGATGCTGCAATCCGCTTATATCCATCAACACGCATTTTTTGCGTGTTGTTTTCTTTACCTCATTATTTTTCTCATTCACTGTATTATCCCATCCTCACAAGTTCAAAATTATCTTTCCTGGACTTCTCATCTTATTGATCTAAAAGTCAATAAGCATCCCTCACTCTAAAGAGCACGCTCTCTGTTCCTTTTCCAAGTACAAGGGCTATAGCCATCACGGAGAGAGGCGCTGAAAGCAATCCAAAAAGATACCATACTTTCCACAAATATTAATTCAAAAACTTCCATGTTTCCTCATTCATCATTGAGCTTTTTGTTCGGTATCCGATTTTCTTCGATTTTTTCTGCTATTAGCAATAATAATTACTGTAATTACAAAGAATTCAATTATGAGTTCTGCTTCCAACAGCCTCAAATATTTGGATGAATCCGGCTTTAAATTTAAAAAATATTCTTGTATTTCATTACTTTCAGCAACACTAAGCGTATCATCAAATTCCTTATCCGTCTCTCCGACTACATTATAGATATCCAAAGAATAGCCATTCGGAAAGCTTTGCTGATAGACAATCTTACTAATATCATATTCTATACGAAAATATTCTTTTACTATTTCCACGATATAGTCGTCTTGTTTTGTAACATATACGCTTCTTTTTGGAAAGAAAAAATCAGGTAAGATAAGCCATAAAGTAAATACATTGATCGCGATACATAGAATCAACATTAAGATAAATACTGCTTTCCTCATACACCAATCACTCCCACAAACCCAAATTTAACAATCAATTCTATAAACCATATCCCCTGAATTCCAAATATACAGGATAGCCGATACAGGTTCTTTTCCTTTCTCCCAAAGCCAGCCTGTATATGTTGTACTATAGCCGAAGTATCCTTCTGTTAAAAATTCAAAATCCACATGATAGTTTTTCAATATTTGTTCAATCACAACACTCATCTTAAAGCCTCCTAAGAAGCGAATACAACTTTTTAATATTGCTTGAATGATACGCCGCACTATACTCACATACCTTAAGGGTATCCAGCTTTTTCAGCTCTGATTCTTCAATGCGTAAGTTTTCTGTTAAATGCAAAAAAAGCTCCTTTGTATTTGGCAAGGGAGACACTGTATAAAGCTGATCGCATAAGGCCTTTTCTACTTCAGCAATACGATAAAAGTATTCTCCTTCTTGCAACAAACGAATGCCAAGAGGAAATGCCTCAGAAGGTATATCGCGGTAAGTAAATGTCCCGAAAGCTGTTTCAAACTTCTTTTTCTTTTTCTTCTCAAATGTGGCGGAAGTAACGGTATATACCGCTTCCGGAATCATCCCATAAAAGCTTAGAGCATATTCAAAGGAAATGTAGGAAGGACCGTAAATGCTGCCCGCGAGTAAGTAAGCCGGAGTATGCCGGTCTGTTTCATAAATTCCTTTTGTTATAGGGAAGTACTCACCACTCTTAGCCATACGGGAGAGCTTAGACTTTGGAGAACCGTATTCACTTAATTCCTCTAGGAGCATTGCTGTTGTTTTTATCATATTTTCACCTCATAGTCTCATTACATGCAACTTTCAGGTGAAAATAAAGTATTTTCCAATGTTACAGATACAAAAAATAAATCCCAAGTTTATTTCCTTCTCCCGTTTTCATCAAAGTTTTTCTTCAATGCAATCTCTGTTGGAATCATCGCACCAACTAAAGGGATCATCTGAATCATCGTGATAATACCGCCAACAGTCCCCACTGTCTCCGTTCTCTTTTCAAAAACAATGGCCATGGCAATCACGGAGAGAGGTGCTGAAAGTAGTCCGCAAAGATACCATGCTTTCCCAAAATATTGATTCGCAAACTTCCATGTTTCTTCATTCCTCATGGACCTTTTTGTTCGGTATCCGAATACATAATTGATTTCTTTCGGTGTTCTCCTGAAAAGTAGCCAGCCAAAGAAAAGCATAGTGAACGGAATAAGTAAAACTACGATTAGCATGAATATCCTAAATCCCATTTAAATTCCCTCCATTTTTTTAATTCTATACTTTGTAGACAGTTGGCTGATGTTCAGCATACTTCTTCTATCTCCCAATCCTCTTGAAATGTAATCTCTTTTATATTTACAAACCTGTTTTTTAAGCTTTAGTTATCGGAATCCACAGCTCCATTTTATAATCATTGCTGTGCATATCACCTTCATAATAATATTCAAAGTCAGGTTTTCCTGAATGAACATAGCCATGCTCAGGGAAAAAGACTTCCATCGCATATTTCCATCCATTATGAATGCAATCCGGAACACTTCCTATTAACTCTACAACTGCATACTCTGCTTCTTCCACTTCCAAAACATCTAATCCCATACTTCTTGCTTTGTCTACATCATTAACGATATAACCAGCCATATAATTTATTGTGCTTGGGTTTTCCA
>NZ_CAUTEG010000160.1:0-2673 GCF_963537195.1 Oribacterium sinus | reverse complement strand
AGACGTGTGCTCTTCCGATCTTCCCCTTCTTGGATAAATTTTATTCCTCTGAATCTCCAAAGCTATCTGTATAAGGAAGTCCCGCATCCTGCACATCCTGCTTTTCTTCCCCAATGGGATAAGCCAGGAAGGAGTTCTTGTCCCACTGCACTACGCCGATGGAAGTTATTAATCCGCAAATAAAAGTGAAGAACAGCTGTAAACCGAGGTTCTTAAAATAATCTGCCTGCAAATTGGCCGTTTCCACAATAGCCACTACATTTTTAAACGTAAAAGACAGGCTGAGCTTTGTTCCCTCCATGCCGAACATATCCGGTGTAAAATATCGCTGAATCATTAATGCCCAATCCAGGCGGTTAATTAAGTACATAGCTGCCAGCATAATAATGGCGGAGATGATAATACCAATCTTTTGAATTCGACCGGCAAAGAACTTATATCCTCCCATAACCAAACCGCCCATGACTACACCGCCAAACCAGCTTACATAGCCCAACTGAGAAATACCGAGAACCACTGCTCCGGCTACCACTGCTCCCAAAAGAGCACCTACTGTTCCCAATAAGATACTGCTTGATCCTCTAAGGGCAATCTTATCCTGTTTTTCCTGAATTCCTCTTTCAATCTCCGCATATTCCGATTTTGTAATAATCTTTACTCCCTGAGCAAAATAGGTGGATACTCCCTGATTAACGCCGCTGATTTCCGAACAATTCTGAAATCCCCTATCCTGCAGGAATCTGGCCAAAGCCGGTAAAATCTCTTGGAATCTTTTCACTGTACCGTCCTTGGTAAAGGCTCCGCTAAGGGTGAAAACCACACGATAATTTTTCTTGTTCACTCCTATAGTCTTTAAATATTTATTATACTCTTTTATGCCTTCAAAGTCCGCCTTTGTGGGCTTCTCGCCTCTGGTGACAGAGACATTCAGATAATATAGAGAGCCTTTATCCGCATTTGTAATCAGCATATCATAACCGCCGACCTCTCCCACTGCAGCATTACCGTTCTTATCATAATAAAACCCTAAGCCCTCTGCCAAAGTCTTCACTAAAACCATCTTTTATTTCCTCCGATATTTTTTGGAATCTTAATTTCTTAAGAATACTCCGTAAATTTTATGAACCTTCTCCATTATACAGATTTCCTCTAAAAAAGCCACTCTCTTTTTTCTACAAAAAAGGTCTGAAATCGAGACAGCTTGGAACGTCTCGTTTTCAGACCTTTACTGCAAAACTATTCTTTTATAAATTCTTTAAGGAGCCTATTTAAGAGGAAAATCCGTAGTAGATATTTACTCCCTTTACCAATCCATCTGCCAGATTGTTTAAGGTCTTTTCACCATGGTCGGAGACCTTATCTCCCAGCTCAATGTCTACAGAAGGAATGGTGGAATAGGAGGTTTGGGTTAAATCCATATCCATTCTTCCCTTTCCGAAAATCTTCACTCCCTGTCCCTTTAAACCACTGATTAAGCTGTCTCCCAGCTTTTCGTGGTTCTGCCAGTTACTTGCCACCGGCTCCATCCTCTTTAATCCATCCGGAACGGACATAAAGAATGCACCCTTGTCCTTGGTGGTTGCATCCCAATGCAAAGCAATATGGGCATCCGCCTTGTTGTTGGCTAAAACGGTACGGGCAATATTGTCCAGCTGTACATCCTCTTCACTGCGAATCATCAGCACATCATATCCCTCTGCCAGAAGCTTTTTCCCTAAAATATGAGCCATCTGCAATGTTACGGTAGCTTCTCTGGTGCCGTCCTGGAAGGTCATACCGGAGGACACTGCCGAAGCCGTAGTCACGCCTGCCGCATTGGTTCCGCCGGTTAACTTTCTGGTGCCGTCCGGATGGCAAAGGGTTCTCTGCTTCTCTCCCCCCTTGGTTCCGTGACCTGCATTTACCGCAATGGTAATATGCTTCGGCTCCTTTACATCGCTGGTATATAAAACGGCCTTTCCTGTATTGATTTTAGAATTCCCCGCATACTTCCAGTTTAAATTTAAACCGATTTCCGTAGCGGCGAAGCTTTGCATCCCCATCACAAGGGATAAGGCCATAGCTAAAACTACTCCTCTTGCTTTCATTTTACTCCCTCTTTTCCTTTTTTATTCTCCTAGTATATCGACCGTTTAAGCATAACGAAGTAGCCTTTTCTAAACAAGCCCCTTTCCTTTACAGTGCCATTACGGATTTCTTACAGCACCAAATGGGATACGGCAAACCATAAAAGAATCACGCCGCCAAAGAGAATTCTATAATAAGCGAAGGGAAGAAAATTATGACTGCGAATATAGCGCAGTAAAAAACGAATACAGTATAGGCTGACAAAATAGGACAAGAGCATGGATAAAAGCAACATAAACCATTGTCCTGCACCGAAATTCCCCGCGTGCTTAATCAGTTTTAAAAGACTAGCCCCTGCCATCACCGGCACACTTAAGAAGAAGGAGAATTCCGTGGCTGCCAATCTTCCTACCGATAGAAGCATGGCGCCCAAAATAGTAGCTCCTGAACGGGAGGTTCCCGGAATCAGAGCCAAGCACTGGAAAAGTCCAATCAGAAGAGCATTTTTCCAAGAAAGTTCCTCTACAGTTAAAGTATGAAACTGATGTCCCTCATTTCTTCTTTCCAGTAAAATGAAGAAGATACCTTAGAGAATCAGCATCAGGG
>NZ_CAUTEG010000159.1:0-2729 GCF_963537195.1 Oribacterium sinus | reverse complement strand
GTTTTCTTTGACAGCCCCAACCAGTTAAGTCTGGAAGAAGGGAACGGTTATCCCTTTGTGATTTTCAAGAAAATGAGTTTATATGATAGAAAGTCGGGAGAACTTCTATATGCCGGGGATGCGGCCTTTCATAAAAATGCCGTGATTGAATATAACAGCGGAAGTGGAAAGAAGATGATTTCTGTCATGGATCTTATGATGATTCGGGGTGTTGCGGGAGAAAGAGTGTTTATCGATCCCGCAGGTTATATTACCTATGTGGCAGGAGGCGTGGAATGACCTTACAACAGCTTCGTCAGGTCATTGCGGTAGCCGACTACGGCTCCATGAACGAGGCGGCGAAGCAGCTGTATCTGACCCAGCCCAGCTTAAGTGCTACCATCAAGGCGGTGGAAAGAGAAATCGGGATAGAAATCTTTACCAGATCCAACCGGGGGATTATAGCCACTCCGGAAGGGGAGGAATTTCTGGGCTATGCCAGACAGGTGTCTGAACAGTACCAGTTGATGGAAGACAAATATCTTTCCGGAGGACCCCAGAAAAAGAAATTCAGTGTTTCCATGCAGCACTATACCTTTGCGGTGGAAGCCTTTATTCGTTTGCTTCGACAGTATGAGGAAAACAATGTCTATGAGTTTTCCATTTTTGAGGGCAGAACCATTGACGTTATTGAAAATGTCCGTAAGCAAATCAGTGAGCTGGGGATTATCTATGAAAATGACTTCAATGAAAATGTTATCGGAAAGATTTTACGAGAGGGAGACTTGGAATTTGTGCCCCTCTTTTCTTGCAGAATATATGTTTTCATGGCGAAGTCCAATCCTTTGGCAAAGAAAAAACTCATTTCCATGGAAGATTTGATGGATTATCCCTGTTGTACCTTTGACCAGGGGGAGAGAAATTCCTTCTATTTTGCAGAAGAAGTTTTAAGTACCTATGATTACAAGAAATTCATCAAGGTGAATGACCGAGCTACGATTTTGAATCTGATGGTGGGCTTAAACGGCTATACACTCTGTTCCGGTATTATTTGCCAGGAATTAAACGGACCGGAGTATATTGCGATTCCCTTGGATACAGAAGAAACCATGCGAATCGGTTATATCAAAAATAAGAAGATGCATCTTTCCGAGCTTGGAAAAAAATATGTGGAAGAGCTGCAGAAATATAAGGTACAAGAAGACACAGACAGTATTTAGAGGGAGAAGCCTTCTCCCGGAAAGGAACGGCAATGTTTGATTGGCTAATGCCCTTTTTTTATATTCTGAGCACTACGGGAGTGGCGGAAGCCCCTTCCGGTTTTTCCATAGAACAAGTTCTTCAGCCCCCATTGCTGTATGCCTGTATCGGGGGGCTGATTCTTTTCTTTATTCTTCTCTTTCTCCTTCTGCGTTTTTTGAGAAAAAGAAGGCATAAAAAGGCACTGGAATATCATATTGATGAGAAAGACAAATACCATGTTCGCCTGGAAGCGAAGAATCTATCCGCCCTGCTTCCGCCTCTTTTGGAAGGCTTAGGAGGAAAAGAAAATATTCAGTCTTTACGAAGTGAGAATAGAAGGCTGAAGGTAGGCATTAAAGACTATGATTTGGTGAAGGAATCCTGCATTCGGGAGGCGGGATTTCCCGGATTAATCCGTCCCAGAAAAGATGAAGTGCAGATTATCGTGGGAGAGGATGCGGATGAGCTTAAGAATCGTCTGGGACAGGAACTTTCTCTTTCTTAAATGGCACTTCGGAAGAAAAAGCTGAATAGCTTTAAAAAGGAAAGCTGAATAGCTTTAAAAAGGAAAGCTGAATAGCGTCGAAAGTAAAAAGCGAATAGAATCGGAAGGAAATCTCAAATAGAATCGGAAAGGAGGAAAAGTGAAAAAAAGCTACGAATTGGATATGACCACGGGGGCAATTCTTCCTAAAATGCTTCAATTTTGTTTTCCTCTGATTTTCACGGGAATTTTACAGTTGCTTTTCAATGCGGCGGATGTCTTTGTTGTGGGGAAATATGTAGGAGCTGTGGCAATGGCGGCTGTGGGTACCTCAGGGCCGATTATCAATCTTTTGGTGAACCTTTTTTTAGGTCTGTCGGTGGGGGTAAATGTTGCTGTTGCCCGCTTCATCGGAGCGGATAGGAGAAAAGACGTGGAGGAACTGTTGGCTACAGCCTACACTACGGCTTTGCTTTCAGGATTTTTGCTTCTGCTAATTGGAAATTTACTTATTTCCGCGATTATCCGGGGGATGAATACCCCGGAGGAAGTGGCGCCTCAGGCAGAGACTTACCTTCGCTACTTTTCCTTAGGCATTCCCTTTATGGTACTGTATGATTTTTTGGCAGCGGTATTTCGAGCGGTGGGAGACACAAGGCGTCCTCTCTATGTACAGATCCTGGCAGGCCTTTTGAATTTGACTCTTAATTTAAACTTTGTGATTCAGTGGAAGATGGGGGTTGCAGGAGTAGCTATTGCCACCAGCATTTCTCAGCTCTTTTCAGCTGTGGTTTTAGTGATTTTACTGGCAAGAGAAAAGGATGCTTTGCACCTTCATCCCCTTCGCTTTCGTATCCATAGAGACAAATTAAAAAAGATAGTCTCCATAGGACTTCCGGCAGGGATACAGGGAACCTTATTCTCCATTTCCAATGTGCTGATTCAATCCGCTATCAATACCTTCGGCTCTCAGGCCATGGCGGCAGCCACCAAATCCTTCCAAATTGGAGGATATGGTGGCTGC
>NZ_CAUTEG010000158.1:0-2902 GCF_963537195.1 Oribacterium sinus | reverse complement strand
GTATGGAGGAATATACTTGTGATTCCATACTTTCCGATACGGTAGGGATGTGGGTTAAAGAGTTGACCGGAATGACGAAAGAGGAGATGGAAAACGATCATGAGCATCTATAATTGGATACAGAAAGTGTTCTTTGAGATTTATGAAGAATGGCACATGAAAGACCCGGCTTACGATAGAAATGGATTTCATATTAGCGGAATTGACAATGCACTAAAAGCGATGCATGACGGATATTATACTTATGCAGAGATAAGCCCGTCCCATGCCGTAAAAGGTTGTACGTTGATGAAAGCGGTAGTCGGGAAAAGCAAAGAGCTGGTCAATTTATATTTGAAAATAGAGGATAAAAAATATCTAATTTCCGACTTAAGCTACAGTGATGCTGTAAAGATTATGAGAGCGTTTGTAAAAAAGGAAGTTCTTCCTGATGAAAAGACGTATACGGAAGTGATAGGAAATGATGATGCAATCGTAAAATCCGCATTTGAAGAATTAACAAAACTCCTGCTGGCAGACCCCCAAACAGCAAAGCGATTCTTAAAAAAACACAAGCATGAAAGTATGGAAGATATGGATCATGCCTGGGAAGAGCTTTTTTTCGCGTTAGAGCGGAAAGGAAAAGTAAAAGAACTGGATTGGAAAGCAAGGAAGGATAGTTTTATTCCTGCAGTGCGTAAATTAAGTGCCGGACTAAATCTCGATCCGAATGAGAAAATACTGAATGATGAAGAGGATATTCCAAGATGGGGAAAGATTCTGAATGCCCAGTGGACAGAGTATGTTTTGTCCGCCATGGATATAGGAAGTGACAGCTATGCACTGATGGTTCTTAGCAAGGAAGACTTTGAAAAAGCAAGGGAGCTGGCGAAAGTAATCTTGCATAGAATCGCAGTGATTGAAGAGATGTGAGAAGATTTTGAAATTGCACAAATAGGAGCGACTATGAAAAAAATATATATGTACGTATTGGATACAATGGCAGACTGGGAAAATGGATATCTGTTACAAGGGCTAACATTACAAAAAATGGCAGGGAAATCTCAATATGAATTACAAACGGTTTCCACTTCTAAGAAAGCGATTAAAACTTCCGGCGGGATAACGATTGTTCCGGATATCACTATCGAGGAAATAGATGAAACAAAAGCCGGAGCTTTGTTGTTAATCGGAGCAGATACTTGGCAAGATCAATCTAATCAAAAAATCCTTGAACTGTCCAAGTCATTTCTTGAAAAGAATATATTGGTTGCTGCTATTTGCGGCGCCACTTTGGGATTAGCAAGTAAGGGTATTTTAAATTCATATCATCATACAAGCAATGCATTATTTTTCTTGAAAGGAAGTCCTAATTATCAGGGAGAAAAATATTATGAAGACAAAATAGCCGTTATGGATAGAAATTTAATTACGGCGAGCTCTGCAGGTTCACTACTTTGGGCAAGATATATACTTGAGAACTTAGAGTTATATTCCAAGGAAACAATCGAGGCGTGGTATAATTATTTCTCGTCCGGAAAGGTCGATTATTTTGGAGAATTAATGAATTCATTTCATTTAAAGATGTAAAATGAGTAGAGTTTAATATGAATAGAGCCTTGGTAGCTAATTTAATTATGGATATTGCGTAAGAAGTTAGAATAGAAAGTCTAAGAACGATCTGAGGTGGAAATAGACATGGAAACGCTAAACAGCATCATTCAAAAAATGGAAGCCTGCATTCAAGATAATGACGATCTTGAAACCGTGATGATGGACTGCATGGAAGAAATGGAAGAAAACTATAATCAATTAGACTCCGTACAGCCCTTGCTCCGTCTGATGGAAAGGCATCCTTTGACAGATTTTGGAAGTCCCGGACCAATCGTCCATTTTGTGGAGAGATTTTATAAAAAAGGATATGAAGAAGAACTTCTTCTGTCCTTAAAAAGAATGCCTACTTTACATACGGTATGGATGCTAAATCGTATTATCAATGGAACAGATCAAGCGGAAGTCTATTTAGATATTCTGAAGGGAATTTCTGAAAATGCATCCTGCGATAAGGAAATCAGAGAAGAGGCATTACATTTCTTGTCGATTCATTAAACTGTAATAGAAAAGGTGATAAATATGAACTTGGCAAAAATTTCAGCAAACGGTCAGATTACAGTGCCTGTAGAAGTGCGTTATGGAAGAAAAGTATAATGAATAATAAGTCGATTATGAAAGCATTTTTATTTCCAACATTGCTTCATATAACAGCAGTTGCAGTACTGGTTGGAATTCTAAAAGAAAAAGGATATGGATTAGGCTACCATTCTTTTTTGGGGATGATTTTTATTATTATTGGAGGTGTGTCGTCTGCCTTTTGGGGCGTATTTTATCAAATTAAATACAATGGGAAAAAGCCTTTGCGTATAATAAAGGATTTTTTCAAGATAAAGCAGCCATTTAAAATCTATGCAATGGCAATTGTGTTTTTAATTATAGACTTTTGTTCTGTGGCAATAAGTAAGGGATTCAAAATTGAAAATGTATGGATTCCGATAGCTCTATTCTTTAAGGCCATTCTATTTGGTGGAATAGAAGAAATAGGATGGAGATATTCTTTCCAGCCCTGTCTAGAGAAAAAGCTTTCCTATATCGTTGCGACGATGATAACCTTTGTGTGCTGGGGAGTATGGCATTTTTTGTTCTTTTGTATTGATGGTAGCATTGTAACGGTTGATGTTCTTAATTTCTCGTTGGGACTATTCACAAACTGTTTCATACTATCGGCATTATTTGCCTATTCAAATAGTTTATGGATATGTGTAATGACACATGCACTAATGAATACATTATCTCAAATTACTTTCCATGATAATGTAATTATAGGGAATGCATCCAAAGTAATATGTATAGTTGCTGCTATTTTGTT
>NZ_CAUTEG010000157.1:0-2928 GCF_963537195.1 Oribacterium sinus | reverse complement strand
ATTTTTTGCTCTATTTCCAGGATTTTCTTCACATTTTCTTCCATATCCCGGTCCCGAAGGACAGAGGAATCCTCTTTGGAAAGCCAGGTTTCCGCCGCTTGGCGGACAGTATTTAACTCCATCAGAAAGTCTTGATTCTCCTTAAACGCTTGTTTATCTATACCGCCCTGATGGTCATTGGAGGCTTGCTTTTCTGTAGCGTCCTGCTCATCCGCTATGTTTCCCGCCCCATTCTGCGCCGGTTCCGGACTCTTCTCCGCCTTTTCCTTTAAGCTGTCCAAAAAGGCGATGACTTCTCCTGCATTCGTTGCATTTAAACTGAAATTCTCACCCTTGATGCAGTCCAGATTTTTTGAAAACTCTTCTTCGGTCGTCAGCTTATGAGACAGGCTGTATTCCTTTAAAAAGGCATAACTTCCCTCAGGATCTTGCATATCAAAGCCGTAGAAGCGGACCTTTTTCTCCTCCGGAGCACTTTCATTCCACTCCCGCATCCAGGAAATGAGCTCTGCCATTTCTTTGGTATGGTAAATGGGAAAGGCAAACTTCTGTACCATTTCCTCCGCGCTTCCTTCTCCCCCTTGAATATAGCGGTTTATTTCCGCGCACTCCCCATAGTCCGCTTCCAGGGCAAATGCCGTAAAGCCCCGTTTCTCCACCATTTCCTTGAAAACAGACAGCTTTAGCTCCTGCATTTCTTTACAGCCATGGGCAGCCTCTCCGATAGAAAGAATCGAAATATTCTCCGGTATATACTCTGCGGAGAGGGGCTTCATTTCCGCCTGAACCTCTTTGATTTCTCGGTGAGCCTGCAATTCCTCGAACTTTAATTTTCCAAAATAAAGCAAAACATAGACAAACAGAAAGGCTAGCAGCGTAAGAACAACTTTTCCTACAAGTTTCAAAAGTTTCCCTATCATTTTCATCTCTTTCTTCCTCACTTTCCCTGTTCCAAAACCAAACGTACGTTAAGAGGATTTTCTCATTTCAAAATCCGAACGTTCTCTCCATAAATAGTATGTTCTTTCCACAATTCACCCTCTCCGTAAAGAATAGTTCTTATTCTACTATCCGCGTGTAGGCTTTCTTGGTCAGCCGGAAAATCACAAGATAAACCAGCGCGAAGACAAGAAGTACCGCGGACAAACAGCCGGCATAAAGGGTCAGACTTCCCACTCCGAAAAGTCCCAGCAGTCTAAAAACAATCTTGGAGGCTACGAGGCAGTGCAGGGTTGCCACCGCTAAGGGACCGAAGAACAGCCACAAAATCTGAGAGGCCCCTGTCTTCTGAATCAAACGGTCGGAAAGCCCCAACTTCTTCATGATTTGCATCTTTTCTCTGTCTTCATAGCCTTCGCTGATTTGCTTGTAGTAGCTGATTAATACGGTGCCTGTCAGGAAAATGATGCCGATCAGCACCCCTAAGAATAAAAAACCGCCGTTTACTTCATATTGTGATTGCAGGTATTCGTCCTTATTTTCTACAGAATATCTGGCGTTTCCCTTGAAATTTTTTTCTGAAAATGCCTTTAGCTGTTTCTTTAAGGCGCTGTACTTCGGCTGATATGCCTCCCCGGAAATTCCTTTCAGATTCCAATGAGTGCTAAATTCGATGGCAGTGGATTCACCGCTATGCGCCTTTGGCTGTAAATATTTTTCTATATACTGCATCGTAGCAAGATCCCGCACCACAATACCGTAGCTTCCTAAAGCCACCATATCCACCGGCAAGATATTTTCAATAGAGCTCACCTGAAACACCCGATCTCCGATTTTCAAACTGCCCGGCTCCTTCGGTGTATTTCTATTGTTGCAAAGCAGAATTTCATTTTCCCCTAAAGAAAGATGCTTCTGAAAACGGGCATTGTAGCCGGCTAAATCATAAAGGATAATCATATTGGGATCTTTAGCATTCGCCATGTTCTCTTGCTTTTGGACAGGCAGGATTTGACCGTCCTCTACAAACCCTCCCGTAGCAAGCGTTGCCATGCTATATAAACCCTCTACCTCGGTGGGCGAATTCACGCTTTCCAGCACCATTTGGTTTAAAGACTGCTTCAAGTCTTCCCCTTCCTTTTCCGGATAGGAAAATGGGGAAAGCTCCATACTGTATTCTCTGGAAAATAAACTGTTTCCCTTATTCTGAATATTTGCATACATACAAATGGTGGTGGCAAGGCTCAAAATCACTCCTGTACTTAAGATGGAGATGCTCGCAAGGGAAACCGCATTTCCCCTGATACGATAGAGAAGTCCGCTGATGCTTAAGAACTTCTCCGGCTTGTAGTAAGAAGGGCGCTTTTTCTCCATTTTCAAAATCAGCACGGAAAAGGAAATATACAAAAGATAGGTCGCAAAAATTACCGCCAGTACTGCAAGGAAAAAGTAATTAAAGGAAGACAGTAAACCTTGGATAAAGAGCGCAATCCCGTAGCCGATGCCGAGGAACAGGAAGCCGATGAGAGACAGAAGCACTCTCGACTTCGGTTCACCCTCCCCCTCATGTCCTTTTTGTAAAAGCTCCATCGGGGTAGAAAAGGAAATCCGAAAACTGCTGCGTAGCAAGGTGAAAAGATAGAGGCACAACAGCAAAACTGTAGTATAGAACAGGGCGGAAAAACTGAAGGGAAAGTCCATCAGCCTCCCCGACACATCTTTCATGATGAAATTCAGCATGAGAAAGACCATTTGCCCAAAAAGATATCCCCCCACAATACTCAGTACGAAGATAAAGGCAAAGAGGCAGAAAAATTCAATGGCAATAATCTTTCGGATATGCTTCTTCTCCAAGCCCAAAATGCCATAAAGCGCAAACTCCTTATTTCGTTTCTTCAGCATGAAATTGACTGCATATTGGATAAAAATAAAGGTGAAAATGCAAAGAAGAATCGTACCGACTTGGATAAAAAGGGGCAAGTCCCTATGACG
>NZ_CAUTEG010000156.1:0-3016 GCF_963537195.1 Oribacterium sinus | reverse complement strand
TGAGAAAAAATATTGCAGAAACTCTGGCAGACCTTCCCATTGCCTATTTTTCCAAACATGACTTAAGTGATTTATCGGAAAGCATTATGTCCGACGTGGAGAGGATTGAACACGCTCTAAGCCATTCTGTTCCCAAAATCGTGGCGATGTTTTTCTTCTTCCCGATTATGGGAATCCTCATGTGCTTCTCGAACTGGAAGCTGTCCCTTGCCACCCTTCTCCCCACGATTTTCAGTTTTCTTTTGATTCCCTTATCCAGAAAGCTCGTAGTGCAAAACAATCAGAAGTACTATCATCTTTTGCGGGAAAATGCGGAAGCTTTTCAGGAACACATCGACCTGCATCAGGAAATCAGCAGCTTTCTCCCGGACAGGGAGGTTAAAGAAGCTTTATATCAAAAAATGGACGAGCAAGAAAAACTTCACTTAAAAACGGAAATGGGTTCCTTTATCGTCATGGGATGCTCATCCATTTTTGCTTTCCTGAGTGTTGCTACGGTGATTTTCGTCGGTTTCCCGCTCCATCAAAATGGCAGCCTTTCCCTCCTCTACTTCTTAGGCTTTATCATCGCCTCCATGAAATTAAAGGAAATCTTCGACATTTCCAAAGAAAGCCTGATGGAAATTTTCTATATTGCACCGGCGGTGCAGCGCATCTCCGAAATCAAGTCTGCAAAGAAGCAGGAAGGGGAGAATACGGTGCTTTCCGACTTCTCCATTGACTTTCAGGATGTGTCCTTCTCCTACAACGAAGACAGGGCGATTCTGAAAGACGTCTCCATGTCGGTAAAGGAAGGGGAACTTTTCGCTTTGGTGGGTCCCTCCGGCTGCGGAAAAACCACCATTTTACGCCTGCTGTCCAGACTTTATGACGCAGATACCGGAAAAATTCTCATCGGCGGAAAGGATTTACAAAACACGGCCACCGACTCGATTTTCCAAAAAATCGCCATGGTCTTCCAGGAAGTGAACCTCTTTAATACCACTATCCTGGAGAATATCCGTCTGGGTAGAGCGGATGCCACGGACGAAGAAGTGCGGGAAGCGGCACGTCTTGCGAACTGCCTGGACTTTATTGAAAAGCTTCCCGAGGGCTTCCAAACCAGAATCGGAGAAAACGGCGCGGAACTCTCCGGCGGAGAAAGACAGCGACTTTCCATTGCCAGAGCCTTCTTAAAGAATGCTCCCATACTTCTCTTAGATGAAATCGCCGCAAATCTGGATATTGACAATGAAAGAAAAATTCAAGAAAGCCTCAGCAGCCTAATCCGCGGGGAAAACCGAACCGTGGTTCTCATTTCCCACCGTTTGAAGTCCATCGAGAAAGCAGACCGTATCTTAGTGCTGTCCTCCGGAGAGGTGGATGCGGTGGGCACCCACGAAGAACTGCTGGAGCGCTCCAAAGTCTATCGGAACCTGGTAGAAAAGAGCCGACTTGCCGAAGAATTCAGCTATTAAAGCCGTATCGAGAAAAACTCCAAAGCCTAATAAAACGGATTCCGGAATACTCCGGAACAAGGGAAGAAAATCTGCTCTTGAAAGGAGCTTACTTCATGAGAGTAGTTTTTCGTTATGAAAGTAGCTTACGTCATAAAAGAAGCTTTTCGTTATGAAAGGAAGATTTGCTTTATGAATAGAAATAAACTGACCATTAAAGACCTGGTGTCGATCGGTGTTTTTGCCGTAATTTACTTTATCTGTATGTTTGCCGTCGGAATGATGGGTGTCGTTCCGATTTTATATCTTGTCTACCCTGCTGCATACGCTCTTATCGGTGGGCCTATCGTCATGCTCTTTATGGCAAAGGTGAATAAACCCTTCGGGCTTCTCATTTTCGGTATGATTACCCCCTGTATCATGTTCCTATTCGGACATACCTTTGTGGTGCCCCTCTTCTCCCTTCTTTTCTGTCTCCTTGCAGAAGGCATCCGGCGGATGGGAAACTACCAGTCCGGCTCTGCCACGATGCTAAGCTATGCAATTTTTAGTCTCTGGCCCTGCAATTCCCTGCTGCAAATGCTTCTGTTGAAAGAGCGTTATATGGAGATGGTTGTAAAAGAAATGGGAGAGAATTACGGAAATGCCATTGAAAAGCTGCTTAGCGTACAAAATATGGCTATCGTTTATGTCTGCACCTTCCTTTTCGGACTTCTCGGCGCCTTTCTCGGAAGAAAGCTTTTGAAGAAACATTTTGAAAAAGCGGGAATTGTATAACAAGACGGAGCAAAGTCATACGAGTAGAACAAGACAGAATAGAGCAAGACAGAATAGAGCAACACGGAGCTAAGCAATACGGAATAAAATAAGACGGAGTAGAACAGTACGGAGCAAAATAGTACGGCATAGAATAGTACGAAATAGAACTGTATGGAGTAAAATAATGCAAAATAAAAGTAATTTAGAGCGTACCATCAAAGAAAAACCCTGGGCGGAAAAGCGGAATCCCTTTAATCCAAACCCAATTACCAAGCTTCTCGTTTTACTGTTTTTGGGCTTCACGATTATGAACTATCTCCCCTTTTACAGCGAATGGGCAGTGGTTCTTTTCTTCTCTCTCTTCTTCTTTCTGAATGGATTTCGAAGAACCGCTCTGTTCTCCCCCTTTGTTTTCGCCGCCCTTTGCTTTATCCCGGGATACTCTGCCCAGTATTTTATGCCGCCTCCCTTACGCATCCTCTTTTCCTTCCTTTATCTTTTTCACCTGCTTTTTTTGCCCTATCTTGCAGGAAGCTTTTTTATGAAAACTTCGGATGTGGGAGCCATCTTAAGCTCCATGGACTTTCTCCATATCCCCCAATGTATTTCTATTCCTGTTGCCGTGATGTTCCGTTTTTTCCCCGCCTTTACGGAAGAGAAGAAAGCCATTGAAAGAGCCATGAAGATTCGAGGAATTCAGACCCGGAACCCGATTCAGAATCTGCTCTATGTCTCCATTCCGCTCCTCATCATTTCCGCGAATATAGCGGAGGATATCGCGAAGGCGGCGGAGTGCAAATGCATCGAGAATCCCGTCAAAA
>NZ_CAUTEG010000155.1:0-3096 GCF_963537195.1 Oribacterium sinus | reverse complement strand
AAGTACCCTTTCATAACACAGAGTTATACTTTTGATGAAGGAAGCTTAAGGAGACCAAATTATTTAGATTGGCAGTAGTAGTTTGTATACATTTATAATATACACTATTTTAATGCTCACGAATATGATAGAATACGTTAATTAAGGGTTTAAACAATATGATAGAATTTAAATGGGATGGAGAATAAATAATGGCCGGAAAAAATAATACAAACATTGGTTTTGAAAAGCAAATTTGGGATGCTGCTTGTGTTCTATGGGGACATATTCCTGCAGCAGAATATAGAAAAGTTATCGTAGGCCTTATTTTTCTTCGCTATATATCAAGTGCATTCGAAAGACGTTATGATGAATTGGTAAAAGAAGGTGACGGCTTTGAAGATGATAGGGATGCATATGCAGAAGAAAATATTTTCTTTGTGCCTGAAGAAGCTCGTTGGAGTAAAATTGCATCTGAAGCTCATACACCTGAAATCGGTACAGTAATTGATGATGCTATGAGAGCCATTGAAAAAGAGAATACGACACTTAAGAATGTTTTACCTAAAAACTATGCTAATCCGGATTTAGATAAAAGAGTACTTGGAGAAGTTGTAGATTTATTTACGAATGAAGTGAAAATGGACGGTACAGAAGCAGGCAAAGATTTATTGGGTAGGACATATGAATATTGTATTGCTCAGTTTGCAGCATATGAAGGAACAAAGGGAGGAGAGTTTTATACACCTTCAAGTATTGTAAAAACAATTGTTGCCATTTTGAAGCCATTTGATAATTGCCGAGTATATGATCCTTGTATGGGAAGTGGTGGCATGTTTGTGCAGAGTGAAAAGTTTGTACAGGCTCACAGTGATAACAGAGGAAATATTTCTGTTTATGGTCAGGAGTCCAATGCAGATACGTGGAAAATGGCAAAAATGAATATGGCTATACGAGGAATTGATGCAAACTTCGGTGCTTACCATGCAGATACATTTTTCAATGATCTTCATAAGACTTTAAAGTCGGATTTTATTATGGCAAACCCACCGTTTAATCTTTCAAATTGGGGTGCAGAAAAATTAAAAGATGATGTCAGATGGAAATATGGAATGCCACCGGCAGGAAATGCAAACTATGCCTGGATACAGCATATGATTCATCACTTAGCACCGAAAGGTAAAATAGGGTTAGTACTTGCCAATGGCGCATTATCATCTCAAACTTCAGGAGAGGGAGAAATAAGAAAGAGAATTATAGAAGATGATTTAGTTGAAGGTATTGTAGCTTTACCTACACAGCTTTTTTATAGCGTAACTATTCCTGTAACATTGTGGTTTATTACTAAGAATAAAAAGCAAAAAGGAAAGACTCTATTTATTGATGCCAGAAAAATGGGTTACATGGTTGATAGAAAACATAGAGACTTCACAGAAGGGATACAGGAAGACGGAAGCCTGGGAGATATTGATTTATTAGCAAAAACATTTGAAGATTTCCAAAACGGAATATTGGAAGAGAAAAAAGGATTTTCGGCTATTGCTACAATAAAAGAGATAGCAAAGCATGACTATATTTTAACCCCAGGTCGATATGTGGGGATTGAAGAACAGGAAGATGACGGAGAGCCTTTTGAAGAAAAGATGACAAGATTAACCTCAGAGCTGTCAGATATGTTTAAAAAGTCTCATGAATTGGAAGAGGAAATTCGTAAGAAACTGGGGGCGATTGGGTATGAAGTGTAAGTGGCAAATAAAGAAATTGTCAGAGATTGTAGATTTTAATCCTCGTGAGTCATTGCCAAAAGGAAGAATTGCTAAAAAGATTGGAATGGATAAATTACAACCGTTTTGCAGAGATATTATGTCATATGAAAATGAACCGTTTACAAGTGGGGCTAAATTCCGTAATGGAGATACTATTATGGCAAGAATAACTCCGTGCTTAGAAAATGGGAAAATTGCCAAAGTTAATATTCTTGATGAAGGTGAAATCGGATTTGGTTCTACAGAATATATCGTTTTTCGTGCAAAAGAAGGAATAGACACAGATTACCTGTATTATTTAGTATGTAGCTCAATTGTAAGAGAGCCGGCAATTAAATCAATGGTTGGTTCATCGGGTAGGCAACGAGTACAAACAGATGTATTAAGGAATTTAGATATTAAAGTTCCTTCCGTTGAAGAACAAAAAGTAATAAGTGGAATTTTAAGAGATTTGGATGATAAAATAAAACTTAACAATACAATAAACAATAATTTACCGCCTCATACGTGCAACGCACGGATAGCTGCGAAGCAGCGTAGGCAGACACCAAAGACGGACGAATGCTTGCATACGGACTGCAAGGTGTCTGACAGAGGCGGTAACGAGGAAACTGCGAAGCAGTTTTCGAGTCTATTAGCGGCTTAAATGTCGATGTTTGAGACATCAAGTTCGCCGTACATAAGTTTAGGTAGTAATATATCTCTGACTGCTGTCAAGTTTTTACTTTCGGTTTGATTAGCCTTTATCTTGGCAAATATTGGAGCAGCTACGCTATGAAAATCTATTAGTTCATCATCGGTTGGTACAACAAAAGGCATTCCTTTGATTATTTTTGAATTTACGGCTGTTGCGATTGATGATGTACTGCCCATAGTTTGGTAGTTAAAACACTTCAAATAACAATATAGATATTCATTTATTTCCTTTTTGTCAGTTTTGAAATGTGCAATAGCTTCATTGGTAGTCATTTCTCCATTTGTAATTGCTATTCTACCGACTGTTAACTTAAAGCTAAGTAAAATGGTATTGTCAGGTACGATTTTAACATTATGTCGTTCAACAGCTTCTCTTGTTAGCTGCTCGGAGCTACTGCTAATATAAAGTCCACAAGTGCCCATATCAGAAATAGATACCCAAGTAATATCTTGAGGATTAGTGCTAAACCATTGTGGCTCCTTTCTAGGTGGAGTTTTACCGATAGAAATATCAAAGTATTTGTCAGCACGGAAAATTCTTCGCTTGTTGTTGACGCTATCGATAAATCTATTACGATATAACGTTAGCACTTGCTCTAATAAATTATTGTTTTACATATTATTAAGAATGTAAACCATCTTATTGCCCTACGGT
>NZ_CAUTEG010000154.1:0-3162 GCF_963537195.1 Oribacterium sinus | reverse complement strand
GAAGTAAAATCTACTGGGGGATAGATGAGTAGAATTTACTTTTTCATTTTTGAATTATCTTATTAATTGAGCCGCTTATTGATAGGAGCACAATAAAATGATAGAATAGACTCGTGAAAAAAAGGTGGAATTCCACCTTAATTTTTTGAGAGGATTTACATATGCAGATTAGACGTGGTTTTTATCTCCATAAAATTATAGAGAAAAAGGATAACGGTAGAGTAAAGATTATCACGGGAATCCGAAGATGTGGGAAATCTTATTTGCTTTTCCATTTGTATCGGGATTATTTGCTCTCAAGCGGTATCGAAGATGGACAAATCATTTCGATTGCACTGGATGAAATAGATACGCTGGTGTATAGGAATCCGTTTAAATTAAATGATTATATCAAGGAAAAAACCCAGGATGAAACGAAAAAATACTATGTGTTTATCGATGAAATCCAATTGTCGATTGCTGCGAAGAATCCCTATCTTGAAAGCGACGAAAAGACGGTGACTTTTGTGGATGTGCTTTTAGGACTTATGAAGCGGGATAACTTAGATATATACGTAACGGGCAGTAATTCAAAAATGTTGTCCAGAGATGTTTTAACTCAATTTAGGGATAGAGGAGATGAAATTCATATCAATCCTTTGTCTTTTGCGGAAGTTTGTGAAGTAGTAGAAGATAAGTCATTGGCATTCCAACATTACAGTATATATGGCGGAATGCCATATATTTATAGTTTGAAAAATGATGAGGAGAAAAATCGTTATTTAAAAGATTTATTTCAAGAAACCTATTTAAAAGATATTCTGGAAAGAAAAAAGATACAGAATGATAAAGAGGTTATGGAAGTATTATTGGATTTTACCTCTTCGGCGATTGGCTCTCTTACCAATCCCAGTAAGCTTTCTAAAAGATTTCTCTCGGAAAAACAAATTAAGATATCCTCCGGTACAATTTCGAAATATTTGGAGTATTTTGAAGAAGCATATTTGTTATCCCATGCAAATCGATACGACGTTAAGGGAGCTAAGTATTTTACCACGCCACTTAAGTATTATTTTACAGATATCGGGCTAAGAAATGCCAGATTGAATTTCAGGCAAGTAGAAGAGACCCACATCATGGAAAATATAATCTATAACGATTTAATTCGTAGAGGATATAATGTGGATATTGGGGTAGTGGAATATGATTGCAAAAAAGACGGAAAGAGGCAAAAAATTCAGCTGGAAGTTGATTTTGTAGTGAATAAAGGGCATGAAAGATATTATATTCAGTCTGCACTACACATAGACAGTAAGGAGAAGCAAGAACAGGAAACTGCTTCTTTAAAAAAAATAGATGATTCCTTCAAGAAAATTGTAGTTGTAAAAGATAATATTATCCCCCGACATGATGATGCAGGTATTTTATACATTGGATTGGAGAATTTTCTTTTGGATGAAAATGCAATAAATCTTTAACTGCTGCATAGTCATATCTTCGAATTACCACAAAATATATACTTTGGAAAGAACTTTCATCGCAAACGATTCTATATTCTTGCTAATGCAGTTTTCAATCGTTATGATATAAGGCAATGGAAGAAATTTCATCAATTATGTACACAGCAAAGATAAAAACGCAACGCATACAAAGAGCTATGCCAGAGCCGGTAGGTAGCCCGGCCGTCACAGAATCCTGTGGTAAGTAACCTTCCCCTCCGGGTTGTCCATTCTTTGTTCATAAGCATTTTAGGAGGGACAAATATGGACAAGATGACTTGTCAAATGACAGTGCTTTTTGAAGGCGCTTTTTGGGTGGGCGTTTTTGAGAAAACAGAGGGGAATTGCCTATCTGTTGCGAAGGTGACTTTCGGTGCAGAGCCCAAGGACTTTGAGGTACGTAATTTTATCTTAAAGCATTTTTATGAGCTGAAATTCAGTCCGGAAGTCGAAACGCAAGTCAAGGAAAGGAAACAGAATCCGAAAAGAGCACAAAGAGAGGCAAAAAAGCAATTGCAGCGCGCTGGCATCGGGACGAAGTCGCAACAGGCGTTAAGTTTACAGCATGAAGAGAACAAACAAAAGCGTAAAGAAAAAAACAGAGAACAAAAACGCATCGAGGAAGAACGGCAATTTATGCTGAAGCAAGCGAAGAAAAAAGAAAAACACAGAGGCAGATAACGAAAATAGTGAGGAATAGCATGGCCGATTTAAAACTAAGTCTTATACAAAAATATAAGTTGGAAAATGCATATACCTATATTTACAGCACAGGTTTTCTTTCTCCTGCGTGTCCGGAGCAAGGCGCAAACGCTCTCCTCTTAACCAGAAGAGAAGAATCCCCCGGAGCCTACACTGTTCTAGTCCTGTCCGAAACCGGCATACAGGAAATAGAGCTTGGGGAGGACTTTCTTGACCGAGAAAATGATCCGGTACTTTTTTCATTTGGAAATGGCTTCGGGGTAATCAAGGCAAAGAAAGAAATTTTCTATTTTACCGGAGATTTTTCTTCACTGGAAATCATCTCGATTAAGAACAGCCTCTTGCCCTTTCGTAAAGTACTGCCGGAAAATGCAAGACAACGGCATTTTCAGACCGTTTCAGACGGTAGCCTAATTCCTGTCTGCTTTGAAAAGGAAGTGTATTACGGCCTTTCCCGATGCTTTGCTTTATTAGACTTTGACCCTGTAAAAAAAGAAGCCAAGTGGAAATGCTTTTCGGAAATAGAGAAAAATGCCTTTACCCATCATGATGAGAGGACGAAGGATGCTCCGAAAATCGACAGTTTAAAAATGGAGGAAGGGGAACTCTACGCCTTTACTTCGGGAGAAAGCACGGGCTCGGTGAATAAATGGGGAATGGATTATTATGCTCTGGCAAAAATCTCCTCTGAGGGCAAGGTAAAGGAAAAGCTTTTGGAGTCGGAGCAATTGAAGGCGGGCGGAAAAAAGTCCGGGGTGAATGGAACTTTCACCCATTCGGATTATCTTATTATCACACCGCTTTTTAACAATGACGATTGGAAGGGAAAGCAAAAACTCTTTTCCCTAAGAACAAAGGAATATTTGGATATTGCCATGCCAAGGGGGATGACGAAGCATAGCTTACACAATATTTGTGGAGAGCTATGCCTCACTGCCCTGTATGACAGAGGATTGAAAGAAATCGGACTTTGTAAAATAGA
>NZ_CAUTEG010000153.1:0-3678 GCF_963537195.1 Oribacterium sinus | reverse complement strand
GTCCTTAGCAATTTCACAGGAATTTCTGGTGCCGGATATTCCGCTGGATAAGCAGAAATGAACAATATCCTTTCCCGCCTCCAAGCTGGGGCGGAAAAGAGTCATATATTCTTCACTGTTTACCTGGGAAGTCTTACTCTTCTCCCCATTTAACATTCTTTCAAATAATTTCTCCTGAGAAAGGGAGGCATAAAAATCGTCTCTGTACTCCTCTTCATTTAAATAAAAACGAAAGTAGGCTAAAAGAATGTTTCTTTTTTCCGCCCATTCCTTAGAAATATCCACTGTAGAACAACAAGATAAAACGAAGCTTTCCATACCGTCTCCTTATTCCCTTCTGATGCTTTTCTTAGCTTATGCTTTTCTTATACTTTCTGCTTTTCTTTTGCTTTTCTGCTTTGAATATATTTTATTGCTTTAATACTTTACTTATGCCCCTTTGTTTCCTTTAGCTGTTCCTGCTTTCACTATTCCCCTAATACATTTCGAATTGCCACAGGAGTTCTGTAATTCCAACGGTAAATTCGAATTCCGGAACGTCTGGAGGCAGCGTTTACCACCTGACCGTTACCAATATAGATTCCTACATGATTTACCACACCTCTCCTGTTGGCATAGAAAATCAAATCTCCGGGACGCATATTTTCACTGCTGACCTTAACACCGGTTCTGGACTGTTCCCTGGAAACTCTGGGTAAAGAAACTCCATATTTACTCATAATTGTCTGGGTAAAGCCGGAGCAGTCACAACCGTGGGTTAAAGAGGTTCCTCCCCACACATAGGGGTTACCCACAAATTGGCAAGCAAAGTTTACCAAATCGCTTCGTCTCTTTGCCGCAATATTGGCTCTATCCTGTGCCGGTCTATAGGAAATGGCCTCGATTAAACCGTAGTTTACGGTAACATTGTTATCTCTTGTGGAAACATAGGCTCCCTGATCCCCCTCCTGATCATCTCCGGAATCTAAGTCCAGCTGTACCCATCCATCCAGCTGATTAACTACAGAATATCTTTGATCTCTTGTAACCTTGGTCCAGGCATTGGATTCCGTACTGGGATTTGCCCGGACGTTTAAGGCATCCGTATTGACCGTTGCCATAACCTGGGCATGGGCAAGAGCCAGCTGCTCCGCTTCCTTACCTTGCGCCACCAGCTCCGACTTTACATAGCCGGTGATTTCTCCGGAACGGATTTTCAGCCAACCGTTTTCTTCCCCTAAAATATCTCCTCCCGCATAGCCCGGGAATTTTCCGATAATGTTGTCAATACCCTTGTCGGCAGGATCGGAACGGATATTGATATAGTCTTGAGCCTTTGATACACCAAGGTGATCATACTGGTTTATAACCTTTTGCTTTAAATTGTAGCTTCGCGCCTCATCCAAGCCATATTCCAAACTCACATTTTCCGCACTGGAAGATATATAAGCCTCTTCCACCCCTTCGATGGTATCTGCAGAAATTTTCAGATAATCCTTTCCGCTTCTTCCCAATACAATATATCGTTCCCCCTTGGCACAGGAGCCTAAGGTATTTCCGTCAATCTTCTCCGGAGTAGAACGAATACGAAGCTTTTCCGCCAGGATGGTAACTCTTGGCTCCATATATTCCTTGGCCTTTTCCTTCGCTTCCTCTCCCTCCAGCAAAAACTGCTTGGAAATATAGCCATCCAAACCTCCGGAACGGACCTTCACCCAGTTCTCCGTTCCCGCTGCGGGAGACTCTAAAATCTCCACTCCCGCTCCATTTTTTAAAATTCCGATAATGTTTTGAATATCATTTTCATTAGGCTGGGAACGGAAGTTAATAAAGCTGGAATCACACTGTACCAGTCCCAGATTGGTATATCGGGAAAGAGCAAGCTCCTCTTCCTCCTGCTTTCTTTCCTCCACCTTTTTGGAAAGCTCTGAGGAACTGGCTTTCTCATCCACTACATCCTCCAGGTTGGAAGCGGAAGCCTCTTTCGTTACCGGCTTCTCTTTGCTTTTTCCGCAGGCTGAAATACTGCAAAGGCAAAGCAAAATCAATATGGCATATTTTTTCATCGGCAAAATCATATCCTTTCTTTCCCAACGGAAAGCATACTATGAACTCTCATAGCCGGCTTTTTGCTTAAGTACTATCTAATCCTGTAAGCAGATAAAAGCTCCCTGCAGTCCTCTTTTTCCCTGACTGTAACGGTGAGAAAAAAACAGTTCCGGATTCTCCATGGTGCAATAACCGCTGATGGAAATATGTTCTTCTTTTATTCCGCAGTTCAGCGCTATCCTTCGGTTTAAATCCCATAAGTCCAGTTGAAATTTATCCTTTGAAATCCTTTGAATTGGAGAAGCTGTATCTTCCCCTAAATCCGGATAATCCTCCAGGAAGGAAAGAGCTAAGTCTTCAGAAACAACGTATTGCTCCTTACAAATACTGGGGCCGATGGCAATAAGAATCTCCGCGGGATTTGAAGAGAAATGCTTTCTCATTTCCTCCACCACGTTTTGAAGAATCTTCCCCTTGGTCCCCCTCCAGCCGCTATGACAGGCTCCTACCGCTTTATGAATAGGATCATAAAATAGAATCGGAACACAGTCTGCGGAAAAGCAGGAAAGTATAATTCCTTCTTCATCCGTGATTAAAGCATCTATTCCCTCATAATCTCTATCTTTTGTAATGCCCTTTCCCCTGTCCTTCGTGCCTACCTTCAGTACCTTGGTTTCATGGCTTTGCTTGCTAAGAACAAAGTCCTCAGGAGTTTTCCCAAAACGCTCTCCGATTCTTCGGAAATTCTCCAGGACGTTTTCCTTGGCATCCTCCACGGAGAAGCTTAGGTTTAAAGAAGTCAAATGTTCCTTGGATACGCCACCTTTTCTGGTGGAGAAGCCATGCTTTAACCCTGTTTCTCTTTGGAAAAGGGGCGATTCCACCATTGGGAGAATACCCGTGCTGATTTTATATTCCACCAAAGGAAAGGGATGTTCCTTAAGCTGATTCATTGATCCTCCTATAGACTTTATGCATTTTTCTCTTCTTCCAAAATCTTTCGAAGAGCAGAAGCCTCGGGAAGGGGCAAAACCGCGCCATCCAAGCCTGCTTTCTTTGCGCCCTCAATATTTTCTTTTAAATCATCTATAAAAAAGCAATCCTTTGCTTCCAAAGAAAAATGCTTTAAAAATCTTTCATAAATAACATCCTGTGGCTTCAGGCATTGAAAGGCCGCAGAGTAAAAGATGCCGTCAAAATATTCCGATCCGGGAAGCACTTCCCGCCAAATTGGAACTAGGCGCATGGAAGCATTGGACAAAAGATAAAGCTTTCTTCCCTGCGCCTTCTCTTCCTTTAGGATTTCCGCAACACCGGGGATTTTTTTCATATTATATTTATCCCAGTTTTCAAAACAGATTTTACAAAGCTCTGCCAGCTCCGGTGAACTGCAACGTTTCATCCATGCTTTTAGGGCATCCTCCTCGGACATCAGCCCTGCATCCAATCTGATCCACTCTCCGGAATAAAACATCACATCTTTGATTTCTTTAATCCAATCTTCTCTATCTGTATATTCTTGAATCACCCATACCGGATCATAGGTGACTAAAACATTTCCCATATCCAATTCAAGATTTTTGTGCATTTTGTTTGTCCTTTGTTTTTAATGGTTCTCTGTTTTGGTAGTGTAGAGGAGCATTTTCTATA
>NZ_CAUTEG010000152.1:0-3959 GCF_963537195.1 Oribacterium sinus | reverse complement strand
TCATTAGAAAAGTCGTCCTGATGCAGACCAACTTCCGAAGGAAGTTGCTTTGCAAAGCAAAGTGAGCAGTGGTTAACATAAACCACTGCTCAGTCAAGGCGAAGTTAGCGAGAGCGTGCCCCGTTTCAGACCTATATTGCTTGGAAAATGTTTTTTACAGCTCCTTTACCTTCCGGTTATCTATCTTGAAAATAGCCAGCAGATCAAAAAGTAAACTGCTGTCCTTCGGATAGGACAGGTATCTTGCCTCCCATAGAGGCGAGAACTTGTCCTTATATTTTCGTAGTCCCGAAAAGGAGTAGAAGCGATTGGTAAAGGCATAAACCAGAAATGCCAGTTTTTCTTGGAAAAAGCTATGCTCTTCCTGTCCCACATTAGACAAGGGCGCCATACCCAAATCGAAGTAGTCCACGCCTTTTTCTTTAAAATACAGGAAAATCTCCACGAAGAGATAGTCCATGATGCCGTTACTTTCTGTTCCCGGATTATAGCGCATCAAATCAATGCTTGCTTCTTTTTCTCCATTGCAAACGAGGAAGTTGGAGAAGGCCTGCACATGTCCCTCGGAATCCAATACGCAGGCAATGGGAGCCAGAGAGAGATAGCCTTTGTCAAAGAAGCCCAGAGAAAAGCCTTTTTCCTGCCTTCCGGAAAGCCAGGCATCCGATATTTTCTCCAAATCCTGTAAAAAGGCATCGGAAAAAGGCGGGTACTGTACTTGAAAGGTATATCCTTTGTTTTCTATTTTGTTGACCGCGGCACGGAACTTCTTACCGGATTTTCCCACGAGATCAAAGTCGGAAAGAGGAACCTTTGCACTTTCTCCGAACTTCATAAATTCATAGCCATGGTTATGGAGGAGAAGGGTTAAGTCCTGGCCTACCTCATAGAAGAGCGGAGTAAGATTGTTTTCCTCCGCTTCTGCAGTAAAGGAAGAGATTGCAGCAGGAAAATATCTTTCTTCTCCGATGGGCTCTCCCATGACCACCGCTTTTCCGTCTTCTAAGGCAAATTGAAAAACCACCTTATCCACTCCATTTTCCTGATAATAGTACAGTAGCTTATCGCCAAGGAAGGCCAGAGAAGCATCTAAGTTGGTATTGGGAAAGCTTTGCAAAAAGTTCTGAAAGCGTTCCTGATTGAATTTTTCTCCGAAGGAAAAATGCTTATCTCTCGCCAGTGCGCCCACGGTAATATAGCAAAGCGTAGGAATCAGAAAATAGGCGAAAAGATTAAGAAAGTAGTCTAAAAAGACCGTGAAAAAATGGGGCTTTGAGAAAGTATGTAACTTATGCAGAACTCCCTTATGGAAAATCAGGAAGCCGAGACTATCCTTTCCGGTATTGCCGCTGGAAAGGTATAAAAGGAGGAGAGTAATGAAAATACTTCCCAGGATATAGGAAAAGTCCTTCAAACGGTCTTCCACCGGGTAAAAAAAGGCTTTTCTGGAAAGCTCTCTTCTTCGAAAAAAGAGAATCAGCAGAAACAACAGAAGGTAGAGACTACTGAAAAGAGAAGGGCTTCCCAGATTGATATAGAAAAGTGTCACAAGGCAAAGCAGAAGGGAAAAGGGCTTAGCAAAGGCGGCTTTTCTTTTTAAAAGTCTTCCCAACAGGAAGAAAAGAGAACCAAGGAGAAAGCTTGGAAACTGCCAGAGTAGCTGCCCCCTTATGGGATCCATTTGTCCGATAAGAGGAATGCTATGGATTTCATCGGGAAGAATGGCGGTGGCCATCAGAAAAAAACCGAAGAAAGTTGCCATAAAGTGGCTGATGCCCTGTCCCATTAGGGAGCTAAGCTTCTTCGGCAGACCATAAAATTTTTGATTAATCTGTCCTCCCATACTTTTGATAAAGAAAAGGAGACCGATGGCAAAGGGAATGATGTAATAAAAGATACGGAAAAGCAGCAGCCAGCTTGCCGCCTCATTTCGATTTACGGAAAAATGTAAAAGACCGCTCATCATCATTAAATCAAAGCTTCCGAGACTTCCGGGAATCATGGAGACGATACCGATGCAAATGGAGATAAAGAATAACGGCAGGGTATTGGCAAGGGAAACGCTGTAGCCCAGTGTCCTTCCGCAGTAAAAGAAAAAGCAGGAAACAAAGCCCCAATCGAGGAAGGAAGTTGCGATTAAAGCCAGAATCTTTTTCTTAGATAGATTTCCAAAGTAGGACCAGTTTTTTCTGGTGGAAAGAAAAAGCAAGACCGGAAGAATCAGAGAAGCTAGAAGGAGGACAAAGCTGTAGGGTCTTAAAACGGCATTTTTCTGAACGAAAAACAAGAGCCCGAAGGATAGCAAGGAATAGAGGGAAAGCCCAGACATGAAATAAGGCATCACCTTGGAAATGCCCTGCATGGTTTCTTCGCCCTTATCCTCCTCCGTAAAATAGCTGTAACGCAGTCCCACGTCCACAAGGCCTGCAAAGCCGATCAGGTTGTTTAAGCTGTTGATGGTCCAGCTGCTTTCTATCAGCTTCCCCAAAGAAATCTTCTTTTTCAGCTCCTTACAAAGGATAAAGTCATAGAGCATCATCGGAGAAACGGAAAGGATTCCGATAACAAGGAGACTTACAATTTGGAAGGGGGATAAACCGCTTAAGATGCTTTTTACCGCCTCCGGGGAAATGGTCTTTCCCATTTTAACAAGTTCCAAAAGCACCAAAATAGAAATGCTCAGGAAAAGAATGCTCTTTAGAACATTCTGCCATTTTTTAAAAAAAGAAATCAGTTTATTCAATTTTTCCTCCTTACTATGGAAACCGGAGTTTCTTTACTCTATACGAACTTTGTTTTGCAATTTTTACCTTACTTTATCAGCAACTTGTGCTGATAATCGATGCTTGTATTGTATAATCGGCATCTTGCTGTTTGATCAGGGCAGTATTAAGGCTGTATGTCCTGCACCATTTTTTCTATCAGGCGATTAAAGTAAGCGCTATCCTTTTTCGGGATATTGTGCCCCTGCCCCCTTCGTTCCAGAAATTTGCCTTTGGGGAAAAGCTTTGCAATCGCCATACTGTGCTTTCGCTTAATCATATCCCTGTCTCCCACCAAAACCACTACGGGGTAAGGCGCCTTTCGAAAAAGCTCCTTCGGCACATCCACATTTTCCCGTAAAAGGGGAGAAACTCTGGACTTTCGCTTAAAGGCGGGAAGAAAGAGCCCCAAAAAGCGGTAGAGCCATTCTTCCAGATAACAGGCATAGCGGGGAAGGAACTTTAGACCGGAAAAGGAAATATTTCCGCTGTTTGCCAGAATCCCGGCTACTCTCTCCCCATGGCGACCGGCGTATTCCAGTGCCAGGTTCGCGCCGTCACTGTGCCCCACCAAAAGACATTTTTCTATGGAAAGGGAGGAAAGCAGCTCCTCCAGACCATCGGCAAGGTAAGCAAAGCTTGTTTCCCCCTGTAGTTCTCCGGATTTTCCATGCCCCAAACTATCTACAAAGAGGAGCTTAAAACTTTTCTCGAGAACTCTTTGCTTTGCAAAATAGCCGCTTTGCAGATTATTCCCATGAAGAAAGACAATGGGAAAGCCTTCTCCCAGAATATCTACATGGATTCGTTCTCCGCTTTTACAATAAAATTCCATTTTGCACTCCCTTGGCATAAATTACATACTTGGTTTTATAAGAATGGTACTTGGCTTTACTGGTTTTTATCTAGCGCTTAGTGTAATTAGACTTTTATCCTTTCGCTTTCTTACCACATCCATGATGCTGCCGTCTCTTGCTTCGATAATGGCAACTACCTTATCCTCGAATTCCAGTTTAGTCGGTTCTCCACAGATTTTGTAGGCAATATCTCGTAATTCTTCAATACTCTTTATGGGAAGTTTAGCGGCTTTTACAGCCTCCAAAAGCTCCGGCCGCCGGGGATTAATGGCAATGCCATAGTCGGTAACAATCACATCCACAGTTTCCCCGGGGGTGGTAACGGTGGTCACATCATTTC
>NZ_CAUTEG010000151.1:0-3964 GCF_963537195.1 Oribacterium sinus | reverse complement strand
TCGCTCCACCATGGGCTCCCTTTTTCGCTTGCCCTTCAGTATAGAGGAGGATTTGCTTTCTCTTTGTGAAAGGCTGAAAAGCGCCAAGGTTCAGGTTTTTGCACTGGATTTGAGCGGGAAAAAAGCGCATTTTCAGGCTTCCTTCCAAGGACCCTCCGCCTTTTTATTCGGTAATGAAGGCAATGGTCTTACAAAGGAACTGAGCCAATGTGCTACGGAAAAACTCCTTATTCCCATGGAAGGGAAGATAGAGTCCTTAAATGTTGCTACTTCAGCCAGCATAGTACTCTATGAGGCTGTTCGACAAAGAAGATATATAAAGGAGGAAGGATGACTTTAGCAGGACGTGATTTTATGAAATTACTGGATTTTTCTAAAGAGGAAATTCAGGAGATTCTGAATGTTGCCAAGAGACTAAAGAAAGAGAAGAAAGAGGCGGTAAGGCGCTATCCTCACGGAGAAGCCTGTGCCGGCAAGAACATTGTCCTGATTTTTGAAAAGGCATCCACCAGAACCAGATGTGCCTTTGAGGTGGCGGCAGCGGACCTTGGTGTGCATAGCACTATTCTGGATGTGTCCAACAGCCAGATGGGGAAGAAGGAAAGTATTGAAGATACGGCAAGAGTACTTTCCACCATGTATGACGGAATTATGTATAGAGGCTATTCCCAGGAGGGCATGGAGGAGTTTGCCAGATATTCCTCCGTACCGGTATGGAATGCTTTAAGCGACCGTTTTCATCCCACACAGCTTTTGGCGGATTTGTTAACGATTGAAGAGCGTTTCGGTAAGCTTAAGGGACTTAAGCTTTGCTATATGGGAGATGCCCGCTTTAATATGGGAAATTCCTATATGGTGGCCTGTGCCAAGATGGGCATGCATTTTGTGGCCTGCACCAAGGAAGGCTATTTTCCGGACGAGGACTTGATTTCCGAGTGTCAGCAGATTGCGGAGGAAAATGGAGGCAGCCTTCGTTTTACGGAATCTGTGGCAGAAGGGTGTAAGGATGCGGACATCATTTGCACCGATGTTTGGTTATCCATGGGAGAGCCGGAGAGCCTCTTTGCCCAGAGAATTGCGGATTTACAGCCTTATCAGGTCAATGACACCGCATTTTCTTATGCCAAGGAATCCGCTATTTTCCTTCATTGCCTTCCTGCCTTCCACAATGCCAGAACGGAAATCGGCGCTAAAATTTATAAGCAGTTCGGTATTTCCGAAATGGAGGTCAGCGACAGCGTTTTTGAATCCGAGCGCTCTCTGGTATTTGCAGAGGCGGAAAACAGAATGCACACGATTAAGGCGCTTCTCTACCTCAGCTTGGGAGGAGCATAATGGAAAGACGGCTAAGAGGGAGAAATCCAAACAGGAAATATGATTTTTTCTATATTGGCATAGGTCTTGTGATTAGTATTATGGCGATTTTCGCTTTAACAAAGCCGGAAGAGAATCAGGTTCTTTTTCCTTTTATTTTCTTTTTTGCGGCCATCCTTCGTGTGGTCTATGTGCTGCAGGGAAGAGAAGAGGGAAAGAAGAGGCTTCTGTCTCTTTTTGTCGGTATTTTACTGTTGTTACTCAGCATCATCACAGGTATGAGCCTGTGGAGATAAGCCCTAAAAAGAAAGGATGTTCATTTGGAAAGAGAAGAATTAGAGAAAATACTTGCTTCTTTGCTGCAAAAGGCAAAAAGCAATAAAAACAGCATCGATTTAGGGGAAGTGCAGGAGGCAGTAAAGGAGTTTTCCCTAAACGAAGAGCAGATGGAGCAGGTTTTGCTTTTGCTGGAGAATAAGGGAATCGAGATTAATCCCATCCTGGATGAGGACGCACTTAAAACCATAGAACAGGATGGGGATAAGGCGGAGCCGGATGCTCTCCTTCCCTTAGAAGACGACGATGACTTTGTAAAGGAAGAAGAGGGAGAGGAGATTGACCTGGATGCGGTGGATCTTCTGGAAGGAATCGGAACGGAAGATCCGGTTAGAATGTATCTTAAGGAAATCGGTACCGTACCCCTTCTTACCGCCGAGGAAGAATATGCTCTTGCCATGAAGAAGCAGGAGGGAGATGAATATGCTAAACAAAGGTTGATTGAAGCCAACCTTCGTTTGGTTGTTTCTATTGCCAAAAGATATACCGGTCGAGGAATGAGCTTCCTGGATTTGGTTCAGGAAGGAAATCTCGGTTTGATTAAAGGAGTGGAAAAGTTTGACCCGGAGAAGGGCTTTAAGCTTTCTACCTATGCTACCTGGTGGATTCGTCAGTCCGTAACCAGAGCCTTGGCAGACCAGGCCAGAACCATTCGTGTTCCGGTGCATATGGTGGAAACCATCAATAAGATGTCCAAGATGCAGAGAAAGCTGACCTTAGAGCTTGGTTATGAGCCTTCCGTAAAGGAACTGGCTGAGCATTTGGATATGACAGAGGAGAAGGTACAGGAAATCATGCAGATTGCCAGAGAGCCGGCTTCTTTGGAAACCCCCATCGGTGAAGAGGATGATTCCAATTTGGGAGATTTCGTAGCGGATACCAATGTTCTTTCTCCGGAGGGAAATGTGGAATCCGTAATGCTTAGAGAGCATATCGATACGCTTCTTGGGGATTTAAAGGAAAGAGAAAGACAGGTTATCGTGCTTCGTTTCGGATTAGAGGATGGACATCCAAGAACACTGGAAGAAGTAGGAAAAGAATTTAATGTTACCAGAGAGAGAATTCGACAGATCGAGGCAAAGGCTTTAAGAAAGCTGAGAAATCCTGTCCGTTCCAAGAGAATTCGAGACTTTTTACAGTAAGGAAGCTATGAAGAAAAATTATGAACAGCTGATGGAAAGCCATCTTCCGAAAAGCGGAGAAAAAAAGAGATTGCTGCTCCATGTCTGCTGTGCTCCCTGCTCCACGGCAGTACTGGAGAGTCTGGAGCAATATTTTTCCATCACCATCTTCTTTTATAATCCGAATTTGGATTCGAAATCCGAGTTTGAACACAGGGCGGAGGAATGTAAGAGGCTGGTGAAGGAAATGGGCTTTTCTATGGATGTGATTGTTTCCAACTATATCCATGAGGAGTTTCTGGAGATAGCCAAGGGTTTGGAAAAGGAGCCTGAAAGAGGGGCCAGGTGCGATGCCTGTTTCAATCTTCGACTGGAAGAAACTGCCCAATACGGGGCCGGCTGGAATAAAGAACATCCGGATCAGGCTTTTGATTACTTTTGTACCAGCTTAAGCATCTCTCCTTTAAAGGATGCTACTGTTTTAAATGAAATCGGAGAAGCACTGGGAGAGAAGTACGGTATTGCTTACCTGCCTTCAGATTTTAAGAAAAAGAGTCGATACCTTCGTTCCATAGAATTATCCAAGGAACATAACCTGTATCGACAGGACTATTGCGGATGTGAATTTTCCAAGGCGGAAAGCATCAGAAGAAACAAGGAAAGAGAAAAAGCGGAAAGCTGTTCAAAATAGGAGGGGGATATGCTTAGTCAAGAGGTAAAAATTATCAATGAATCAGGATTACATTTACGTCCGGCCGGGGTACTTACCCAAACCTGTATCCGATATAAAAGTGAAATTATTTTGCATTACGGAGAGCGTAAGATCGTAGGAAAGTCCGTGCTGAACGTGATGGCTGCCGGGGTAAAGCGAGGCAGTACCGTAGTGGTGGAATGTAACGGCCCGGACGAAGAAGAAGCCCTAAAGGCGGTGGTGGAAGCCATTTCCAACGGCCTTGGAGAAGGCCCGGAGGGCTCAGAGCCACTATTCACATAAGACAAAAGGGGATGTAAAAAACAAAATAATTTTCTAAGCAATATAGGTCTGAAATCAGGCTATACTCTCTCTAACTTAATCCTATGTATTGAAGGATTATATTTATTATAAAGATGCGCTCTAATGCAGTATGGGTCTATAATCGGGGCACGCTCCCGCTAACCTCGCCTTCGTAGCAGTACTAACTTCAAGCTTCGCT
>NZ_CAUTEG010000150.1:0-4047 GCF_963537195.1 Oribacterium sinus | reverse complement strand
GAAGTAAGACGGTTTTCTATGTAATATAGGTCTGAAAATGGGGCACGCTCTCGCTAGCTTCGCCTCGTAGCAGTACTAACTTCGAGCTTCGCTTTAGCTCGCTTTCAGTAAGTACTGACGGGCTCAGACTACCCCCTTTCAGACCTATATTACCGAAAACCTGTCTAAGATAATTCTTCGCAGCTTCTTTTTTGTAGGCTATTAGTAAGTAAGGCATAAGCAAGATATGGCTCAAACTCCCCTTTTCAGTCCTATATTGCTGACAACCGGCTATGATAGTTCTTCGCAACTCCTTTTTTGTTGGCTGTTAGTGAGTAAGGCATAAGTAAGATATGGCTCAGACTCCCCTTTTCAGACCTATATTGTTGAAAAGCTGTTTGTAATGAAAGTGCAGTAGTTATGGTATTTGTGTGCCTACTACTGTACTTTTTTGTTGAAAAAAGATAGTTCGGATATGCTTTTCCGGGCAGGGGCTTCTGTATGCGATAGTGAAAATCTTTTATTCATTGGGGAAAGCTTTCTGAAATGGAATCGTGATAGAATGATGGATAGAATTAGGACAAATGGCACGATGTTACGGCGGGAAAGGATAGCTTATGGGAAAGAAAGTGAAGCTTGGGGTAATCGGACTTGGACAAAGAGGGGCAGACTTAGTAAAAAATGTGTATTCCGAGCATCCGGATGTGGATTTTATTGCCCTTTGTGATGTTTATAAGGATCGGCAGGAGGAGGTGGCCAATGCCCTTGTAGAGATGGGAAGAGAAAGACCGAAGACCTTTTCCGACTATAGGGAAATGCTTTCCATGGAGGAGCTGGATGCTGTCTTGATTTGTGCCTCCTGGGATACCCACAGTGAAATAGCCATGGCGGCCATGCGGGCAGGAAAGGCAGTGGCCTCCGAGGTAGGGGGAGCCTATACCCTGTCGGAGTGCTGGAAGCTGGTGGATTGCTATGAAGAAACGAAGACTCCCATCATGTTTATGGAAAACTGTGTCTATGGCAGAGACGAGATGATGGTTTATCGTATGGTAGAGGAAGGGGTACTGGGAGAAATCGTGCATTGTGAGGGTGGATACAAGCATGATTTGCGGGAAGAAATCTCCTTTGGAAAGGAAAACCGTCATTACCGTTTGGACAATTATATTCATCGGAATACGGAAAATTATCCTACCCATGAGCTTGGTCCCATTGCCAAGCTGCTGCATATCAACCGGGGAAACCGTATGCTAAGCCTTTGCTCCATGGCTTCCAAGGCAGCAGGACTTAGAGAGTATATCAAGGAAAAGAAGCCGGAGGACAAGGCATTGCAAAACACGGTATTTCAGCAGGGAGATGTGGTCAATACCATCATCAAATGCAGTAACGGGGAAAGCATTTTGCTAACGCTGGATACCACCCTGCCCAGAGCCTATTCCAGGGGCTTTACTGTGCAGGGCACCAAGGGGATGTATATGGAGGACAATGCTTCCATTTTCCTGGATGGGGATGAGGGGGCAAAGGATCATTTTGAATGGAAGAAGCAGTGGGGAAATGTGGAGCGTTTCCGGGAAAAATATGAGCATCCTGTGTGGAGAGAATATCTCAAGGCGGGGGTGAAGAAGGGACATGGAGGCATGGACTACCTGATTTTCTCTGACTTTGTTCGCTGTCTTCAGGAAGACCTGCCTATGCCTATTGATGTGTATGATATGGCCAGCTGGATGAGCATTACCGCTCTGGCGGAGGAATCTATTGCTCTTGGGGGACAGCCGGTAGCCATTCCCGACTTTACCAATGGAAAGTGGATAAAGAGGACTTAAAAGAACGCGCCGCTGTTCCGGAATCGTAAGAGAAAAGCACTTGTTTTCCCTTATGCCCCCGTCTTATACTAGGAGGAAATGTGAACAGGAGGTTTTGTATGATTAGATTTTTTCAAAATACAGGAAAGCGCCTGGGGCTGTCTTTAGCCTTTATGGCCACAATGCTTTTTTCTTTGAGCATACCTGCTTTTGCGAGGGATAGCATCAGCAATATCAATATGATTCGGATTAAGGTGGAGGAAAGACTTCGGAATCTGGATCCGGGAGACAGCCTTGGCAATATCAGCGAAGGTGATTTTTCCACAGGGGACAGTGACAAATATCATGTGGACGCGGTTCAATGGGTAGACAGCGGAAATGCAGGAGACATTACCGTGGGAAGTACCCCGAAGGTGCAGCTTTATCTTGTGGCGGACAGCCGGGATAAGAGTAATGGAGACACCCTTTATTACCAGTTCTTCGGTGCCTATAATAGCAACAATGTCCGTGTGACTAACGGAACTCTGATTAGTGCCAAGAGAATCAGTTCTACGGAGCTGGAGCTTCTGATTCAGCTACGGGCAGTGCAGGGGCAGTATTCCATGGCGGACAATTTGCAGTGGGACAATAATTCCTTGGGAAGAGCTCGTTGGAGCGCTCCGGAAAACGGTTCCGGCGTCTATGAGGTCAGTCTTTTCAAGGAAGGCAGAAGACTGGCAAAGATTACCACAGATGCGTTAAGTCTGAATTTTTATCCTTGGATGACAGAGGAGGGAAGCTATACATTTTCCGTAAAGACCATTCCTTATACCGAGGAGCAGAAGAAGTCAGGAAAGTCCTCCGAAGAAGCGGAGTCCGAGGTTCTGGATATCCAGCAGAGCACCCGTTCCAACGGAGAAGGAAAATACAGTGAGAATCAGGTACAGGGCCAGAGCGGACAGAACAATTCCGGCACCGCCAATATTCCCGGTACCATCGGCTTTAGCCAAAGCAACGGAAAGTGGTATTTCCGTTTCCCCAACAGCCAGCCTGCCATCAATACCTGGGTAGAGTGGAATGGACATTGGTATCATTTCAACGGACAGGCGGAGATGGAAACCGGATGGTTTAAGAACAGCTACGGAGACTGGTACTATTTGGATCCTGTCAACGGAGATATGAAGACCGGCTGGAGATTGATTGACCAGAAGTGGTATTATCTTCGTCCGGAAAAGGATGGTCGCTGTGGAGCTATGCTTTCCAACGGCATCATGCAGATCGGCAAGGAGCAGTATTACTTTGACAATTCGGGTGCCATGAGAACAGGCTGGATTTCCTTACAGGAAAATGGAAACACGGTTTACTACTATTTCAGAGAGGACGGGGCAATGGCGAAGAACACTACTATTTCCGGCTTCCGTTTAAATGAAAGAGGACAGTGGGTAAAGTAATTCAAAAAAGAAATACAGGACAGTATGCTAAAAGAGATATTTTAAAGCATATTTTTGTGGGCCTTCCGGGATAGAGATATCTTGGAAGGTCTAAATTTTTTATCGAAAAGTATTGCCTTTTTGCGGGGATAAAGCTATAGGAGAAAGTGTTATGTAATGTTTAGCGATTTTCCTGAGGTCAGGAAAATCGTGGAGGCAGGGGCGATATTAAACAGTGGAATCAACTTTTAGCGGAAGCGGCGAATGATGCCGGGGTTATAACGAATGAGGAATTTGCAATATTTCAAAATGCAGGATATATGGGACTGTATGGTGGACTTGATGTGGAGGATATTCACGCAAGGAAAGAGCTTGAGGTTGACCAGAAAATTATTGATTATATGGGTAGTACAGAGTTGATTTTTATTCTAATGATGCTATGTGTAGGAAATGAAATTGTGTCACCACTGGTGACACAATTGAGTTGGACGAATCAGCTACTGATTATGTCAGGATGTAAATCCAATGATGGTATCGCGATATCAGTTGCAACTACCGGATAGGAAAGGAGGTAGTAAATGCTGGAAATCAAGGACTTGAAGAAAAGATTTAAGGCAAAAGAAGTTTTGAAAAATCTGAATTTTTCCATCAATGAAGGAGAAATCGTCTGTTTGCTGGGGAATAATGGAGCCGGAAAGACTACCTTAATTAACTGTATTCTGCGAATGATGCAGGCAGATTCGGGCTCTATACTCTTGGACGGACGAGACATTTTTACGTATAAAAACAAGGAGTATTTTTCCAGGGTAAATGCTTTGCTGGAATCCAGTGTGAATGTTTATGATTATCTTACCGGATGG
>NZ_CAUTEG010000149.1:0-4239 GCF_963537195.1 Oribacterium sinus | reverse complement strand
GGCATCTCGAAGAGCTGCGGAAGTCGTTGCATTTTCATATTCAACATGCACTCTACCCTGAAAAGCCTGCCCGAATTTATAAATCCACCGAGGGACTTCCCGGTTTTTCTTTACGCCGTATAAAAGCCGAAAATAAATATAAAAGGTAAGGAGAAAAGAGAGGCATACAATAAGAGCGAAAGATAATGCAAATCGAAAAGAATCCACTTTTTCTTTCTCCTTTCCTATAGAGTGTTTTTCTTAAGCAGTGTCGTAAGCGAAGAGAAGCCTTGGCATTTAGCATCTCTTCACGGAAACAGTATAGCATTTTTATGAAGGGGACGAAAGAAATAAACTGCGAAGCATAAAATGAAAAAATTAACTCCATTTTAGGCAAAGCATGGTACAATAAACCGAATATTTTTGCAGAGTATTTTAATGAATAGGAATTAAGAAATTATTAAAGCTATTTATTTAATAGGAGTGAGAGACTTGCTGAAGATCTTTATTTTAGAGGATGAAAGAATACAACAATCCCGCATTGAAAATGTGATTAAGGAGCTGATTAGTAGGAAGAGCTTGTCTTGTAAGGCACCGGAAATCTTTGGAAATGCCGGGCAGCTTCTTAATGCGATTACGGAAAGAGGTTCTCATCAGCTTTTCTTTTTGGATATTGAGATTAGAGGAGAGGAAAAGAAGGGGCTGGATATTGCGAAAGAAATTCGAAGTAGGGATCCCAATGCCACTATCGTATTTGTAACAACCCATTCGGAATTTATGCCGATTACCTTTCGCTATAAGGTTTCGGCACTGGACTTTATTGACAAAGCTTTGGATGAGGAACATTTTTCCGAGCGTGTGGAGTCGGCTATTGAGTACACGTTGGAAAAACTTGGCGCTACTGTATCGGAGGATTCTTTCAGTTTTGAAACGGCCATGGCCAGAGTGCAGGTTCCTTTTCATAAAATTTTGTATTTTGAGTCTTCGCCTACCGTCCATAAGGTGATTTTACATACCAAGGAGGAAAGAATTGAGTTCTATGCAGGGCTTTCCGACCTGGAAAAGGCGGATTCCAGACTGTACCAATGCCACCGCTCCTTTGTGGTCAATCCGGAGAACATTGTGAAGATTGATAAAGAGGAGAAAATGGCGATATTCGAGAATCAGGAGAGCTGTCTGATTTCCCGTATGAAGTATAAAGGACTTCTGGAACGGATGAAGTCGATGAAGCAGTAAAATATTTTCAGAGAGGAGAATGTATGGAATCTATGATCAATCTGACAATTGAATATGTGAAAATCGTCAATGTGATGCTATTCTATCGTCAGATTAGCGATGAAAATATGCCTCTTTGGTCTTTTCTCCTTGTTCCGGTTCTTTTTGAGCTGCTGTTTTTCTTTTTTCCACCCCTTGCTTTCTTCGGGTATTTTGTGAGCTTCGTGCTGTACAGCTTCTATCGAAATCGGGAGAAAGACGGAGGACTGAAGCTGTTTTACGGCCTTTATCCTATTGTTTTAGAAAGTCTGCTGGGAAGGCTGCTGGCCTTCTATGTTTTTCCGTTCTTTGGAATTTCCGTTTATAATGAGGCGAGTATCGGCGGATATGATCTTCTGATTGAACTTCTGGTTTTCCCCCTCTATCTTGTCATTATAAAATCCCTGAAAATCAATTTTCAGGAGCTGAAGAAAGGCTTTACGCGTGGCTTTTTTCGCCGCTTTTTACTGCCGATCAATCTCTCGATGATGGTTTACACTGTTTTGATTACAGCCTTTTTGATGCTGCGTGACAGATTTTCTTGGGCGGACAGCCTTCGGGGACAGCTGAATAATCTCTATATCATTATCTTTTTCGTGGTGCTTTTATATATCAATGCCGTTTCCAAGGAAAGACTGGAAGCGGAAGTGCTGGAGCAAAAGGACAGTGAGCTAAAGGCGCTTTCCGAATACAGTCATCATGTGGAGGAGTTATACGGAGAGATTCGCAGTTTTCGCCATGACTATATGAATATCTTAACCAGCTTGAAGCTGGGAATTGAGCGGAAAGACTTTGACAGCATTCAAAACATTTACAATACGGTTCTTAAGGACAGCGGAAAGCCCTTTTATAGCAGTAAATTTGACCTTGCAAAATTAAGCCGGATTGAAAATGATGCGGTAAAAAGTATCTTATCCGCGAAGCTCCTGGAGGCCCAGAGTAAGGGGATAGAGACTTCTGTGGAGATAGAAGAAGAGATTTATGATTTTCAAATCGAGCTGCTGGATTTCATCAAAATTCTTTCTATTCTTTGTGACAATGCCATAGAGGGATGTCTTACTGCTGAAGATCCCAAAATCGCCATCGCCTTGATTCGTGAGGAGAGAACCCTCATTTTGGTGGTGGAAAACAGTACAAAGGCGGAAAAACTGGAGCTCTCTCCTATTTTTGAGAAGGGGTATTCCTCTAAGGGAGAAGGCAGAGGACTTGGCCTTTATAACGTGCATACGATTTTAGAAAAATACCCGAAATCCCTCATCAGTACCCGCAGCGCCGAACATCTTTTTTCTCAAACCATTCAGTTTTGCAAATAGACCTTGGAAGTCTTTCCCAACTTATACCGTTTGCAGTCGATTCAACAAATCTGCAACTACACCCGAGTCCTCAATTAGAGAAATTCCAAAGCATTTCTTACCGGCATCCTTAATGGATGCCCCTATATGATACGCTTTATTCCCATCCAGAATTATAAATCTGTCGTGGAATACCTGCGTCCTCTTCACTGTCAATGTCGGGTACTGGGCATTAAAATTGGCTGCGTCTCTATTGGTAAGCTGTGCGCTCGCATAGGTATAAATTTTCACATCAACGCCGGCATTCTTCTTTGCCAAAATGTTCAGAGTATCCACATCTACATACCCGTCAATCAGGATAATCTCTCTAGTGGCCCTTTGAACGATAGATGTGATTAAACTGAATGCATCATAAATTTGACCGTCGAAGAAGATTTTTTGCTCTGTCTCAGCATGATCTTCGATATATCGGAAAACCTTATCAAAGCGCACATCGGTATTTTTTTCATATTCCAGTTGCCTTAGTTCTATATGACTGACCTTTTCAAATAGTAGGGCATTGTTGGCGATAAAATGTCGCATCTCACGAAAAGCACGCATAATGAAAATGCTTTGTTGTTCAGCGGCATCACCCTTCAGAACTGTAGCCAACATATATATTCCCTGTTCTGTAAAGGCATATGGTGGCTTCCTACGGCCTCCTTGTTGTCCTGAATAAAAATTCGAGACTGATGAAGTCACAATTTGTGATTTCACGATTCCAAGCTCTTCTTTTGTCAGCTGAAACATAAAATCAGCCGGGAAGCGCCCAATATTGCGCTTTACTTGTTGATTCAATGCACGTACTTCATAGCCATATAATGCGGCTAGGTCGTGATCCAGCATAACCTGTCTTCCTCTGATTGTATAAATCAGCCGGTCGATATCATTTGTCTGGATAATTGCGGGAACAATTTCGGATTTTTCCTTGGTATTTGTCATATATAAATCCTTTCTGTGAAATCACAAATTATGAAATGTATCCTACCATAAATAGCACTTGTTTTTAGTAAGCTTTTTTAGAAAATTACCGTTCGCGACAAAATAAGTACCGTTCGCGACAAGCTTATTTTCTCTTCCGGCATACGTTCTATAATGAGCCTCGTAAACAAAAAAGAAAGGGAGGTTCACTTAGATGTTTAGAGTAGATGAAATCAAGAAGTCCTTTAAAAATAAAGAGGTATTAAAGGGTGTTTCCTTCTCCATTGAAGAAGGAGAGAAGGTCGCTTTACTGGGAAATAACGGAGCGGGAAAAAGCACGCTGATGAAAATCATTGCCGGTCAGCTGGAGGCAAATTCCGGTACTGTGAACACGGCACTGGATTATCAGACAGAAATCGGCATGATGCCTCAGGGCGATATTTTGATCGAGGATTTGACGGTTTCGGATTTAGTACAGTTGAAAAGTGCGATGAATCGAATCTCGATAGATCTGGATACTGCCTTGGAAAAAGTTTCCTTGCAGGATTTTAAAAAGCAATATGTGGGCGGTCTTTCCGGCGGGCAAAAGAGAAGACTTTCCTTACTGCTCAGCATTTTAAATTCTCCGAAGCTGATTTTTCTGGATGAGCCAACCACCGGAATGGATCTGGAATCCGTTGACCGGTTTTGGAAGCTTCTGGAGAAGGAAAAATATACTTCCGTGATTGTTACCCATGATTTTAACCAGATTGAT
>NZ_CAUTEG010000148.1:0-4377 GCF_963537195.1 Oribacterium sinus | reverse complement strand
CCGCCAATAATCACAAGGTTCTTAGGCAGAGTATCCAACTCCATCATGCTTTCACTGGTATATACTCTCTTCGAGCTCTCCACTCCGGCAATCTTTGGAATAATGGTCTTTGCACCGGTGTTGATAAAGATTCGCTCTCCCCGGATTTCCTCATCTCCCTTACCGCTTTCCACAAGAACACGATGCTCATCCAAGAAGGAGGCTCTTCCGTCGATGACTTCCACACCGGCACTCTGCACTTTTTCCAGATTCTTGCCTCTTAGGAAATGGGTCAGTCTTCTCTTCTCCTCAATAGCCTTCTGATAGCGCTCCGCCTTCTCGGAGAACTCCCCCCCCATTGCCGCAGACTCTCTGGCGCTATATTCCAAAGACTTCGAAGGAATACAAGCCACGTTAATGCAGGTACCTCCATAACGAAGGGGATTTTCCTCGATTAAAACCGTCTTCTCCCCCTTTTTTGCCAAGTAGCCTGCCAATGTTTTTCCTGCCTTACCAAATCCGATAATGATGTTTTGTACTTCCTTCATGTTCTTCCTTTTCCTTTCTTCTCCTTTATCCATCTCTGATTTCTAATTCAAAGTATGAAACTTAAACAATGGCAAGACTATAGCACAAAAACAAGGCTTTGTTTTACAATTCTTTAGAAAAAAATTCTAAAAGGAATGTAAAATTCTAAAGGAAAAAGGAAATGTCTTGTCTTTTTGATGCAGAAATTAAAATTTAGAGTATAATACAAAAGACACTTAGTTGAAACAAACTATTTTCTATAGTATAGAGTCCATAGAATCAGTATAGAAAAGGAGAAAAAATTTCCATGTTTTACCAGTTAGTCCATGAAAATGATGCTTCCTTCCGAATTCGTTTAGGGGTAAGCCGGATTACTTCTCAGGAGGAAGAAATCTTAAGTCAGATATTAGCCAGTCACCCCCATATTACCGGAATTCAGATTTATCCCGCAACATCAGGCATTCGAATTTTTTTTAAAGGCTCGAAACAGTCAATTTTAGAAAGTCTTCGTAAGATTCCCTATAGCAATGTCCGTTTTCTGGCAGAGCAGCTTCCCAAGCCGGAAAGTATCTATGTTCATCTTCTCCCTTCCAGTCAGGAAATTGTTCAGGAATTCCGTGGAAATAAAAAGATGAATCCGAAGTTAAAGCAAAAGCTTGGCACCGAGGTCATTATTGAGGCTTTAGTGGACAAATTCCTACCGGAACCGCTGAATCTGGCGTATCATGCCTTCCAGCTTTTGCTTCTTTCCAAAGCCTAAGTCCCTTTTCTTTGGCTTTTCCGTAAAAATCCGCTTTCACAGCTTCTCGGGCTGCTCCTATTATAGCAGTGGCTAAGCATTAAAAATCCCCTTTTCCAGTCCTAAGCCCCCTGCCCTCTAAAGGCTACAGGGAAGCTAAGGCTCCGGAAAGGGGATTTCTTTTAGCTCTTCCATATTGTAAAGACTATCGCAAAACCACTGCTCCTCCCCTTTTCCTTCCAGGAAAATGAGGGCATGCTTTGCTCTTGTTACCGCTACATATTCCAAACTGGTGTACTTGGATCTGGCTTCCGCACAGCTGTTTCCGCCGGTTTCCATCAAAATCACAATGTTGGCATTCAAGCCCTTGGAAGCATGGGCATCCAAAACCATGTGATCTAAAGAAGCTTCCGAAAATCCAAAGGGCTTCAAGACTTCTTTGTAGTCGCCTTCTTTCTCCTTGTCATTGGACAAAATCAAAAAATCTCTATCTCGCAAATCCGGATAGGACTTTAACAGTGCTCCCATCAAATCCTGTAAAGCACTTAGGCTATCCTTTTCCGAAGGATAGCGAAAAACACCGTGGAGAGGAGAATTTTGCAAAAACTCCGGCCTTTGGCAAGCCTTCATATCATGATAGGCGGGCATTCTCTTCCGAAAATGACGATTAATCCACTCTACCAGCTCCGCATTGGAACGATAGTTCTCATTGAGATAAAGAACCTTCACGTTCCGTTTTTTCTCCATGCGCCGCTTCATTTGGAAGAAAACCTGCCGTTCCGCTTCCTCCTCCTGGTAGATGGTTTGTCTGGGATCACCCACCATAAAGAGGCAATTATGCCGCATTTTCCCCTTCTTATCTGTGGAAAGCAGGAGAAGAATATCCAGTTGCGTCTGATTCAAATCCTGTAATTCGTCCGCATAAATCTTGGTAAAATCCCGTCGTAAAATCTGTAGAAGCTTGGGATTCTCTTTTAAGATCCTATAGCACTGCTCCTCCAAAGGCACATCGGAACACTCTGCTTCCATAGACTTATGTTCCGTAGATTCCTGCACCGCTTTTCGGATTTCCTGCAGGCAGACATTTTTTTCCACCTCTCCGATATATTGCTCCCTCTTCCAAGCCTCTTGAAAATGCTCCTTCACATGAATAACATAGAGGCAAAAGTCACGAAAAGTGGTGATATGCATACTGTCAATGCCATACACCTTTCGCTTTAGACGATGACTCATTTCTTTGTTAATCGCAATTTCCCGATACAAATGTTTCTTTATCTTCTGTTTAAATTCTGCAACCGCTTCATCCGTAAAGGCCAGCAAAAGAAAATGGGAAAGCCTTTCACCGCCCATAATCTGATTTAATATTCTTTTTGAAAGAAGGGTGGTCTTCCCTGTCCCCGGGCCCGCCACAATGAAAAGGTTATCCTCAGCCTCCCGGATATACTCCCTCTTCCTCTGCTCAGTCCAAAATTGCTTTCTTCTTTCCATCCATTTTCTTCTCCAAGAATCTTGGCCTTAAATTTTCCTCGCTATCATACCATAGAATTTTAAAAAAGGGTAAAAAATAGGGCATCGCAAAGCGATGCCCATCCTATTAATCCGCCTTGGAAGACAGGAACAATCCCATACTTTCCAACTTATTTAAAATCTCGTCCAAAGACTTTCTTCCCATGTTTCTCACCTTCATCAGGTCATCCATGGTCTTTGCACAAAGGTCTTCCACCGTATTGATTCCCGCTCTCTTTAAGCAGTTGTAGGAACGAACACTGAGCTCCAGCTCATCAATGCTCTTGTTCAACTCGTCTCTTCCTGCCTCCTGGTTTGCAACAGCAGCACCCTGCTCCTTTGCGGAGGTATCCATGTGCATAAAGAGCTGCAAATGGGTCTGTAAAATACGAGCCGCCAAAGATACGGCCTCCTCCGGCATCATAGTCCGGTCGGTGGTGACATCCAGAATCAAACGCTCTGTATTGCCCTGCTCTTCTACGAAGACATTCACCTTCTTTACAGGAGAATAAATCGCATCCACCGCAATCACGCCGATAGCAAGATCGCTGTGGTCTCTGGTGTTGGCTCCATCATAGCCTTTTCCCTTGCTGACCTTCATTTCCATGTAAATCTTGGCATCCTTACCGGATAAATGTGCTAAAACAAGGTCAGGATTCATGATTTCCACTTCGGAACTCACCTTAATATCGGAAGCCTTGACTACGCCCTCTCCCATGTAATCCACATAGGCCATCACAGGCTCCTCTCCGCTACCGGTATAGCGAAGTGCCAGGTTCTTCAAATTCATAATGATTTCGGATACGTCTTCCTTTACCCCGGGAATAGAAGAAAATTCATGATAGACACTATCCAGCTTTACTTCACTGACAGCAGATCCGGGCATAGAAGAAAGCAGAATTCTTCTTAAGGAATTCCCGAGAACCGTAGCCTCTCCCTTTGCTAAAGAATCACAAACGAAACGAGCATATCCCTGCTCCTCTACAAACTCTTTCACTTCCAAGACTGGTTTCATTATGTTTTCCATTCCACACTCCTACTAATCGCTTCTTTACTGAACCTATCTATTATACCTATTTTTCTCAAAATTTCGAGTAGTTTTCTGTAATTCCTTAAAATAAATTTTATGCAGCCAGATGCTTGTCCTTCTCCAAGCTGTCTCCGGACTTTCTCACCAAAATCTCCTCCATGGGAACTTCCAGGAGCACACTCAATGCAAACATATTGTCTAAGCTGGGCAAAGCCTTCCCCTGCTGCCACTTGTACACGGCCTGTGGCTCTAAAAATCCCATAAAAAGGGCAATATCCTTCACCTTCAAGCCCTTTTCCTTCCGTAAACGTTCAATGTTTTTCCCGGTGGCAAAAACGTCTATTACGGGATATTCCACGTTAATCTTTGCTTCCATAACGAACTCCCTCCTGTAAAAATGAGAAAAACCCTGATAAAAAATCAGCGGAAGCTGAACAAGCCAGTCTTCCGCAGTTAAGAAAAAGCTGATGACGGGAATCGGACCCGTGACCTCCGCACTACCAATGCGACGCACTACCGACTGTGCTACATCAGCGCATCCTGAATAAATTCAGAACATTGCTAAAATACCATAAAGCGACAGCACTGTCAATCA
>NZ_CAUTEG010000147.1:0-4421 GCF_963537195.1 Oribacterium sinus | reverse complement strand
GTTTAGAAATAGAATTTTGTTGCAGTAATCTTCCAGCATTCCCAAATCATGGGATGAAACAAGAGCCAGTTTCTTTTCATCAAAACATTTCTCTTTCAAATATTCAAATAGTCCATGTGAGTAACGGTAATCCAGACCGGCGGTTGGTTCGTCCAAAATCATTATTTCAGGGTTATGAACTAAAGCGCGTGCAACTTGAACTCGTTGTTGTTGTCCGCCGGATAGTGAATCGGGGGAACGGGTATAGAAATCTGCAAGATCAAGTATTTCAGAGATAGAATCTGTTGCCGTCTGTGATTCTTTCTTGGAAAGACCGGTCAATACAGCTCCAAGCATAATATTATCTCGCACATTTAAATACCAATCAATGGATTGCTTTTGTGGACTTATGCCTAAATCATGATAAGTAAGCTTGGGTGAGCAAGTGATACTTCCGTGTTGAGGACTGTATATTCCGGATAATAGATTGAGTAAAGTGCTTTTTCCGGCTCCATTTTTACCAACAACAGCGATAAAATCTCCTTCCTCTGCCTCAAAAGAAATGTCACAAATTCCGTTGTGCGTTCCTTCGTAAAAATAGGATACATCTTTAAGCGTCAGCAATGCCATTGTCAATTCCTCCTATTCCTGTTGAGCAAAGTATGTAAATTTTCTTTGAGACTTTTCAGGGGCGCCTAAGTCATGGAAATGTCGTCCGACCAATCTCCTGCCGGCTGATAACAGCCATATCATCTCTCCTATAAAGCAATCTTTTCAGCAATAATCGCAATTACTTTTAGAGTTTCTGAAAACTCCAAATCCCCTACATAAAGATTGTCCGATAAATATGTCTTCCACAGTTCTTGAAGATAATCGTCCTCCCTTATATCCTCAATTATTTCCATTGCCTGTTTCATAAGCGACAAGCTTTCTCTTCTATTTGCAGTTGAATAAATCGCTTGTTTTAGAATTTCAAAGTCAATTTCCTCTTTTTTTAAGTTATATAAATTATATAAATCATAAAAATCTCGCATCCTTGTTGTGGCAATATTCCTTTTAATAACGCTCTCATACTTTTCAGCCAATATCGTCTCAAGGGGATATGCTAAGACCCTAAGACTCTCCTCTTGAAACATACAAGAATATAAATATTCGATTTCTTTTGGTGTTATGACGTCTCCGGTTGTAATATCAATCTTCATGTCATTTTTAATCTTTTCAAAGTTAGCTATTAAATGCACTCTAAAGTTTTCATATTCGTCTTCTTCTCGTATATGGCTTATATCCGTTATTTCAAAATCTATGCCGTCATCTACCTTGACATTTATGATTTCCGAAACGATATTTCGTATAACTTCTTCCTGTAATGGCACACCTTTGATAGTAGTATCCATATCCATCGTTGTACGGTTATCAATTCCAATCATAGAAGATATCAGAAGTCCACCTTTGATAACAAAATTAAATTTATACTTAGACTTTGACAATCTCTCTAAAAATCTTTCAAAGAAAAACATTTGCAGAACTTCCTGTGGCCTGAGGTTTTTAGAGTTTGCAATGTTTCTTATTCTTCCTTTTAAGCTTTCCGAACCGATCATTTTATAAAATCTCCAAATATTTTCTGATTTCCTCTTCAATACCAAGGATTCTGCTGTATTTCATAAGATTTCTGGTATTCTTTTCTTTACTCTTAAAGTATCCGGTTAGTGCATTGATGAAAATCTGCTTATCAATAGATTTCCTTTTCAAAACAATATCACAGATACATCTTTCCATGTTATAGCATTTAACGGTTGATCCCAGTGGGGTTTTCGTCTTAATAAGTCCTAAATTGAAACAATCTCTCTTTACGTAATGAACCTTGATATTCAGAAATTTCCGTTTGATGTGCTCTGCATTATACCCCTGAGGCACAGTGATATGAAAAACATTAGGTATTCTGTCACTAAATCCAAGAAGATACAAAGCTGTATGAAAAGAAAATACCATTTGCTCATTATTAACAGATATAACAGCAAAGTCATCATCTATGGCATCCTTTTTCTTATAAACACCATTTCTAACTCTCTCCAGCTCGCCTTTATGAACAAGTGAAGCTAAGATATGCCTTTTTATGCCTATCTCTTCCGCCTGTTTATTGGTAATAATATTATTTTCTAAAAAGTGTTTTTCCAAAGCGTTCATTTTATCACTCCATTTACAATTACACTTTTATTATAGTTTTTTAAAGAGTATTTGTAAACAATAGATGAAATCAAGAAGCTGGTACAACTCTCTCCAGTGAACGCATTTTCTTCGCGCTAAGATAATTCTTCGAGACATTCATATCACTTTTTACAATATTTCCTTTCGGTACTGCCACTCAATTTGTTAATCCCTTGTAAGGTTTATCTGTATATCTCACGATCAGAATTAACTTTTAGCCTAGAGCAATAATCAATTGGGCGCTATAGCGCTTAATGTCACGTCCAACCTGACAAAATCCTTCCTCTTGAACTATCCGGAATTTCCGGATAGTTGAATCTTCCTCAAGCTCTGCATCAGAATTAATTTTCTTAATATGCTAGTTGATTGTACGAACATTAACGTCATATAGTGCTGCCATTTCCATTTTCATTCATTAATCCGACGCTCTCTTCAAGTTCTTTATAACAAGCCAAAATAACCTGAAGCATATATCTGAGAAACGGAATCGGATTATTTTAACCGGGATGCCGGGATAGAAAGCAAAGTATGCCGTTTAACAATATAAATATATGAAGAACAATATGATACAAGTCCGGTATCACGCGTTTTTCACTCATAGGAATGAGCCTTAGCGTGCCTTTAAAGCACGCATTGTACCCTTTCAATTTTCTTTCGGAGGCACCAAAGATAGTGTAATACCAATGGCAAAAAAACTGAATCGTAGACCACAACACAAGGATCGTGAACAAAATCCATTTACCTGTAGGCTGAAAAAAACGATAACTAATCAGTCCTATACTATACAGGCAAAGCATGGCAAACTCTGCGCTCTGAATTCCCATTCCTTCAACAAGAATTCGTTTCCCGAAGCGCCATGTAATCGTACATCCCAGAAACCATATCCAAAGCAATATTTGCACGAATGGCATTAATATCATATTCATCCAGAAATCTCCATGGAAAGATTTTTACATGCACCACAGTATTTACTGTACCAAATGCCTTAGCACGCAACTCTCATTGTTTAATTATTTATATTTTTGATTCTACCCCCCCCAAAAAAATATGACCGCCTTCATGCAGCGTGCCCTACGAGAAGCTGAGACCCGGGAGCAGGAATGAACTTAGTTAAAACCGCAGAGATTTGCAAAATGGGTAAAATAAACTTTGCAATCTACAGAATTGAAAGAGCGAGCGATAATTTTCTAAAAGCTTTCAGTTCTATAAATTGCAAAGAAAACCTTATTTGGAGAACTCATGGGTAATGTTATGAATTTATTGAAAATCTTTTCTTTGATAGTATCCTCTTCTCCTTTTATCGTCAAGCTATATGAATTTATTGAATAAGCGCCTTTTGTATTTAGTTTTACTTCTTCTTTTCTGTTATTACTTCCCTTATTTTTCCTCTATTCTGACCACGCGATATCGCACGCTTTGCGAGCGGTACTCGTTATAAACAAGACGTCTCATGCTTCGCCTGCGCCACTTGTTAAGAATAAAAAGGGTGATAGTTCTTATCGTTCTAACTCTTAAAACAAGCCACTATTTCAGCTATATCCGCTGTTTTAATTGCACAGATTCCCAAGAAAAGCGAAAAATCTATCTTCACAGTTCTTTTTTGAGCATGATAATTTCGTGTGTTCTGTATTCTTCCATAAATCCATTTTGTAAAAACATTGTGATTGCCGGATTATCTATGGCGAGATCGTCATAGAGCAGTTTTAAGCCATTCTGTTTAGCGGCATTGCACAGCAAATCCAATCCAATTCCGCCATAGCCTTTTTTTCTATATGGAGCATAGACTATGACATCTGCGAGATAAAGCTTTCGATCACTATCGTAATGATAGGCAATCTCTCCAATAAAATGACCGGCGTTGTCCCTTAAATATCTGTAATAACGTTTGCCTTCGTGCTTTACAATCCAGTAATCATACCAGCTATTCCACTCTTCTTTAGGAAAAGGAATTGTACCTCCCCATGCCTGGTTATACGACATGGTTTCCTTATCTGCCATCATCTTCTGCCGAAACCAGAGATCTTCCAAAGACGGTGTATATAGCGTGATGAGGTTTTCCCATTCGTCTTTCGTTAGTAAGCTTACGTGTCCCTTTCTTGTTTCGCCCATTTGCGGCACAGGTGCATCCCCGGTAGTCCATTGATACTTGAACCCCAGCTTTTCCTGAACACGCTTTGATTTCTCGTTGCCATCATAATAACCACACCAGATGCGAACAAGCTTTAGATCCTCAAAGG
>NZ_CAUTEG010000146.1:0-4505 GCF_963537195.1 Oribacterium sinus | reverse complement strand
TATCAGAGCTAACATTTTTCAAATGTCAGCTCCGATACTGGCTAAAGTCCATTAAAAAAATAGAGCATAGAGTAATGGCAATAATGCCATTCTCTATGCTCCATTTTATAATCTTAAGCTAAAGCTTATATCGATAAACAGATTTCTCTATTATCTAACCTTAAACTTATCTACAAGGTCGTTCATCAGGTTAGCCTGAGCGGATAACTCCTCTGCTGTTGCAGCACTTTCCTCTGCTGTTGCGGAGTTCTCCTGCACTACAGCGGAGATTTCCTGAAGACCGTCACTCAAGCGACTAACGCCTGCGGATTCCTCTTCGGAAGCCTTGGAGATTTCTCCGATCAAATCATTAACCTGGTTGGTACTCTCGGATACGGAGTGTAAAGCTTCCGCAGTTTCCTCGGTGAACTTAGCACCCTTCTGTACTGCACCAATGGTCTCTTCAATCAGAAGAGAAGTATTCTGAGCTGCTTCCTGAGACTTCTTTGCCAGATTGCCGACTTCATCCGCAACTACCGCAAAGCCCTTTCCGGCCTCTCCTGCTCTTGCCGCCTCGATAGCTGCATTTAAGGAAAGAATATTGGTCTGGAAGGCGATATCATCGATGGTCTTGATAATCTTACTGATTTCCTTGGACTTCTCGGTGATTTCTTCCATTGCGCCCTGCATGTCAGTCATCTTCTGGTTACTGGTTTCTACATGAGAGCCGCTGACAACACCAAGCTGCTGCGCCTTTTCAGCCTGCTTTGTGGTATGACGAATCTGCTCTGTAATATCTTCCATGGTCTTGGAAAGCTCTGCAATGGAAGATGCCTGCTTGGTAGTACCCTCGGAAATTCTCTGGGCCATGCTGCTTACCTGCTCCGCACTGCTGCTTACCTCGGAAGAGGAAGTGTGTACATTCTTCAAAGTACTATTCAAGCTTGTGGAAATCTCCTGTAAAGAATTCAGAATTGGGCGGAAATCTCCCTTATAGTTCTCATCTTCTTTAATTTCTGTTGCAAAGTCTCCCTGAGCAAATGCTCCAAGCTTCGCCTGTAAGTCGGATACCACATAGGTCAGACGCTTTACGATATTGTTAAAGCTCTTTACCAGACGACCGATTTCATCTTCTTGGGCATAGGAAACCTTAATGTCGAAGTTACCCTCTGCCAGCTTGTCACTTTCCTCTGCCAGCTTTCCAAGAGGACTAAGAGACTTCTTCAGTGCTGTGAAAAGAATTACCTGTAAAAGAATAAACAAAACAACTTCTGCAACAGCCAAAGCAACAAAGAGCTGGTTCTTACCCTGGTTGTAAAGGTCTAAGCTCATTGCGGACTGCACATACCAGTCTGTTCCATAGATGGTGAGCGGTGCAAAGTAACGAATGCGGTGACCGTCCTGAATGTGGAAGATACTCTCTCCGTCAAACTTGCTCTGGATGTCATTCTTAAAGGTCTCTTCTCCAACATATTCTGCAAGATTCTTTCCTACCGCATCAGGATTGGAGCTATATACGAACTTACCATCCTTATTGATAACATCAAAGAAGGTCTTAGCACCTTCTCCGGACTTATCTTTTCCCAGAGAATCAAACATCTTAACATTTAAGTCAACCACTACAGCGCCCATAAACTGGTCGTTGTGAAGTACGGGTACAACCAATACGAAGATGGTCTCCCCGGTAATAGAGGATACGAAGGGGTCTACCACATGGCTTACCTTTTCCTGAGAAACCTTGGTGTAGTACTCTTCCGCTCCGTTTCCATAGAATTTGTAGTCCAGGAACTTGTAGAAACGCTTGTTCTCATCTCCGTTATCTCTTCCTAAATACATAGCGTATTCCGGCTCACCCTGCTGGAACGCATTTGGCTCGAAGAAAACGCCCGCACCCATAATGTGTTCATCATGACGAATCATTTCCCAAACAGAATCCAGTAAATATTTTTCTTCAAAGGATCTTCTTTCACTTAAGTGAACGGTGTCTTTTAAAAGACTGGGAACTGTTGCCGCACCGTTATCGGTTTCGTTATACATTTCATCCAAGTGCTCGCTGATTGCCCTTGCAGCGTTCTCCGCTAAAGTAATGGACTTTCTGGCTTTTTCCACATTCATCGCTGTAGTGGAAAGTAAGTAATCCTGATTAATCTTATCAAAGGATTTTCCTACCGCCTTCAGCAGAACAATGTTCGCCAGCACAAAGACTACCAACATGGATACGCAAACCAATGCAGAAATTCTTCCTGCCAGGCTGCTTCTCCTTTTACCCTTTACAGCCTTTGCCTTCTGTCCCGGCTTTACTCCCGGAGCTTTCTTAAAAGCCTTGGAGCCCGGCTTTTCCTGGCCCCCGCCTGCCTGTGTCTTAACAGCAGCTTCCTTTGGGCTTAACCCGTTTTCCTGTGTGTTTTCCATTCTTCCTCCTTGAAATTGTCATTCCTCTATCTCAGGAAAATTCTCGTGAAATGGTAGGAGTTACTCTCCTCCATGATTCCGCTTTAATCAATATCGTCAGTTTGGAAGAATGTATTAGTGAATTTACGGAAATAAAAACAGCTATCGTTAGCTTTCAACAATATAGGCCTGAAATGGGAGTATACTGTCACTCGCCTAATCCTATGTATTGAAGGGCAGTATTCATTATATAAATACGCTCTAATGCAGTATGGTCTGTAATCGGGGCACGCTCTCGCTAACTTCGCCTTCGTAGCAGTACTAACTTCAAGCTTCGCTTTGCTCGCTTTCAGTAAGTACTGACGGGCTCAGATTGCCCCTATTACAGACCATACTGCATTATTCGCTTCTCTTATGAATTTTCCGTTTACCCTCGCTAGTCTACCTTCTCTCCGCAGGCTTCGGCGTAGGCTTTCAGGGCTTCTTTTTGTTTCTTGTTTAACTTCTTCGGGGTTTCTACCACTAAGGTTACGTAGTGGTCGCCTCTTACGTTGGGGTTCTGCAAGGATGGAACGCCCTTACCCCGTAGTCTGGTTCTGGTATCGGACTGGGTTCCGGGAGCAATCTTTAACTCCACCGGTCCATCCACTGTCTTCACAATGGTGCTTCCACCCAGGGTTGCCTTGGGGAAGCTGATGGCTTCTGTTGAGTAAATGTTTACGCCCTGTCTCTTAAAGAAGGGGTGGTCGCTAACGGATACCTCTACCAGTAAGTCACCTCTGGGGCCGCCGTTTCTTCCGGGATCTCCGCCTCCGGACTTACGAATGGCCTGTCCATCGTCAATTCCCGCAGGAATAGCGATTTCCATGCTCTTCTCCGTGTTGATGTAGCCTTCTCCACGGCAATCCGGACATTTTTCCTTAACCACTGTTCCCTCTCCGTGACACTCCGGACAGGTGGTTACCTGCTGAATGGTACCGAAGATGCTTTGCTGGGTCATTCTTACCTGACCTGCACCGTTACAACGGGGACAGGTCTGTCTTTCCGTTCCCGGCTTAGCTCCGGAACCGTTACAGGTCTTACAGGTATCTTTATAGCGAATCTTAATGGTCTTCTTTACACCCTTAATAGCCTCATCAAAGGAAATACGAAGTCCTACACGAATATTGGCTCCCTTTTCCGGCATATTGGATCTTCTTCTGGAAGAACCGTAGGAGGAACCGAAGCCTCCCCCGAAAAACTCGGAGAAAATATCTCCCATATCCATGCCGCTGAAATCAAAACCGCCGAAACCGGAGCTTGCTCCCGCTGCGGAGTTCGGATCAAAGGCCGCATGGCCATAGGTATCATAGGCCTTTCTCTTCTCCGGATCGGACAATACCGCATAGGCTTCCGAAGCTTCCCGGAATTTCTCTGCGGCACTTTCATCTCCGGGATTAGAGTCCGGATGGTACTGCTTTGCCAACTTTCGATAGGCTCTTTTAATGGCACTATCATCGGCATTTTTATCTACCCCCAGCACCTCATAATAATCACGCTTTTCTGCCATATATTTTCCTCTCCTTTAAATCCCAGGAAAAGACAGGCTTAAGCCTGTCTTCTCCGGAAAATTTATCGAATTACACTTCCTTAAAGTCTCCGTCGACTACATTGTCGTCAGCGTTACCGCTCTGGCCCTCAGAAGCAGTTGCTCCTGCATCTGCCGCTCCGGCACCGGCTGCACCTGCTGCCTGAGCCTGCTCATACACCTTGGTGAAAAGTGCCTGAGAGGACTGCATCAGCTTCTCCTGTGCCGCCTTAATCTGCTCTGCACCGTCCTTGGTAATTCCCTCCAAAGGATTGGCTGCAAGAACATCCTCTAAAGCCTTTAAGTCAGCTTCCACAGTTGCCTTATCGCTGTCGGAAATCTTATCTCCCACGTCGGTAAGAGCCTTCTTGGTCTGGAATACGATGGAATCCGCTCCGTTTCTTACTTCGATAGCTTCCTTCTTCTCCTTATCCGCTGCTTCGAACTGTGCAGCTTCATTTACCGCCTTATCAATATCCTCCTTGGACATGTTGGATCCGGAGGTAATGGTGATGTGCTGCTCCTTACCGGTTCCCTTATCCTTAGCGGAAACATTTACGATACCGTT
>NZ_CAUTEG010000145.1:0-4517 GCF_963537195.1 Oribacterium sinus | reverse complement strand
TGCGGACGTCCGCAAATCTTACATCTTGTATATTCTCTTGTGGAGAACTTTGCAGGTCTTTGCTGCTTTAATTTCATTGATAATTTTGCCATTTTTTCCTCCGATTATTTCGCAAAAGGCATATTGAACAGGGTAAGAAGCTCTCTGGACTCTTCGTCAGTCTTTGCAGTTGTAACGAAGATGATATCCATTCCTCTAACCTTATCTACCTTGTCGAACTCGATTTCAGGGAAAATAATCTGCTCTTTGATTCCAAGGGCATAGTTTCCTCTACCATCGAAGGCATTGGGGTTCACACCACGGAAGTCTCTTACTCGAGGAAGAGCCAAGTTGATCAAACGATCAGCGAACTCGTACATCTTCTCTCCGCGAAGAGTAACCTTACATCCAATTGCCTGTCCCTCTCTGATCTTGAAGTTCGCAACGGACTTTCTTGCCTTTGTTGTTACAGCATGCTGTCCGGTAATGATCTCTAAATCACGTACTGCACTGTCGAGAACCTTGGAATTTTCTTTTGCTTCACCAACACCCATGTTGATGACGATTTTTTCAAGCTTTGGAATTTCGTTAACATTCTTATAGTTAAACTTCTTCTGCATAGCTTCTTTGATTTCGCTATTGTAAATTTCCTTTAATCTAGCCATCCTTTATTCCTCCTTTCTCTTAGTCAATAACCTTACCGGTCTTCTTAGCCACACGAACCTTCTTGCCATTCTCAAGCTTGAATCCTACGCGAGTAGCCTGTCCATCAACAACAAGCATTACATTGGATGCATCCAAAGCTGCTTCCTTACGAACAATTCCGCCCTGTGGGTTAGCCTGACTTGGCTTCTGGTGCTTGGTTACCATGTTGCAACCTTCTACCACTACCTTGTTGGTCTTTGGATCGAAGGATAAAACCTTACCCTGCTTACCATTGTCCTTACCGGTAATGATCTTTACCATATCGTCTTTCTTAATTCTACGCATCTGGCTCCCCTCCTTATAATACTTCCGGTGCGAGGGATACGATCTTCATGTAACCATGATCTCTTAACTCTCTTGCTACCGGTCCAAAGATACGGGTGCCCTTTGCGGTATTATCCTCCTTGAGGATAACTGCTGCGTTCTCATCGAAACGGATATAGCTACCATCTTTTCTTCTGGTCTCATCCACTGTACGAACCACAACGGCCTTTACAACGTCACCCTTCTTAACCTGTCCGCCGGGAATAGCGTCCTTTACGGAAGCTACAATGATGTCTCCGATGGCGGCATATCTTCTGGTAGAGCCTCCCATAACACGGATGCAAAGAAGCTCTCTTGCACCTGTGTTATCAGCAACTCTAAGTCTTGTTTCCTGCTGAATCATATATGCTCCTTCCTTGCTCCTATATTACTTCGCCTTCTCAATGATGGAAGTAAGTCTCCATCTCTTGGTCTTAGATAAAGGTCTGGTTGCCATTACCTTAACTGTATCTCCCTCACCAGCCTCATTGTTCTCATCATGAGCGTAAATCTTAACGGTACGCTTTACGATTTTTCCAATAAGAGGGTGCTTCACGTGATCTTCAATAGCGATAACGATGGTCTTGTCCATCTTTGCACTAACCACCTTACCGGTACGGGTTTTTCTCAGATTTCTTTCCATTATTCTGTTCTCCCTTCTCACGCTTTCGCTTTCTCAGTGATAACAGTCTGAATCCGAGCGATGTTTTTCCGAACCTCGGTAATGCGGGCTGTATTATCCAACTGATTGGTTGCATTCTGGAATCGCAGATTGAAAAGTTCTTTCTTTGCGGAAACCAGCTCTTCATTCAGCTGCTCAGCTGACTTTGCCTTCAGCTCTTCTAAATATGTTTTCTTTTTCATTAGTTATCACCGCCTTCCAGATCTGCCTTTGCGACGATTTTGCAGTTACAAGGAAGCTTGTGAGAAGCAAGACGTAATGCCTCTCTTGCAATTTCCTCCGGTACACCGGCAATCTCAAATAACACGCGTCCCGGCTTAACTACTGCAACCCAGTACTCTGTAGCACCCTTTCCGGATCCCATACGTACTCCCAAGGGCTTTGCAGATACAGGCTTGTCTGGAAAAATGTCGATCCAAACCTTACCGCCACGCTTAATGTATCTTGTAAGGGCAACTCTGGCTGCCTCGATCTGATTGGATCTGATCCAACAAGGTTCAGTGGAAATAATTCCGAATTCTCCATGGCTAACGGTATTGCCTCTAGTAGCCTTACCGGTCATTCTTCCGCGCATCTGCTTACGGAATTTCGTTCTCTTAGGCATTAACATAATTATTTCTCGCTCCCTTCCTTATTTTTCTTGGCAGGAAGTACCTCGCCCTTGTAAATCCATACCTTTACTCCTAATTTTCCATAGGTAGTATCGGCCTCAGCAAATCCATAATCGATATCTGCACGAAGAGTCTGAAGAGGAATTGTTCCCTCGCTATAGAACTCACGTCTTGCGATATCCGCTCCGCCCAAACGTCCACCAACGGAAGCCTTAATTCCTAAAGCTCCTGCCTTCATGGTTCTGGACATAGCCTGCTTCAAAGCTCTACGGAAAGATACACGGTTCTCTAAGGACAACGCGATACTTTCTGCAACAAGCTGTGCATCTCTATCCGGTCTCTTGATTTCCTTGATATCGATGAAGATGTTCTTGTTGGTAATCTTCTGAACATCCTTCTTTAACTTCTCGATTTCTGCTCCGCCCTTACCGATAACGTATCCGGGCTTAGCAGTAAATACGATAATGCGAACCTTATCCTCAGCCGCTCTCTCGATTTCAATCTTAGAGACATTTGCGGAATACAGCTTCTTCTTTAAAAATTCTCTGATCTTGTGATCTTCGATAAGATTATCTGCAAAGTTTTTCTTGTCTGCGTACCACTTAGAATCCCAGTCCTTAATGATACCGACTCTCATACCGTGCGGATTGACTTTCTGTCCCATTCCTTGCCTCCTTACTTTCTTTCGTCCAGAATAACAGTGATGTGTGAGCTTCTCTTGAAGATTCTGTAAGCTCTACCCTGTGCTCTTGGGTGGATTCTCTTTAATGTTGGAGCTGCATTTGCGAAGCACTCTGCAACATAAAGATTCTCTCTATTCATATTGTTATTGTTTTCTGCATTAGCAGCTGCGGACGCAAGAAGTTTCTTAACCAATGTGGAAGCATATCTTGGGTTATAGGTTACGATTCCCAATGCCTCTTCCAAGCCCTTGCCACGAATAGCATCTAAAACAAAGCAAGCTTTCTGTACAGACACTCTAGCATAAGAAAGCTTAGCGGAAGGTCTTTTATCTTTATTTGCATTTCTCTCTCTTTTAATCTGAGATCTATGACCTTTTGACATTTTTCATGTCCTCCTTTCTTTATGCAGATTATCCTCTTCTTTCGTCGCCGTTACCGTGATGTCCGCGGTAAGTTCTTGTTGCAACGAATTCTCCCAGCTTGTGTCCTACCATATCCTCTGTAATGTATACAGGAACATGCTTTCTTCCGTCATGAACCGCAATGGTGTGTCCAACAAATGACGGGAAGATTGTGGAACGACGAGACCAAGTTTTCACTACTGTCTTTTGATTCTGTGCATTCAGTGCATCCACAGCCTTTAAAAGACTCTGATCTGCAAATGGTCCTTTTTTAATAGAACGTGCCATTTTTCTTTCTCCTCCTCAATTATTTGATGGCTCTACCATCACGTCTTCTTACGATAAGCTTATTGGAAAGCTTCTTCTTGTTTCTGGTCTTCAAACCAAGTGCAGGCTTACCCCAAGGTGTGCTAGGTCCGCTCCGTCCGATAGGAGCTCTACCTTCTCCACCTCCGTGTGGGTGGTCGTTAGGGTTCATAACAGATCCGCGAACTGTTGGACGGATACCCATGTGACGCTTTCTTCCCGCCTTACCAAGATTGATGAGGTTGTGGTCTCCGTTACCTACTACACCGATGGTTGCACGGCACTCGATAGGAACCATTCTCATTTCTCCGGAAGGAAGTCTTAAGGTTGCATACTTTCCTTCTCTCGCCATAAGCTGTGCTGCATTTCCTGCGGAACGAACCAGCTGCGCTCCCTTACCGGGCTTTAACTCGATAGCATGAATTTCGGAACCTACAGGGATAGCGGACAATGGTAAGCAGTTTCCTACTCTTGCCTCTGCCTCTGCTCCGGACATAACCTTCATCCCGTCAGTCAAACCGTTAGGTGCAAGGATGTATGCCTTGGATCCGTCTGCATAAGAGAGAAGTGCGATGTTTGCGGAACGGTTTGGATCGTACTCGATACCTACAACAGTTGCCACAATGCCGTCCTTACTGTTTCTCTTAAAGTCGATAATTCTGTACTTCTGCTTATTTCCACCACCGTGGTGACGAACAGTGATCTTACCCTGGTTATTTCTACCGGCAGTCTTTTTATTCTTAGCCAAAAGAGATTTTTCCGGTGTCTTCTTGGTAACTTCAGCGAAGTCGGAACCGGTCATATTTCTTCTGGACGGTGTATAAGCTTTATATGTCTTAATACCCAT
>NZ_CAUTEG010000144.1:0-4537 GCF_963537195.1 Oribacterium sinus | reverse complement strand
ACCTGAGAGGAACGAAGGGGAGCCATCTGAAATTGTAAACCGGAAAAACTAAAGGAGTTGCTTCCCACCTCAATGGTAAAGTCGTCTTCCTCTCCGGGAAGGAGGACGAAAATCACTTCCTTCTTCTCTCCCAAGGATACCACCTGAGCCTTCTCCGCCTTTAGGGATAAAATGTCCTCTGCGTTAAAGCTACTTCTGGCCATCATCACATAGTTTTTTGCCGCATAATCCTGGGCGTTGGGATTCTTTTTAAACTGCACATGAATTTTCACCAAGCCCTTCTCTCCGGCAAGGGTTTCCGGTTGTACCTCTAAGCCGTTTAACTCATAGCGAATCGTAATAGTCCAAGGCAAGAGACTGTAGGGTTCAGCTGTTTCCCCCTCCAAAAAGAGAGAATCTACATTCCCTTGAGACAAATCCAAAGTATGTTGATTACCATTGGACTGTACTGCCACACTGTTGCTGAGGTTTTTTACATTTTCATAAGTTCCGTAATCTGTAAGACTGGAATAGCCCTTGGTTTCATACTCTCTTACCAAAGAGCCCTGCTTAAATTCCCCGGTGGGACTTAATAAGGCATAGTAGTTCTCATGATAGCGGGGCTTTTGCACCTCTGCCAAAGCCGAGATGGACAGGGCAAGAACCTGACTTAAACAAAGAGCAATACAAACTGCTCTTTTCCACTGCTTATTCCTTTCACTGCTCCTTTGCTTACCATTTCGAGTATTCTTCTGATTACCGTTTTGATTGCTTGCTATTGCTCTATTGTAAATTCTCTGATTTTTCATGCTTGTACCCTCCTTGTTCTATACGATTCCAATGCTACTTTTGTCTTTAAAGCACTTCTGCTTTCAAAACCTTTCCCCATACTGTTTTACTCATACTATTTCAATACTTATTTCTTTGTTTTTCTCCTTTTTTTGCTATACTAAAAGCAAAGTCATGAGCAACGGTAGCTATCCTAAGCCTTTGGCAAAGGAAAAAAAACGGTCAATATAGGACAAATGTGGTATAAAAATGAAAAAACAAGAGTGTAGGGAAAGAACCCAAAGACAGTTGGCGGAAGCCTTGGAATTTTATTTACAAAAAAAGCCCCTGGAAAAGATTACCGTTCGGGAGCTGATTGAAAAAGTCGGCATCAATAGAAAGACCTTTTATTACTATTTTCCGGATATTCACGGACTTTTGGAATGGATGGTAACACAAGAAAGTCAAAGATTGATTTTTGAAATTCAGAATCAGGAGGACTATGAAAATTCCCTTGCCCTGGTTTTTGATTCCATTGAGAAGAACCGTCATTTTGTAAACTGTGTCTATGATTCCATGGGTAGGGATGCTATGGTTCGCTTTTTAAATGAGGACTTCCGTAAGGTAATCTCCTGGGCCATGGAAAAAGGCATGGAAGATGTCTTGAAGAGGAATGGGGGAAAAATAACGGAAACTTCCAATCTCTTTAGCATTGAGCAAAAGTTTTTGGATACTCTGGTAGATAGCTATATCGCCAGCATTGCACAAATCCTGCTCTCATATCTTCAAAAAAAATCCCCCTTTAATAAGCAGGAATGTATTCGATTTATTTTACGATATCTGCAATCCACTATACCTGCAGCATTGGAGGAATTTGCGCAATAATAATAAAGATAGTCATATTTCTGTATGAAGTTCCAGCGAGATAAAAGAATCCCTAAAATCAAGCAGTATGATTGCATTTCTGCCTGATTTTGGGGATTCTTTGGTATCTGCAAGAGAGCTTATTTCTTCTCTATTTTGGGAAGCATAATCCCTACTGCTTTTTTGCGGATGTCTATGCTTCCTTCTTTATAGGCTCCTCCAAACTCTCCGTCCAAAGTCCATTCCACCGGCTTTTCGCCTTGAAACTCCAGATAATGGGTTTTGAAAAAATTCACATAGGAATGGTCTTCCGGAATATCACCTCGAAGGAGCGTTCCTACAATCTCACCCAGCTCTCCGATATTTTTCGGAGAACGAATCAGTAAAACCTCGAATTCTCCGTCAGCTAAATCTATATTCATTTTCTCCTGAAAGTTCTGTCCCGGTAGTCCTGAAAAGCCTGCCACGGAATAGGCGTTGGAAATAGCTCCAAAAATATACTCTCCTTCTTCGGAAAAATTTTCAGCAGAGATTTTCAAGGGAATGCTCTGGCTCATATTTTCCGGTAAGGTACGAAGAGATTCCAGCAAATACGCCAAATGCCCCAAATTGTTCTTTAATTCCTGATCTGTCCCGTAGCTTACCTTGGTAAAAGCACCAAAGGCCGCAATGTAGTTAAAAAATCTTCCTTGAAGATTCCCCACATCATAAGAAAAACGCTCTCCTTCCACCATGGCTCGAAGATTCTCCTCTAAATCCTTGGGAATCCCTAAGGAGTGAGCAAAATCATTGGTGGAACCGCAGGGAATATAGCCCATGGGAATATCCAGCTTCTCTTTCAGAATGGCATTCATAAGATAATGCAGTGTTCCGTCTCCTCCTGCGCAAACTATCAGGTCGAAATCTTTACCCAGCTTTTTTACCAGCTCTTCCGTTCGTAAGTCCTTATGCTTAGGAAGAATAGGAAAGACCGTTACCATACAGCCCAATAGGGAAAGACCTTCTACCACCCGATAGCAAAGCTCCTTTCCCTTCCCCTGTCCACTCTGGGCATTCATTAAAAGCAATACTTTTTTCATAAGGTTTTCCTCTTGTTTTGAGCGTTTTATAGCTTGAATCATACCATATTGTTCTATAAAAATTAAATAGACTTCTAACCTGACTTCGGAGATGTTTCTTGATTACTTTGCTATGATATCCTACTCCTGATTCACATATATTTTACTATTAAAAAAGAGGAATACATATTGGATATGCTTCCTCTCTTCCTTCTTTTATTATGCGGTCTTCTTAGCCGCAGGACCTAAGTCCTTCATCTTCTGTTCTAAGCGAGCTTCCTTTTCCTTCGCCTTAGTCTGGAAGTCCTTAAAGGTATTCTCTTCTACAACACCTACGAAAACTTCCTGATAGTCTGAACTACCCTTTTCCTGAATCCGCAACACATAACAATCGGAAAGTCCATAAAGTGTTCCCTCTTCTTCAGCATTTCGGAACTCTTCCTCGGGAATAAAGCTAAACTGCTCTCCGTCCTTTACAGTCTTCTTCCATAAACGATTGCGAACACCCTTGTCCTCATCCTGCAAGTAGGTATTCTTATAGGCAACAACCTCTGCCTCACCACTACCGGATACGGAAAATACCGGATTCTCATGGACAATGTAAGCCACTCTGGCAGACTTGCTGACAGGATCGTTTACCTTTCCTTCCACATATTCCACATGAAGCTGTAACTGCTCCTTCGCGAAAGCCGAGAAGGAAAATAATAAAATGCCCAGTAGGCACATCATAAACAAAGAAACTCTTTTTAACATAGAGAAAACACCCCTCACAATGAAAAATAAAGCCGGTATCTCACCGACTTTATCAGTATATCCGTTTTTCGTTATCATGACAATCATCGGGGAAAAAGATACAGAGTTTTGTAAATCTTTTGTAAGAACTTAGAATTTTGAAATGTACTTCACGAATTCAAGAAATTCTAATTCTTGAATCGTCTATTATACCTTAAGCTTTTTGAGCTCCAAGAGGCATGGATATATTTCTGTTCTGTAAAAAAAGGAACAGAGAATATCCAATGAAATTTGCCAAAGTATACAAGACAATATCATTAACATCCACCACAAAAATCGGGGAATGGAATAGGATATTCAGAAGAAGCTGAATACATTCCATACCAAATCCAATCAATACCGCATAGAGAAGTACCTTCTTTTTCTCCTTCACTACGGAAAAGAGAACTCTCGGTAAGGGAAGAAATGATACTACAATTATAAGATTGGATAGCATGTTGTATCTCAAAAACAAGAACGGATTCAACTCAATATTCTTAAGGATTTGAGGTATAGGCAAATCCCTATGGCTTATGCTATGAGGAATGAGATAAATCAACACAAGCAATGCTATATAGCTAATCAATCCCCAGCGATGCCCGTAGCTATACGTTCTCTTCAGAGAAATAAAGTAAATCAGTCCAATTACCAAAGCCAAAATGAATACTCTACTATAAGGATATTGCAAAAGGAAACTAATCATAAGAATCACCCCTTTCGAATGACTTTATTGTAGAAATACATTGGAGATATCCTGCCTTCCAAAATATAATCCAAACTTCCAATGTCATCTCAATGAAGTAAATTGTTAGTTGCTTCTTTCACCCGTATGCTATTGTCTGTTGTAATAGTTTTTAGCACTTACCCCAAAAAATAGCAATATAATTAAGCTTTCTAAAATATTAATTCTTTATTGCCCTAAATTCTGAAGTGTTGTAAAACGCCCGAAATACAATTATTTAATCCATTTTTCCCTCACTAACAAAGATTGATTAAATCCCTCCTGCTTTTTCAAAATGTTTTTTAAGTATCCTTGTTGCACCAAATGCTCCTATGCAAGCAAGAACAAAAGTTATCAAGCCAAATCCTACTGCCCA
>NZ_CAUTEG010000143.1:0-4607 GCF_963537195.1 Oribacterium sinus | reverse complement strand
TGCTTGCCCCTGCTGTGATACCTACGTTGCGAATCGCTTCATCCGAGTTGAATTTAAGATCTTTCACCGTCTGTATCAGCTGGGTATTTGGGCATATCGCCCGGCAAATCTCAAATAACTTCTTTGTGTTAGATGAACTGCTTCCACCAATCACCACCATGGCGTCGGATCGTCCAGCTAATTCCTTTGCTTCTGACTGCCTTTCGAAAGTTGCGTTGCAAATCGTATTGATAACAGAAACATGATACCCCTTTTTTTTAAAAAGTGCAAGAACTAGTTTGAATTTATCAATATGAAAAGTAGTTTGGGCCACCACGAAGATTTCCTGCCCTTCACCATCCGGTAGCGCCTCCACCTCTTCTATGCCTTTTAGTGCCGTAACATCGCCCTTTCCCCAGCCCAGGATTCCCTGCACCTCGGGATGCTCCGGGTCACCCATTACAATGACTCTTTCTCCCTTTTCACTGTGCTCCCGCACAAGACGCTGAATCTTTCGTACATAGGGACAGGAGCTGTCCACAATTTCGATATCTTTTCCCTGAAGCAGTTTGTAAATCTCTTCCCCTACCCCATGGGCGCGAATCACCAAAATTCCTTTTTCCAAACGGGACAGCTCTTCCTTTGTCTTTAAAAGCTTAACTCCTCTATCCTCCAGAGCTTTTACCACCTGCTCGTTGTGCACGATGGCGCCGTAGGTGTAAATCGGTCTTCTCTCCGACTCATCCTTCTTCTCTTCCTCGGAAAGAATGCGATAGACTGCATCCACAGCCCGTTCCACCCCAAAGCAAAAGCCTGCACTTTTCGCCAGGACCGCCTCCATATTATTCCTCACTTCCCACACAATAGCTTAACATCTTATCCACTACTTCATTGATGGAAAGATTGCTGCTATCGATTTCAATGGCATCCTCCGCCTTTTTCAAGGGGGCAATGGCCCTGGTGCTGTCTCTGTGATCTCTTTCCTTTACTTCCATAAGCACCTGTTCAAGACTGATTTTTTCTCCCTTTTCCAAAAGCTCCTTCCAACGTCTTTCTGCCCGAATTTCGGGAGAAGCGGTTAAATAGAACTTTTTATTTGCCTTCGGCAAAACCACCGTACCGATATCTCTTCCGTCCATAACACAGGAATGCTCCTTGGCTACATTTCTCTGTAAATCCAGCAGTTTTTCCCGAACACAGCCGTATTGAGAAATCATGGAGGCTCCCTGTCCCAGCTCCGGAGTACGGATGTAGTCCGTACAATCCTCTTTGTTACAAAAAACCTTTTGCTTTTCCCCTTCGTATGCCAAGTCCACCTGTAGGGCAGGAAGTGCTTCTTCTATACTTTTTTCCGCCGTAAAAGGAATTCCTTTTTCGGCAATTCCATAAGCAAGGCCACGATATAGCGCTCCGGTATCTACATAATAAAAGCCCAGGCTTTTCGATAGTAATTTTGCAATGGTGGATTTGCCCGCCCCTGCAGGTCCGTCTATGGCTATTGTGTATGGCATGTGTTCTTCCTTTCTTTTTTTCTGAAAAGCTTTGTCTTACAAACGCTTATCAAAGGTCTCTTCTCTACAGCTTTCTCTTACCGCTCTTCTTATAGCTTTTCTTTTAGCTCTTCTTTTAGCTTTTCTTATAGCTTTCTTATTATTTTTTTATTGCTCTTCTTTTAGGGATCTTCCTGCAGACTGTCCTGCTAAAACACCGGTGGAGATAGCGATTTGCATATTAAAGCCTCCGGTATAGGCATCCAGATCCACCACCTCCCCAGCAAAGTAAAGTCCCGGAACCTTCTTGGCCTCAAGACTTTTCTTGGAAAGCTCCCTGGTTTCCACGCCCCCCTTGGTGACTATGGCTTCCGGAAAGCCTCCCAGCCCCTGCACTGTAAAGGGGAAGCTGTGAAAGAGATTTAAAATCTTCCTTCGTTCCTCTTTCTTCAGCTCCGAGCTTTTTTTCTCTAAAGACACGCCCTGCTTTTCCAAGCGTTTCAGGAAAATGGGATAAAGCTGAGCAGGAAGATATGATTTTAAAAGCTGATAGAGCTTTTCCTTTCCCTTGCTTTCACAGTCTCTTAGGAAAAAGCTGTCAAACTGCTCCTGTCCCATTTCCGCCTTAAGGTCAATAGCGATTTGATAGCTTCCCATAGGAGCTTCGGAAATCTCCGGACTTAAGGCTGCACTGGCGGATAAAACCACCGGTCCTAATAGGCTGTTCTTTTGAAAATATAATTCTCCGGTCTTTTCGTAGAGGCATTTCCCATTTTCATTTAAGATTTTCAGACCGATATGCTTTAGCTTCAGACCGGAAAGCGGGTACACATCCTCCTCCAAAACCTCCATTTTCACCAAAGAGGGATAGGTTTTCGTCACCCCTATAGAAAAGGCCTTGGCAAAGTCGTAGCCGTCTCCCGTGGATCCCGTTGAGGGATAGCTTAGTCCTCCGGTGGCGATAATAACTTTCTTGGCTTCCACCTCCGGAAAATTTCCCTTAATCAGAAAGACATCTCCCTTTTTCCTGATAGAGTCCACCTTTTTATTCAGGCAGACCTTTACCCCTTCCCTTTGTAGAGCCTTCTTCATCCCGTCTGTTAGAGAAAAGGCCTTATTGCTCTCCGGGAAAATGCGGCCTCCCCGCTCTTCCTTCAGCGCACAGCCATTTTTCTCCATAAAGGCAATGGCATCCTGATTGTTAAAGTTCCGAAAGGCCCCCATAAAAAACCGGGGATTTCGAAGGATTTTCTCCATAAAAACGCTCTCCTCACAGGAATTGGTCCAGTTTCCCCTTCCTTTCCCTGTGATAAAAAGCTTCTTCCCCAGCTTTTCATTTTTTTCGAAAAGAACGACCTCTCGATTTCCGGCCTCCTTTTTCCCATAGATGGCCGCCATCATCCCCGCCGGTCCTCCGCCTATGACAAGAATGTCCATAGCCCTCGCTTTCTCTTCTTACAATTTATCTTCCCGCAATTCAGGAAAGATATTTTTTTCTCTCCAAACCAGTCTTTCCTGAATGAGATATCGCACGTTTTGCGAGCGATACTCGTTATGAATAAGAAAGATTTTTATACGGACAAAACAAACATATTGTAAATCGCCTTAATCGCCGCATTGAAATCTTCGTTTTTCACACCGATAATGATGTTGTACTCGGAAGATCCCTGGTCAATCATCTTGATATTGATGTACTCATGAGCAAGAGCAGAGAAAATACGACCTGCCACACCTCTAGAGGACTTCATGCCTCTTCCTACAACGGCAATCAAAGATAAATCCGCTTCCAATTCAATCAGATCCGGATTCACTGCTCTTTGAATCCCCTGTAACACCTTCTGTTCATGGGATTCCAGCTCCTCCTGATGAATGAACAATGTTAAGGTATCGATACCGGAAGGAGTATGCTCTACGGAAATACCGTTCTCCTCGATTACGGAAAGCACCTTTCGAATGAATCCGATTTCCGCATTCATCATGGCTTTTTCAATGTTGATAGAACAGAAATTCTTCTTTCCGGCTATTCCCGTAATGATAAATCTGGGCTTTTTCAGGGTGTTGGCCACAATCATGGTACCGTGATCCTGCGGCGCATTGGTATTTTTAATCTGGATTGGGATCCCTTCTTTTCGCACCGGAAAGATAGCATCCTCATGGAGAACACCGGCTCCCATATAGCTAAGCTCTCGTAATTCTCTGTAGGTGATATAATCGATAACTTCCGGGTTTTTCACAATGCGAGGATCCGCCACCAGGAAGCCGGATACATCAGTCCAGTTTTCATAAAGATCCGCATGAACCGCCGCAGCAATCAATGAACCGGTAACATCTGAGCCTCCTCTGGAGAAGGTAATGGTTGCTCCCTCCCCATTGGCTCCGTAGAAGCCGGGGATTACAGCATAATCCAAGTCCTTTAAGACCTCTCTGGACATCATCTCCGTTTTTTCAAAATCGCAGCTTCCGTCCTCTAAAAAGAAAATCATATCCTTGGCATCCACAAAGGGAAAGCCCAAGAAATCCGCCATACACTTGGCGTTCAAATATTCTCCCCGGGATGCGGCATAGTCTCTGCTCTCTCCTGCCAGAAGCTTCTCGTAAATCTCCTGAAAGTCAGCCTCCAGAGAAATGGACAAATCCAAATCGGAAATAATATCCCGGAAACGATTTTTAATCTTCTCTAAAATTTCCTCTGCGCCGGACTTATTCTGTACCGCATCATATAAAGACAGCAACAAATCCGTCACCTTCGTATCCTTATCATTTCGTTTTCCCGGTGCGGAAACCACAATATAGTGTCTGTCCCGATCCTCCATAACGATTTCTTTTACCTTACGAAACTGTTCTCCGCTGGCGCAGGAGCTTCCTCCGAATTTTGCAATTTTCAGCATCCCTTTTTCCTTCTCTCTTTTATACTTTCCTTCGTTTCAAATTTTTTTATATTTCTAGCTTACCTCTCTCTAAACTTATATGCAGATTATCCCGCCTTCCGCGGAAACCTCCTGATAAGAATAGAAAAAGAATGGGGAAATTGTATCATTTCCCCATTCATAAAACAAGGTATAGAGGGCTTAGTTTTCACTCTCCAAAAATGAAAAAGTAAATTCTACTCATCTATCCCCCAGTAGATTTTACTTCTGC
>NZ_CAUTEG010000142.1:0-4784 GCF_963537195.1 Oribacterium sinus | reverse complement strand
CTGGGCTTTGATGCGAAATGCCAGGGAAGAGAATCTTTCCGAGCATTGTCTGGAGGTGGCGATTTTAAGCCATGCCTTGGCGACCATAGGAAATATTCGCCTTGAAAAGAAGCTTTCTCCGGAAAAATTGGCCTTGAGAGCCTTATATCATGATGCCTCCGAAATCCTCACCGGAGATATGCCTACTCCCGTAAAATATGGAAAGGAAGCTCTTCGCGCCGCCTATAAAGAAGTGGAAAAGGAGGCGGAGGAGCGATTGCTTCTGGCCTTGCCGGAGGATATGCAGGGGGCGTACAGGGAACTGTTCTTCCCGGCTGAGGAGGAGAATACCGCCTATGAAAATAGGATCTTAAAGGCGGCGGATAAGCTTTCCGCCTTGATTAAGTGTAGAGAGGAAATTAGAGCCGGTAATCAGGAATTCTCCACAGCTTTGCAATCCACGGAAAAGATCATAGAAAATCTGGCGAAGGAGCTTCCGGAGCTTCGGATTTTTCTGGAGGATTTTTTACCGGCCTACGGAAAGACGCTGGATGAACTTACGGAATCTATTTTGCAAAAATAAAAGAGCAACAGCAAAAATAAAAGGCCAGCTGTATTTTTGCATTGACAACGATAGAATACTCCTATAGAATAATGATAATAATTATTATTTTAAAACCGCTGTTATCTATAAGGGGTAACAGCTTATAGAAAAAGGAGGTAGTATGTCATTATTAAACAAGGAAGTGGAGGATTTTTCCGTTAACGCTTACCACAAGGACAGCTTCTGCACCGTGGAGAAGAAGGACATTTTAGGAAAGTGGTCCGTATTCTTTTTCTATCCCGCGGATTTTAGCTTTGTTTGTCCTACAGAGCTGGAAGATTTGCAGAACAAGTATGCGGAGTTTCAGAAGATTGGCTGTGAAATCTATTCCGTATCTACCGATACCCATTTCGTGCATAAGGCTTGGCACGATGCATCTTCCAAGATTGGAAAATTAAGTTTTCCGATGCTCTCCGATCCCAGCCATAGCCTTTCCAAGGCCTTTGAAGTATTTCCGGAGAATGGAAGCCTTGCGGAAAGAGGAAGCTTCATTGTGAATCCGGAAGGAAAGATTGTAACCTATGAAGTAAGTGCCGGAAATATCGGAAGAAATGCGGATGAGCTTCTTCGTAAGGTTCAGGCCTGCCAGTTTGTTGCCGAGCATGGCAATGAAGTTTGCCCTGCAAGATGGACACCGGGAGAAAAGACCTTAAAGCCCGGAATTGACTTAGTTGGAAAGATTTAATAAAGAATTGAATCAAGAGATTTTCCCATTCGCAATTCTGTGTTAGAATTCTGCGAATGGGATTTTTTATTCTTAACGAGTATTCCACGGGTTGCGTGCAATGTCTCGTCTGCTATGAACTTCTTCATGTAGGGGAAGATTGTAAAATGTAGGGTGAGATTATAAATCTTCTGAAATAGAGTGTTGAAATATAGGGGAATAAGGGGAAAGTATGGGATTTCTCTTTGAAGATAAAGAAGATAGGAATGGAAAATATGCGGAAATCACCGGATATGAGGGACGTATCCGTCATTTGCTGATTCCGAAAATGGTGGAAAACGAAGCGGGACTCATGCTTCCGGTGCGGGTGATTGGCAGCCATGCCTTTGACGGCAGGGAGGATTTATGCTCGGTGGAGCTTCCGGAGACGGTGCACACCCTAAGAAGTTTTTCCTTTTTTAACTGTGTTCACCTTTCTCATATTCGTCTCTTTGACAGCATTGAAGAGTATTATGACGGCAGCTTCCGGCAGTGCAGAAGTCTGCAGGAAATAGATGTACATTTGCTTAGAGAGGGACGTTTTCAGATTCTTCGAGATATCTTAGGGGACAGTGACAGGCAGATTCTTCTGCATCTGACGATGGAAAAAGGGGAGTGTGCCCTGCTTTTTCCCGGATATGTGGATAAGGTTCGGGAAAATACCATGGCCAGGCAGATTCACGATACGATAGAGGGCTGCGGCTACAGCTACAGGCAAACAGTAGGTCGTTCTCAAATAGATTTTCGTCTTTATGATAAACATTTTCAAAGGGCTAGCTATGATGCCAAAGAGGCGGCGGTGTTGATTGCCCTTTGCAGACTCCGATATCCTATGGAATTACTGGACTGGGCGAAGGAAGAGTATCTTCATTTTTTGAAAGAAGAAGGAGAATTCTCCATTTCCTTTCTCTTGGAAGAGGGAGAAGAGGAGTGGATTCGTTATTATTTATCTTTGGAAATTTTGTCTAAGGAGGCCTGTGAGAAGGCTATTTCCCTTTTATGGAAGCAGGAGTGTCCGGAGCTTACAGCCCTGTTTTTAGCTTATCAGGAAAAGCATTTTCCCAAGAAAAAGGAGGAGATGTTCTTTGATATTTCGGATTTGTAAGAGGAAAAGTTTAGGGAAGAATGATTTGGAAGAAATGATGCGGGATAATGTTCACTAATCGACTGAAATTCTCGTGGATATAGTAATCTTGTGAAATTGTGTATGGAAAGGAAGGAAAATGAAGGGAAAAAGGGAAGAAAGACGTCCTACCGCCCAGGGAAGTTTAAATGACCTTGGCAGCAGGATTTTAAATCAATCTCGTTATGAACTAAGTCTTTCCATGCGGCATTTGGCAAGAGCTTTGGATAGGCTTCCCTATGAGATGGATTTTAATACCCAAAGGATGGGAACAGAGGGGGAGAGGATTCATTTTCATCCCGAGTTCATCTTCCAGCTTTTTATGGAAAGTCCCCAAAAGTTAAATCGTCTTTATATGCATAGCCTGCTCCATTGCCTTTTTCGGCACATGTTTAAAAATGAAGATAAGAAGGAAGAACTTTGGAACATGGCCTGTGATATTCATGTGGAATATGTGCTGGATTCTTTGGATGTGGATTTACTGAAAAGACCTGCGGGGGAATATCGGGAGAATACCTTCCAAAGATTGGAAGAGAAAATCAAAACCTTAAGTGCGGAGCGAATTTATCAGTATTTGGAAGAGGCGGATTTGGATTATGATGCCTGGGAACGCTTAGAACGGGAGTTTTACAAGGACGACCATGTATTTTGGAAGGTCATAGACAGAAAGGATGCTCCCGGACAGGAAGGAGAGGGGGATAGCGACGGGGCGCCCCTTCCTTTGCCGGAGGATTTTACGCCCAATGACAAGCCTTCCGGAGAAGAGAATGAGGGGGAGAAAAAGGACAGTGGTGATAATACTTCGGTTGAAAATTCCGAAGATAAGGATAAGTCTCCTCGAGAGAGCAAGTCATCAGAAGATGCTTCCCCGCAAAGTGGAACGCCCTCTAATGGAGAAGGCAAAGAAGAGAAGAATCAAGAAGCGGGAAATCAAGAACCCGAAAACCGGGGGAGCGAAGGCGAAGGAAACACGGGAGAGGGAAACTCGGGAGAAGACAGCCAAGGGGAAACCAAGCAAGAGGATAGTCAAAGTGGGAATTCTTCCGGAAAAAAGCAGGAAGAAAGAAAAAAAGCGGAAAACCGGAAGCCCCCAGGACAGGAGAAAAGAGAAGAGCGGGAAGCTAAGAAAAAGAGGGATGATCTCTCTAAGGAATGGGAAGATATTAGCAAACGAACGGAGCAGGAAATCGAACATTCCTCTAAAGAAAAACAAGAAGAACAGGGGAGTCTGGCCTGGTTTTTGCGTTTGGAACAGAAGAAATATACGGATTTTCGAGATTTTCTCCGGAGGCTGTCCGTGGATAGAGAAGAGATGGAAGTAGACTTGGATTCCTTTGACTATGGCTATTATTACTATGGTTTAGAGCAGTACGGAAATATGCCCCTTATCGAGGAAAACGAGTATAGAGAAGGCAGAAAGTTGCAGGAGCTGGTCATTGCCATTGACACCTCTCATTCCACCAAGGGGGAGATGGTTAAGGGCTTTTTGGAGGAAACTGCCGGCATTTTAAAGCAAAAGGACGCCTTTTTCCAAAAGGTAAAGGTACATATCCTGGAATGTGATGATGAATTACGGAAAGACATTTGTCTGGAAAATGTAGAGGATTTAGAACAATACAGCAAAAATTTTGCGGTAAAGGGAGGCTACGGAACGGACTTCCGCCCGGTTTTCCGCTATGTTTCGGATTTACAGAAACGGGGAGAACTGAAGAATTTAAAGGGGCTAATGTATTTTACCGATGGGAAGGGGCGTTATCCCAAGGAGGCACCGCCCTATGTTACCGCCTTTGTCTTCCCCAAGGGAGAGGATATTGATGATGACAATGTTCCCTTCTGGGCGATGAAGCTGTACCAAAGGGAGAAGGATTAGTAAAAAAGCGAAGAGACTATAAGGAGAACTTTATGAATATAGAAGAAGCAAAAGAAGAAATCAAAAGGACGGTGAAGGCCTATCACCAAAAGGATGCCTCCGGTTGCTATAAAATTCCGGTGGAAAGGCAAAGACCTTTGTTCTTGATGGGACCTCCGGGAATCGGAAAAACCGCTATCGTGGAGCAGGTGGCAGAGGAACTGGGAATCAATCTGATTTCCTATACCATTACCCACCATACCAGACAGTCTGCCATCGGACTGCCTTATATTTCCAAGAAAATGTATGGAGACAGAGAGGTTTCCATTACGGAATATACCATGTCGGAGATTGTGGCCTCCGTTTATGAACAAATTGAAAAGACCGGCATTTCCGAAGGAATCCTCTTTCTGGATGAAATCAATGCGGTGTCGGAGACATTGGCGCCTACCATGCTGCAATTTCTTCAGTATAAGACCTTCGGTATGCATCAGGTTCCGGAGGGCTTTGTGCTGGTGACTGCAGG
>NZ_CAUTEG010000141.1:0-4789 GCF_963537195.1 Oribacterium sinus | reverse complement strand
GAAAAGATATTTCTGCAGAGATTGTACCTTTACCTGAATCTAATCTGGAATATGTTTCAGTTTACTTAAACAATGCAAGTATGCAAACTTCTAAAGAGAGAGCAGAGCTAGAAAATAGCCTAAGCAATCAAAACAGTATTTCTGATATTAAAATAGACGAAAATGAAGAAGGATTATACAGGGATATATTAGATTATCTTGATGAAGCTGAACGTGTTATGGTAATTGCGCAGGCATGTTCCATAAAGATTGTTGAGAGGGCAAGATTGCATCCGGTGCTAGCTAAATATAAAACAATGATGGAGGATTATAGAGTTAAGCTAAAAGAAGCAAAAAGCAACCCATACTATAATCCGAGAAATAAACCCGATGGTGAGCCGGTATTTTTTCCTGATTTATCAGAAAATGGAGCGAAGAGAACGATAGCTATTTTGAATGCTTTGTATAAAGGGATTGAAGCATTAGGTGGAAGCATAAATGATGACCTTTCTGTTACTATTCATAAGGACTCTGTACGTTTTAGGTTTGCAGAGAGTAAGGATAAAATCAAACATGAATTGACTAATAAGGATATTCAGGAGCTTGCGAAGTATGAGAAGGACTTAAAAAATGGCTATAGATGGGTTTCAATGCCACAGATAAGGAAATATGATCATGTGTTTAATGGGAAATTACGCATAGTTTTTGGTGAAAAGAATTACTTACGTGATAATGAGTTCCAACGATTGGAAGACCGACTGGGGGATATTCTGATTCGATTCTATGACAAATCAGAGGAAAACAGAATTGAAAGAGAACGTAGGGAAGAAGAACAAAGAATTAGAGAAGCGGAACAGAGAAGAAAAGAAGAAATCCGTGAGCGGAAAAACCTGGAAAGTCAGCGGACAAAGGAATTGGCCAATAAAGCTGAAGACTATCGTATTGCATGTGATATTAGAAGATTTATCGAAGATGCGATGAAAAGTGGAAAGGAAGAATTTTCTCATGAGTGGCTTGCGTGGGCGAGTTTAAAAGCAGATTGGTATGATCCCATTATTGCTGCTGAGGATAAATACCTTGGAGTGCGTGAACATGGAAAATCCAAAGAAGAAAAAGAAATGGGAGATGAGGAAATACGGAAAGGGAAGAGTATATTTTATGGCAGTTGGTACTAAAAACGATTACTTGTGTTTAAGAAGAAATAACAAACAACTCTATGACGCCATTTTTGGCTTTGCCATCGGCGACGTCCTTGGCGTTCCCTACGAATTTCAGGAGCGGGGTAGCTTCCTTTGCACGGACCTCACAGGCTATGGCTGTCATCATCAGCCGGCAGGCACCTGGTCGGATGATACTTCCATGACCTTGGCGACCTTGAAAAGCCTTAAAGAAAATAACGGGAAAATTCATATCGAGGACATCAGAAAGCGTTTTCTTTCCTGGCTACATGAAAATGCCTTTACCGCCAATGGAGAAGTTTTTGACATCGGTCATGCCACCTACGAGGCACTGACCAGTGGTAAACCCTGCGAAGGGGAGCGTTCCAATGGCAATGGCTCCCTTATGCGTATCCTGCCCTTGGCCTTTGTGGAATGTACGGATGAAGAAATCCGCGCGGTTTCCGCCATCACCCACGGGCATTGGATTTCGGAGGAAGCCTGCGTAATCTACGTGCATGTGGCAAAAAGGCTTCTTACCGGAGAGAATATTTTGGATATCCTTCCCACCTTACAATACGACAAGCCTTTCGATAGACTCCATCGGATTCATCAGCTGGATATTTCAGAAATCAAGTCCTCCGGATATGTGGTGGACACCCTGGAAGCTGCTTTGTGGGCAATCAGTCACGTTGAGGAAAATGAGGAAAACGATGAAAGGATAGGACTAATAAGCAAGGATTATGCCAATGATGTTTTAGCAGCTGTGAACCTTGGGGAAGATACGGATACCGTGGGAGCTGTGGCAGGAGGCCTGGCTGCAATTATTCATGGTTTGGGGTATAAAGGAGAACAATGGCTTGAAAGATTGAGAAATAAAGAGCTGATTTTGGAATGTTTATGGTAAGCGCCTTTATTATTTTGAACTTCCTATAATCAAGTATCTAACATAAAATATTCATAGCATTTATTGAATAGTAGTCTAAAAGATAATGGCAGTATAAAAGGCGAGGGAATACAAAATGGATAAGAGGGAAAACATATTAGAAGCGTGGATTATGGTGGAACATCTCTCTGAGGGAGATATTAAGCTAAATGACAATTTGTTGAAAAAGCTGGAGATTCCTAAAGATAGAGATTATTACTCTTTGCTTAACGAAGAAATACAAGGTCAAAATTTATCAAACGATAAGGGTGGAATTGTTCTGTATTTTAATACTTATCCCTTTTCCACTGTGATTCAATTACTAAGAGAGAAATATAATCTTTCGGAGACAGATGATGAGGTATCTGTGGGAGATAAGTTTTCCTTCGCTTTGTATTTTGATAAAGAACTAAAACTTCAAGGGGAAATGACATTTTTCACAGCCAGTTATTATATCTTACAAAACAATAGTATTCCTCAAGAAAAAGATTTTTTAAAGTTTGAAAAGGAAAATAAGGAAAATATCAACAGCATTTTTGCTTGCCCGGAAGAAGAGGACTATATAGCATTTTTCAATAAGGCTTTTACAAAGCTTTTGAATCAATACTCGATTCAAACTGAAAAAACTAGGATGAAAGCCTTAAATAACTTGGAAACGGATGCCACGAATCTGCATTCTTTTTTTGTAGATGATTTAGAAAAGGCAAAAAGCATTAAAGCAAGAAATTTAGAGTGCTATCTTTCAGGGGAAAATGAATCGAGAATTAATTTGAATAGTAAAGCCAATACACAGGGTTTTAATCCTGCTGCATTTGAAGAAATCTTACAGGCTAAAAATTATCCTCTTTCACGATTCCCGGCTAATCCTAAATTTTCACTTTCTTTGATGCAGCAGCTTGCAGTGAACTTAGCCATTCAAGATAGCAATGAGAAAATCAGAAGTGTAAACGGCCCTCCCGGAACAGGGAAGACAACTTTATTGAAAGATGTCTTTGCAGAATTGCTTGTTGAACAGGCATATGAAATTGCAAAATTAGCAGATAAAGATCTCAGTAAAATGGATAGGTTGAATTATTATGACAAGGCCTATATTGCTGTGATGCCAAGCGTAATAGCAGAGAAGGAAATTATTGTCGCAAGTTCCAACAATGGTGCAGTTCAGAATATAGTAAAAGAACTTCCACTCATCAATAAGGTAGATGAATCCTTTGTGGATAAATTGCGAGATGCAGATTATTTTTGGGAAATATCAAACGCGAAGCTTTCTATGGAATGGATAAAGAAGGAGGTAGGGAACTATATTGAAGTGCCGAAAGCTATACCTTATGAAGATGAAAAACATTGGGGATTGTTTTCGTTAGAGGGTGGCAAGAAAGAAAATATGAGCGGCATTATCACGGCATTAAAACATGTGGAAAACTACTTATATAATGCTTATGAGTCCAGTAGCGATGTTTATGCTCGGTTTTTAGAAAAATATCGGAAACAATGTAAATACAAAGAGGAAAGACAAAGAATAGCGGAAAATCATGCTGAACTTTTACTTCTACAAAAAGAAATAGAGTTTAAATGCATCAAGCTTGAGAAAAAGAGAAAAGAACTAGAATGTGAGTTTAAAGCTTTTAAGGAAAAGAACAATGCGGACAGTATAAAGATAAAACAAGAGTCATCCGATATAGAAGGTAAGATGGCTAGCTTTTCCAATCATATTGAAAAAATTCTTAAAGAGAAAGAGAATATTCATCAAGCTATACAAGCATTACAACTGCAAAAACCCTCGTGGTTTCAGTTTGCAGCAAAAAAAGAGTTTAAAGAAAAAATGCGTTGTTTTTCTGAGGAGCTGTTAGAACTATTAGCAAAAGAAAAAGAGCTGAATTTGGAATATTCCAATTTGAAGGAAGGCAAAAGACGTATTACAAAAGCATTGAAAGAAAATGAAGAGAAGCTATCTTGTAAGAGAAAAGAAAATGACAGCATTATTCAATTAGGAAATAAGGAAATCAGAGCACTATCTGACAAGATTAATGCGCTCTCTATGGAGCTGGAGAGAAAGCCGGTTCAGAGACTTGATATGTATAAAGAATATGATGCACTTCAATTAAGTAATCCATGGTTTGATGAAGAGTACAGAGTATTGCAGTCAGAACTGTTTATTGAGGCATTAAAAGTCAGAAAGCAGTTTTTATATGAAAATAGAAAAAGCATAAAAGCTGCATATCGTATCTGGAGTAGACAGAAGGAATACTTAGAGAAGAAGGAAGTAATACGTCAAGCATGGAACTGGATAAATATGGTCATTCCAGTGATAGGATCTACCTTTGCCAGCTTCTCAAGAATGTGTGAAAATCTCGGAGAAGGTTCTTTGGGGTACTTATTTGTAGATGAGGCGGGGCAGGCACTTCCCCAGGCCGCTGTTGGAGCACTCTTTAGAAGCAAGCAAGTGATGGTTGTAGGAGATCCTGCTCAGATAAAACCGGTACTTACTTTGGACCCGTCAATCCTCGCTATGTTAGGAAAGCATTATGGGGTATCTAATAAATATCTATCAGACTCTGCCTCAGTCCAAACACTTGTAGATGCTATCAGTAAATTCGGTTTCTATAAAGATGAGGATGAATGGATTGGAATTCCACTTTGGGTGCATCGAAGATGTAAAAACCCTATGTTTAATATTTCCAATGCCATTTCCTACGGTGGAAATATGGTGCAAAGTACAGCTGTCCCGGGA
>NZ_CAUTEG010000140.1:0-4835 GCF_963537195.1 Oribacterium sinus | reverse complement strand
ATGTAATTATAGGGAATGCATCCAAAGTAATATGTATAGTTGCTGCTATTTTGTTGGTTCATGCGACAAAGAAGGCAAAAAGTAGCTTAATGAAAGCTGACAATGCCTCTACAGTAGGCTGAGCGGTCCTGCTGCCAAAAGTTCAGCGATTTGATAGGGACTATATCAAGAGCAAGGATGCGAGAATCAACGCATTATTGTAAAAAACATGGATTATATTGAAAGTGAGGTGAAGCGAGTGTTAATGAATTCGTCGGAGTATATCTCCATTGTTGAGAAGATAAAGAGTGAAATTACGAGTGCGCAGTATCGGGCAGCTGTTCATGTAAACGCAGATATGTTGCTCCTATATTATGACATCGGTTGTGTCATTAACGAGCACAAAACTTGGGGAAACAAGTTTATTGATAACCTTGCGTCCGATATTCGTATGGCGTTCCCGGAAAGCAAAGGTTACTCTGTTCGCAATCTAAAGTATATGGCAAAATTTGCTGCTCGTTTTTCAGATAGAGAATTTGTGCAAGAGGCACTTGCACAAATAACTTGGTATCATCATATTGCCTTGATGGATAAACTGAAGAGTGCAGATGAACATATATGGTATATGAAAGAAGCGGCAAAGAATGGCTGGTCTCGCAATGTGCTGGTGCATCAAATCGAAAGCGGACTATATCAGCGGCAGGTGCTGGTTGATAAGGTTTCTAATTTTGAGAGCCGCTTGCCATCACCGCAAAGTGAGTTGGCAGCGCAGACCATGAAAGATCCGTATGTGTTCGACTTTATCCCATTCCGTGAGGAGATGTTGGAAAGAGATATTGAGCAGGCGCTTGTTCGAGATATCACGAAGCTTCTGCTGGAACTTGGAACAGGATTTGCTTTTTTAGGCAATCAGTATCATCTTAATGTCGGGGGCGATGATTTTTATATTGACCTATTGTTTTATAATCTGAACCTGCGGTGTTATGTAGTTATCGAGTTGAAAGCAGGAGATTTCAAACCGGAATATGCCGGTCAGCTGAACTTTTACCTATCTGCAGTAGATGGAATCCTAAAGAAAGAGGAAGACAATCCGTCCATCGGCTTACTGCTCTGCAAAAGCAAGAATAATTTGGTTGCAGAATATTCCCTAAAGGACATTTCAAAGCCGATTGGTGTGAGTGAGTATAAAGTTACGAGCAGTCTTCCGAATGCCCTGGAAGAGCAGCTGCCGTCTGTTGAAGATATTCTAAAGAGAATTAAGTAAACTTGTGGAGAAAAAACATGAAAAAGTTTATGAGAATCACCTTAGCTGTTATTCTTATTTTTGCCTTAACAGCTTGCGGAGCGAAGAAGGAAATCAGCCTGCCGGAGGCAAAGGAAATAACAGAAATTGAAATCACGGAAAATCCTTCCGGAACTACTGTGAAAATCACGGAACAGGATGAAATAGCTAAAATCGTGAATGACATCAAAGAAAATACCAAAGATACAGGAGGAAAAAGTATTCATGATCAGCCTGTAAACATTAAAAATTTTCTGACTGTTAGCTTTTATTATAACAATACGGAAGGGAACCCGGAGGTCGTTTATCTATATGAAAATAGAAATAAGACCTATGCTGAACAACCCTATTCAGGGATTTGGAAGATCAAAAAAGAAGTATTTAAAGAGATTAGCGGTAAATTAAAGTAATAAAAGGACAATGTAAAAGGATTTTGACACACTATAAGTGATGTAAAAGCCATTTGCTGGACGACAGGGGGCATTTTCCCTACAATAAAAATGCTAGGGAGGTGCAGTAGCATGGAACATGATATTAGAAATAAAATCATTATCATACTTTCTTATCTGTTGATTTGGGCACTTGCCATGATAGTGTTCTGGTTTTTTACAAGTGGAAGTGATGCTATGGGCTACAGCTTGATGTTCCTTTGGATTATCCTTCCGGTAACAACATTTGTTGAGTCCGTGCTGATTGGGAAAAATGACTTTTTTGGAAAAGGAAAATGGGGATCTACCCTTTTCTTTGGCCTAATGTATATGCTTGCTGAATATGGTACATTTAAAATGGCAAACAATATTGCTTTCAACAAGCTGAATGCCCCGGATTTCGGAATGATTGTAGCCGGAGTGATAATCTCCGCAATCGGTATCTTGCTGGGTTCGTTGTGGAAGAAAAAACACTAAATTTAAGGAGGTAATTCCTTGCGCTATATCCTTTTCCTTCGAGGCGTCAATGTGGGTGGGAAAAATAAAGTTTCTATGACGGATTTAAAAGCCTTATTGGATAATGCAGGTTTTGAAAATCTTGATTCCTATATCAACAGCGGCAATCTGTTTTTTAGCAGTGCTGAAAGTCGTGAAACTTGCATTTCCAAAATAAGAAAAGTCTTAGATAGAAACTATGACTTTTCAATTCCCTTTGCTTTACTTACCAAAGAAGAGTATCTGGAAGAACAAGCGGAATTACCGGATTGGTGGGAAGAGGAGCTGGCAAGAAGAGATGTTTTGTTTTATTCCTGTGGTATGGATAAATCCGGAATTCTCCACTTTATAGAGAACTCTACATTTTACAATGAGAAAGTATATGTCGGGAAACAGGCAGTGTTTTGGGGGAAAATGGATGAGGCGGAATATCTAAAAACTACCTACCATAAAAAACTCATGAAGCAGGATTTCTACAAGCAAATTACGATTCGAAACGGAAATACCTTTGAGAAGATTGCAGAAATGTTGAGTAGCCGGGAATGAAAGAGATAGGAAAATGCATTGAACTTTAGGGAACTTCCTATTACTGATTAGTATAGAAAAGTTCCCTAAAGGAAAAGCTCTAAAAAGAAGTTGTGGAAGTATTAAGAACATTGAAGTGAAAAAAACGAAGTGTTCAAAACATCACTAAAGAATGTATACTAGGTAGTATTATTACGATAGTTTCTATGTTTTATTATCTTATTTTGTAAATTGATTGAAGGAGGGAATTTTGCGTTCGGAAATCTTTTCTTTTGTTATTTATATGATTCATGCCTGCGCAAACCGTTGGAGGAAGACGCCTGCACAGGTATATCTTGCTTTAAAACAGAGTGGCTGTCTTAATCATTACCTGGTTCCGAATTATGATATTTTACATACACAGAGTACTGATTTTGTTGTGAAAGATATTGAAGAATATCTTGCCCAAAAAGAGGTGATAGTATGATAGTATATCATGGTTCAAATCAGCATGTAGAAAATCCTGATGTAAAACATAGCCTTCGGAATTTGGATTTTGGTTCCGGATTTTATGTGACCACGGTAAAAGAACAGGCAGAGAAGTGGGCAAAACGAAGAGCGGATTTAATGACAGGAAGACCGATTATTAATAGCTATGAGCTTAGTTTGGATAAAACAGATTTTAATGTGAAAGATTTCGGAGAGGATTTGGACTCTTGGATTGATTTTGTGTGTAATTGTCGTGAGGGGAAAAAGGATTATTTGCAATTTGACATTATTATTGGAAAAGTTGCAAATGATAAAGTTTTTCGAGTGGTTGATATGTACCATCAGGGGATATGGGATAAAGAAAGAGCGATAAAGGAAATTCGTGTTTATCCCAATTATGACCAGATTGCTTTTATTTCTCAAAGATCAATTGATGAACTTTTAGAATTTGTTTTAGCAGAGGAGTTAACACCATGACAGAGGAAGCTTTAGAGCAGTTTTATCAAGAAAGTCTTGAAGAAAGATTGATACAGAATATTGCAAAAGAGTTGCATTTATCTTTAGAAGAGGCGATGGACTGTTATTATAAGAGTAGGCTGGCAGGCATGATTCAGGAGGGAAAGGAAGGAGTGCAGTATCTGGATTATAGGGCTTTAACTGCTCTTTTTATGGAAATGGAGAAGGCATAAAATTTCATACTAAGTTTATATGATTTGGAGATTATCCCATGCAAGCAATAAAGTTAATAGGAAAAAATATAGGAGTCATAGTGCTTTCCATCCTGGTACTAATAATCGGTGCTATTGCGGAAGGTTTAGTGCAAGAATACTTTTCCGGTCAGTATTTACGCCTTGTCGTACCGGCTTTTGTAAGGATTGCGGTTACCATTGCCCTTGCTTACTTTGCATCATCAAAGCTACTAAAAATGAGCGTAGAGGATCTAGGACTAAAACTCAAAAAGATGGATATAAAGTTGCTCCTTATCTCTATAGCCCTACCGCTTATCGTTCTGGCTTTTTATGCCTATGTATTGCCCGGTAAAGCTTACATTGCAAAGCCGGGAAGTTTTTGGATATCTTTGATAAGAGGCGTATTTAGTTTTGGGATTACTGCAGGAATTTGTGAGGAGCTGGTTTTCAGGGGCATGATTTTTCGGTACATGCAGAGAACTGCAGGCTTAAAAGCTGCAGTGATACTACCTTCTCTTTTATTTGCCTGTGCTCATATCATGAATATGGAAAGCTTTAATCTTACGGATCTGGTACTTTTAATCTTGGCCGGTTCATCGGTTGCAGCCATGTTTACCCTATTTGCATTAAAATCAGATTCAATCTATCCGGGGGCATTTGCCCATGCAGTCTGGAATACACTTATCATCGGCGGCGTTTTCGGAATAGGGGATATGGTAAATGGTATGGGGAACGATTCCTATATTATCATTCCCATACAGTCCACAAATAAGTTACTTACAGGCGGTAATTTCGGTGTGGAAGCAGCTCTTCCGGCGATTATAGGATATATTGCGGTTGCTTTGATGATAGGATTTTTAGTAAAGAAGGAGGGGGCGAAAGCTAAATCATCGTGAAGTCTCATTTTAGGGTATTTCCGCCTTATTCTTCAAAGCTTCCGGACATATACTTGCGTCCCCAGTCCCGCAT
>NZ_CAUTEG010000139.1:0-4905 GCF_963537195.1 Oribacterium sinus | reverse complement strand
TCCATCCTCTCATAAACCTCTGCCACGGAATGCTCTTTCAGTTCTTCTTCAAACTTTTTCTGCACTTCCAAAAGACTCTCATCCAAAATCCTATGAATATTTTTTCCCACGGGGCAGTTGGGGTTAGGCTTCTCATGGAAGTTAAAAAGCTCTCCCTGCCCACTGGTTTCCACCGCATTTAAGATGTGTAAGGCAATGGTAAATTTGGTTGAAACTTGCATAACTACTCCAGAAAAATTTCTATTATGCTTTTCGCTGATTACTTGTAATTTACAATCTGCTCCAGAGTACAGAGCATTGTATTATTTCCGCTTGCTTCTGCTATGATTTTCTCATCAAATCCGCTTTCCGAAAATAACGCATAATAGAACTTCGCTTCTTTTTTAAGGGCGGAAAGCTTTGCCAGCGTATCTAAATATTCCGAATAAGAAAATGGACTTGTTTTCAATTTACATTCTCCCAGCAAGTATTGCTTGGCATCGGCACTAATGCAAAGAAGGTCAATCTCCGATTCCGCAACACGTACTCCTTTAGGCATGGACTCATCACGAACTGTCGTCTTTCCCATCCATCTCCCCATTTTGGCATAACGGAAAGGCAAGGCATTCTTTTTCTGCATTTCCCGAACAAACTCATGGCAGACAGACTCAAAAGTAATGGAGGCAAATTGCTGAAGCATAGGCTTAACTAAATATTCATAGACACCATCCACATCCCCATCTTCCAGCTGAGAAAAATTCGTAAAGCAAAACGCATACCAGAAGCGAAAATAATTATCCGTCAGACGATAAATTCCTCTATTGGAATTCCCATGTTCTTTTATTCCCGCATCCACTGAAAATTCTCGTTCCACAATGCCAAGTTCCATCAGGTTCTTAAGGTACACGCTGGTCTTGGAAGTATCCTCAACAAGAGACTTTTGGCTAATAGCATTCAGCTTGGTATTTCCCAAGGCAACCGCCTCAATAATGGAATTGTAAATTGGCGTTTCCCTCAGCTCCTGATGGAGCAAAAACTCCACCTCACTATATAAGATACAGCCCTTAGTCAAAATATTTCTTTTAATATTTTCCTCAAGAGATAAATTCGAATTCCACTGACATAAATAATGTGGTATTCCGCCAAGAATAGCATAAGAGAACAGCTTATCTTTCGCAGAATAATTCGGAAAGAATTTGGCCGCATCATAAAAGCCCATTTCCCGCATTTTATAGATTCCGGTAGCCCTGCCATAGAGAGGATTTTTTTCTGCCAGTAATTCCTTTTCCATAAAACTCATGGCACTTCCGCACAAAACCAGCATTACATTCTTATCTCTAAGCTCCATATCCCATAAGTTTTGTAGTATAGAAGGTATACTTTTATTTCCATGACACATATAGGGGAACTCATCAATAATCAGTAATTTTTTCTCCTCTCCATAAGGAAGCTCCAAAATGGAGCGAAATGCTGTTTCCCAATCATGAAAGCTAGAAATATAGTTTTTTGCCGGAATTTCCTCTCGTAACATACAGTTCGAAAAATTTCTGAGCTGCACAGCATCTGTTGTTTCAGTACAGGAAAAAAAGACGTGGGGCTTTCCTTTACAAAACTCTCGTAAAGTTTCCGTCTTACCAACACGTCTTCTACCATATAAAACAATCAGCTGTCCGCCATTTTCATTATATTTGTTATTGAAAAAATTTAACTCATTTTGCCTTCCAATAAACAAAGCACTTTACCTCCCGCCAATGCAAAATATCTAATCCAGATTTACTAAATCACGATTTGATATTATTATAGCGGTTATAAAAAGGATGGGCAAGATATAAAAAAATAGAAATTAGCAAAACTGATAGTTTTATCCTCTACACCTTCTCCCCTTCCTCCTTTGTCTTTCCCATCACCTGACTAATGGCCGCATGACTGCCGGTTTGCATCTGGCTAAGCAGTGCCTGTCCGCTACTCTGTATTTGACTGATCACCGTCTGCCCGCCACTTTTTATCTGGGAAACGGCGGCTTGCTTACTGCTCTCTATCAACTTGCTTAAAGCATTCATAATTTCTTTTTTCTTATCTTCCGGAAGCTTTCCCATCTCCTTCCAGATGGTTTCCATGTTTTTCATTAAATTCCCGGAGAACTCTATAAAGGTCTCCGATTTTGTACTTTCAATCAGGGAAAACGCTGTAGTGCATAGGGATTCTCTGGTCTCATCGTCCATGCTTTCCAGCCAGCTTCCCAAAGTAGTTTTCGTGTACTCACTAAGCTCATCCAGTTCTGAAGAGACCAGACAATGCTTTTCCGCTTCCCAGGTCATAGCATCGTGCTGCAAAATGCCCTTTGCCGTACTGTGAATCACATATTGCTTTGCGGGATTGGACAGAAGTTGCCCGATAATAGAGCTCTGAGGCGCAATGGTTATAATTTTCGGTAAAAGCTCCTGAAATTCCGGAGACTGAATCACTTCCTCTCGAAAGCCGGGGCCGTCATTGTTATAAACTTGCACAATGCGTTCCTTGTGCTCCGGTTCACAAAAGGCTGCCGCATACATGGCGAAGTTTCCGCCCTTTGAGTGTCCTCCCAGAATAAACTGTCCCTCTAGAGATTTAGCCACCTTGTTGAAATAGTTCACCGCTTCCTTGGAGCCTGCGGTTTCCGATTGGCAGCTCATGAGAAAATCTTCTCTCCATCCGGTAATGGTCTCATCCGTCCCCCGAAAAGAAACATAGTAAGTGCCATCCGGAAGCAAAAAGCAAAGGGCGGCAAATTGCTTTACCGTGTCCTTGTCAAAATCCTTCACATAATACCCGACCTTTGTTTCCTGAAAACGCGCTCCCTCCATCATTTTTTGCAGCAATAGTGGCGCTCGCTCCGTGAACTGTCCTGCGGTCTTGATTTCTTCCATGGAATGCTTTTCACAAAAATGCTCATACTGCTCTTTTAAATCGAAAAAGCCATCCCCTTTTTCCAGCAACTTCCCAAATTCGATATAAGACAAATAGGAAAATATGACATTGTCCACTTCATTAAAGGGGGACACCGATAAGGGAACATCATTTCTCCATGCCAAGTAATCCAGTAATTCCATGCTTTACACTCCTTTTTTTACTTTACTAACTCTATATTTAGCCGATTCCCAAGATTTCCGCAAGCTCCTTCGCTTTTTTAACCGCAGTAGACTTCGCACCGCAGTTTGCAATTTCCAAAAGACCGGGCCACAGGGCATCTTCTTTCGAAATAGATCCTCTTTTAGCAGCTTCCCTTAAATATGCTCCATAATAAATGCAAATATCTAAAATTCGATTAATCCAGACAGGCGGTTTTCCTGCCTCCGCTGTTTTCTCACCCGCATCTTTTATACATTCCCAAAGCATACCCCAGCAAATGCTTAGAAGCTCGCTCTCCTTTTCCACGATGCGTACAAGCTTTGCAGGACTGATTTCTTCATAGCTCAAGAGCAGTCTTGTAATGTCTCTCACTATCTTTAAAGATAATGTACCGGATTGAACCAATTCTTTAAACAAACTCTTTGCCCCGTAGATGCTATCTCCATCTTGAGCCAAAAGTGCTACTACAAAGCTTAAAAACAGTTTGGAATAGGGCGTAGCCTCCCCTTCCAAGGGAGATTTATTTCCTCCTCGCCAGTTTCTAAATTCGCTGACTACAATCTCCCCTTTTTCCTTATCATAATGAAGCCAAACTTCTTTTTCAGCGTCTATTTTGTCGTTTCGGTCTCCCCTACGGTCCATCTTAGTTCCTGAAACCTGCCCCTCGTGAGCTAAACCATATAACCATCCGGCAATAACCACTTGATAGGAACAGTCTGAATCCTCTGGCAAATCCAGGTTGAATTGAAAAACTTTTTCGTTTTTTCGAAGTTCCAGTCCTTTTACCCGAAAAGTAACATGGTCTTCTATAAGTTCTTTTCCCTCCGGCAAAGGAAGCCATACTTTCTCAAAGTCAGCAGGGGGCTCTACGGAAGCTATTGTTTTACTCTTTGATGTATTGTCTATAGTTCCTTGATTCTCTCTTAAGCCTTTATCATTGATTAAGCTTATATCTTCATTTAAAGCCGCATGATCTTTTCGGCCGGAGTTTTCTCTTAATCCTGCGTTTTTATCACTCTGTATCTGCTCTGTCTCTATGGAAAGCAATTTCTCAAGGATTTCTTTTGCATAAGATACTGCCTTGGAGGAGCCGCTTTTCCCTGCCAAAATGCGGATAGGCTTCATTTCCAATGCTTCTTTGGGAGCAAGATTTTTTTCTACTGCAAGAACCACCTCATCCAGATAATCTCTTAAAAACTTTACAATCTCCGCTGTTCCGGCCAGGATTCTGGGCGAGTTCAGGGACTCTTCCACTGCGTCGCAGGCTACTTTCCATAGTAAACTCAGCATCCCCTCATTTGCCATAAAGTCCATGGCAGCAGCAAGATTTGCCAGGTTGGACAGTTCTCCGCCACTCCAGTCCAGATAGGAAATATCCGCCAGTCCCGGAAGCAAAAGGCCTCTTTCCCAGGCTTCCCGGTTTGCCTTTAGCGCATCCTCCGCATTTTCATCGCTGAGCTTCCCAAATACCGCAATCCAGTTCATCAGCGCCCCCTTACTTAAGGGCTTTCTCCTTCTTGCCAGCTGTCGCAAAATGATGCCTTGTCCATGATAAACTTCAAAATCTCTATGCACCGCCGTAAGGGAATAATCTCCCCAATTCGGAAAAATCGAAAACAGTGCGTTATGACTGTAAGACAGTCTATAAGGCAGTGCCTTAAGGCTTTCCGGCATTTTTAGTTCCACCTTCCAATAGGGCGTTTCTCCCGGGAAGAAGTCCGGCTCTACATAGGGGTCTTGCAAATAAGCTGCAACCAACTCCCCCAGCATAATGTCCTTTCCCTCTTCATCCTGCAAAAATTCTCCGGAGGGAAGCTG
>NZ_CAUTEG010000138.1:0-4907 GCF_963537195.1 Oribacterium sinus | reverse complement strand
GAGATCTATCGCTGTGACTGGAGTTCAGACGTGTGCTCTTCCGATCTCCACCACTTCTTTGATAGCTCTCAAAATGGCGGGATGTTTTTTATGATAAAAACTGTGTACCATAGCATTTTGTCTGTCTATTGCCAAAAGATACTGGGATAAGTCATTGGTTCCGATAGAGAAATAATCAACTTCTTTAGCCAGATCCTCCGCTATAAATACTGCTGCCGGGGTCTCTATCATCACCCCTAAGGGAATTCTTTCCGCCATGGGAATCCCTTGTTTTTCAAGCTCAGTCCTGCATTTATGGAATAAGGCTTTGCTTTCCCTGACTTCTTCCAAACTGCTGATCATCGGAAGCATCACCGAAAGCTTACCGAAGGCAGAAGCCCGTAATAGAGCTCTTATTTGTGTACAGAACATTTCCTTTTCCATAAGACAAAAGCGAATGCCCCGAAGACCTAGAGCAGGATTTTCCTCCTTTGCACCGGCATGATAAGAAAGTACCTTGTCCGCTCCCAAATCACAGGTTCGGATAATAACTTCTCTTCCTTTCATTTCCTCCAGGATTTCCCGATAGCTTTGAAACTGTGTTTCCTCGGAAGGAAGCTTGCCTTCCTCTAAAAATAAAAATTCCGTACGATACAGACCGATTCCTTCAGCACCGGATTTTAGCAGCTTTTTGGCATCTATCGGAGACGACATATTGCCATATAATTTTATGCGCTTTCCGTCTAAACTGATACAATCCTCATCTCTCAGTTTTTCAAGCTCTTGCCGTTCTTCTTTCTTTTTTTCCATAAGCTCCCGGTAATAAGCCAGCACTTCCTCCGTAGGAGAAAAATAAGCCACCGCTTTTTCACCGTCAATAATACAGTATTCTCCGTCTTCTATGCCCTTCAGTCCCTTGCATTGTACCAAAGCCGGGATTCCCAAGGATGCCGCCAGAATCGCCGTATGACTTTGTAAGGATCCCTTCTCCGTAATAAATCCCAACAGCTTATCTTTCGGAAAACGAATGGTGTCCGATGGCCCAAGGTCCTCTGCCAATAAAACACAAGGCTCTTCCTTGGTTGCGACTTCCTTTCCGCTTAAAATAGAAAGCATCAAGTTCAGAATATCCTGCATATCCTCCGCACGTTCCCGAAAATATGGATCCTCCATACGCCGAAAAAGCTTTTCCTGTTTAGTAAAGGCTTTTTTCACCGCATATTCCATGGTATGACCCTTTTGTACCAAGCTAAATACACTGTTTTGCAGAATTTCATCGGAAAGCATCAACGCATGAACCGAAAATATCTTTGCATCCTCATTCTGCATTTCCAAAAGAGCCTTTTGATAAAATTCCTCTTCCTTCGCTATTGACTTTAAAAAGGCTTCTTTTCCCCTCCTTTTTTCCTCCTCTATACCTTCTCCGGATTTTTTCAGGTAGGAAAATTGAAGCTTCCTTTTAAAATGTACCGGTCCCATGGCAATGCCTGAAAAGGCGGAAAGTCCTTCCAGTATCTTCATAAACTTTCCTCTTTAGACAAAGGAGGTTTTCAACCACAAAAATCCATGGGCAGGAAGAACAAGGTCTCTTGCTTTACAGGACTTTCCGGAAAGTAGATCCACATAATCCTCCACTTCGGACACATAGGCCACCTGCTCGGATCTGGCAAAGTTGTAGAAGCAAAGAATCTTTTCTCCTTCATAATATCTTCCAAAGGCAAGGACATGGATGTTCTTTGTATCAATTATCCAAGTATCCGCCATGGTTGAAAATGCTTTATGCTTTCTTCTTAAATCCTCCAGCTCCTTCAAACCGGTGAAAATCTTTTCTTCTATACTGCCCTTTTTCTTTCTCTTCTCCGCCTTTTCCCATGGGAAATTTCCACGATGAAGATAACGGGAATCCACTTTTTTAATATCATCCTCATGATAGCTGTAGTCATTTTCCTGTCCAATCTCATCTCCGGAATAAAGTACCGGTATACCGGACTGACTCAGCAAAAAGGCATGGAGCATTAAGTCAAGCTGCAAAGCCTCTTTGATTTTATGCTCATCCTTTTCATAGGCAGCCGCTTCCAATCCGCAAAGAGATGCGGTGGTACCGCAGAGTCTGGCATCTCCCCGTACCGGATCATCATTGTACAGCTCTCCTCTTGCATCGGAATCCTCCGTAAAGCCTCTGAAATAAGCATTTAAAAAGGCTTTATGCGGAATCTCCGTAATGGAAAACTGCTCCAGGAAAGCGTAGTCCAGTCCCCAACCGATATCATCATGACAACGAAGGTAATTCAGAAATACCATGTCCTTCGGAAGGGCAAAGACCTGTCCCAGCTGATGCTGCATCAAACGGGTATCCTGGGTAGCTACGGTATGCCAGGTAGATGCCATAGTGGTAACATTATACAGCATGTGACACTGGGGCTTCTCCAGACTTCCAAAGTAAGGAACTACCTTTTGAGGCTCCATTACCACTTCTCCCAAAAGCAATACACCGGGAGCCACTATTTCCATCGCCATACGGAAGATGCGAACTAATGTATGTACCTCCGGAAGGTTTCGACAGTTTGTACCCAGCTTTTTCCAAATATAAGGAACCGCATCCAGGCGGAAAACATCCGCTCCCTGATTACACAGGAAGAGCATATTTTCCAACATATCATTTAAAACCGTAGGATTCCCATAATTCAAGTCCCACTGATACGGATAAAAGGTAGTCATAACAACCTTTTTCGCTTCTTCACAATAGGTGAAATTACCGGGAGCGGACTCCGGAAAAACCTGAGGAACCGTACGTTCAAATTCGTTGGGAAGCCCCCAGTCATTAAACATAAAGAAACGATCCTGAAATTCTTGTTCGCCGTTCTTGGCACGTTTTACCCACTCATGTTCCTCGGAGCAATGGTTCATGACAAAATCCAAACAAACACTGATTCCTTCTTCATGGCAGACAGAACATAAACTCTTAAGATCATCCATAGTTCCCAATTCCGGTTGAACCTTGTGGAAATTGGATACCGCATACCCCCCGTCAGACTTTTCCTTTGGACTCTCCAGAATAGGCATCAAATGCATATAATTAAAGCCACATTCCTTAAGGTAAGGAATCCTTTTTTCCACGCCCTTTAAGTCTTTTCCGAAGCAATTGGTATATAAAAGAACTCCGATAAGGTTGTTTCCTTTAAACCACTGGGGCTTTCTCATTCTTTCTTGGTCTAATGCTCTAAGCTCAGGAGACCGTTCTCTGGCATATTTATCCAAAAGAGAAAGAAAATATTGAAAGGATTGTTCATTGCTTCTATACAGCTCATAATATAGCCATTTCAACTCATCCATATGGGTAGCCAGACGGTTCTGATAAGCCGTAATATAGTCATCCTGAACTTCCTCTACCGTATTCGTTACCTTCGTTTTCACTGCATTGGGCTCCAATGCTCTCAGCCTCTTTTCGGTGCATTCTTCTATCTTCATCTTATCTGTTTTATGCTCTTTGCTACCCGTTTCCTTTTTCTTCCCCATACTGATATCCCTTTCTATTATAGCTTTTCTAGAAGGTAAAGACTTGACCTCTCCAAGCGCTCATCTTCCAAGATGCCTGAAAAACTAACTCTTTTCTTCTTTGGAACATTTTCCTCATTATACCCTAAAGCAAAATAAGCAACAAGGAAAAGTGAAACAGAGGATACACTTTGTTTCTATTTAATAAAATAAAATATTCAACTTATACAAAAAGCATGGATAATCAAAAGAAAAAGGGAATAGACATTGCATTTTTGTCAAGCATTCTATACACTGAAGGGAAAAGAAATTGTAGAGTTTTCTGCATTCCATCATAAGCAAGGAAGCCGAAATTATATTCGGGTTTCTTGTTCAGAATTAAAGCGAGGTAAATACATGTATTACGGATCCCTAGAAGCCGGTGGAACTAAGATGATTTGTGCCGTTTGCGAGGATAACGGAAAGATTATTGAGCAAGTTTCCATTCCCACATTGAGCCCGGAGGAGACCATTCCCAAAATCATCGATTATTTTAAGGATAAAGACATTGTCGCCCTGGGTGTAGCCTGCTTTGGTCCCATCGATTTACATAAAGATTCCAAAACCTATGGCTATATTACCAGCACCCCGAAGCTCAAGTGGCAGAACTATCCTTTGCTTCCCACCTTACAGGAAGCTTTATCCATTCCCATGGGCTTTGATACGGATGTAAACGGATCTCTTCTGGGAGAGATTTCCTTCGGCTCCAGTAAGGGTGTGGAAAATGCCATTTACCTAACCATAGGTACCGGAATCGGTGGAGGTGTTGTCAGTAACGGAAAATTACTGCACGGTATGTTGCACCCGGAGCTTGGACATATGCTCTTAGTTCCCCATCCAAAGGATTCCTTTGCAGGAAACTGTCCCTTCCACAAAAATTGTTTTGAGGGCATGGCCTCAGGCCCTGCCATCGAAAAAAGATACGGAAAGAAAGGCATTGAACTTGTAAATCAAAATGAAGTTTGGGAAATTGAAGCCTACTACATCGGTCAGGCTCTATGTAACCTAATCTTAACCCTCAGTCCGGAGAGAATTATTCTGGGAGGCGGGGTAATGCATCAGGAACAGCTCTTCCCTTTGATTCGTAAAGAAGTAGCCGCCCAGTTAAATGACTATCTTAAAACCAAAGAATTAGCAGATTTAGACCATTATATCGTCCCTGCCAGTTTAAATGACAATCAAGGTATACTGGGATGTTTACAGCTTGCCATTGATGCAAAAAAGGAAGCAGAGGCAGTACGATAAAGAATTTAAAAGGGGCTGTAAAGATCAAAATGATTTTTTACAGCCCCTTTTATTCTTAACGAGTATCGCTCGCAAAGCGTGCGATATCTAGTTTAATATAACAGAAAAAGGAAACTTAGAAGGATGAATACCCAAAACGAATTGAAAAC
>NZ_CAUTEG010000137.1:0-4942 GCF_963537195.1 Oribacterium sinus | reverse complement strand
CATCAGGAAACAAGAAGACAGTTTCTCCCGGGAAGCTGCCTTCTCCCGGGATGGCTTTGCTTTAGCGTCTCTAGTCCCAAATGACTTGGATGCCATTATCCACTTTGCCTGGGACGGTGTAGGCTCCAAGGGAAGAGAAAATCCGGAGATTCAGGAACAAAACCTTTTGATGAGTAAGGGCTTTTACCAATGGGGGCTTCAAACCGGTGTGAAGTACTTTCTCTTTGCAGGCTCTCAGGCGGAATATGGCAGAGGTACAAGGGAAAATCCGGAGCCGGTGAGTGCCTATGGAAAGGCAAAGCTTAGCTTTTCCCGCTACGGACTTTCCGGTGGAAAAGGGGAAGAAAGTTATAGCTTTCAAGAGCAGGAGCGAAAACCCCTTGATTTTACGGAAAAGACCAAGCAAGGGAAAGAGCAGGAGCCCCAAATGGCCTTTTTAGACCTTCGTATTTTTTCGGTTTACGGTATAGGAGACCATGAAAGCACCCTGGTACAGACCTTGGTACAGGCGGTACTGGCAGGACAGTCCATGGATTTAAGCCCATGCAGTCAAATGTGGAACTTTATGGAGGCAAGGGACTTGGCTAGAGCCATAGCCTTCCTGCTGGAGGGAGGACTCGGAAGCGGTACTTATGACCTTTGCAGTCAGGATAGTCGCCCTTTAAAGGACTATGTTTTGGAAATAGAGAGTCTTGGCAAGGCATTTTTAGAAAAGAAAGAAGGAAAGACCTTAAGCAGGTCCTCCTCTCTACTCCGATTCGGAGAGCGGGCTTCCAATGCGGAGGGGCCTGTGGATTTAAAGCCTTCTGTAAAAGACTTATACGATAGAGGATTCCAAGAGAAAATCTCCTTTCAGCAGGGAATAGAAGAGCTATATCAACACTTTTATCAGAAGAGAGTATAGAAAACTATATAAAAAAGTATATAGAAAAGTATGTAGAACAGTATGTAGAAAAGTATATAGAAAAATGTGTAGAAAAGTATTATAGAAGCGTATATAGAAGAGTATATAGAAATGAGGGAAAGCATGGCAGAGAAAAAATGTTTAGCCTGTGGAGAAAAATTGGAGGAACTGGCTGTTTTTCATAATATGCCTAAGTCTGCTCAGGAATTTCCCACAAGGGAAGAGCTGGCTACGGAGAAGGGGATGGATCTTTCCCTTTGCCAATGCAGGTCCTGCGGTCTTGTGCAATTCGATACGGAAGCGGTTCCCTATTACAAGGATGTGATTCGGGCTGGGGGTGGCAGCAGCACTATGAAAGCCCTGAGAGAGGAAGAGTATCAAAAGCTTCTCTCTTTTTTGGCAAAAAAGGAAGAAAAGAGACCTTTGATTTTAGAGTTGGGCGCCGGAGCAGGAGAGTTTCTGGCCATGTGGTCCGGGGTGGAAAGCGACTCCCGTATTGAACCCTATGTGCTAGGGATTGAGCATAAAAAGGAGCTGGTGGAAAAGGGGCAGGCAGCAGGGCTTTCCCTGTATCAGGGCTTTCCGGAAGCAGGCTTCGAGCTGAAAAATATGGCAGGAAAGCATTTACAAAGTGGAAAAACCCGTCCGGTAGAGGGGGAGTTAGACGCCATGGTGCAGTTTAACTTTTTAGAGCACCAGCCCAATCCCGGGGAAATGCTCTCCTTTGCCTATGCGCATTTGAAAATGGGGGGGTATTTTCTCCTCACCGTGCCCAGCTTTCAGTATATTTTGGACCATCGTTCCTATTATGAGTTACTTAGAGACCATATTGCCAACTACAGTGAGGAAAGTCTTTTGAGTCTGGTACAGGATCAGGGCTTTTCCCTGGTGGAAAGCAGGGTTATCAACCGGGATACCATAGAGTTTTTGTTGGAAAAGAGGGAAAAGGAAAGCTGTACCACCTTCCGCTCATTGGGACAGAAGGTGGATATTAAGCCGATTTTGGAAAATGAGAAGGCTATCCAAGAAGACATCCAAAAGCATTTAGAAGGTCTTAGGAAGAAGGGGGAGAAAATGGCGGTATGGGGTGCCAGCCACCAGGGATTAACCCTTCTTTCCACTACGGCTTTACAGGAGGAAGTGGCTTATATCATTGACTCCGCTCCCTTTAAACAGGGAAAATACAGCCCCGCCTCCCACCTTCCCATTGTAGATAAGAGTCATTTTCAAAAGGAGCCTGTGGAGGAGATTTTGATTGTGGCGCCGGGCTATACGGAGGAAATTGCCGGAATTATTCGAAGAGATTTACGCCCCTGCCCCAGGATTTTGGCCTTAAGGGGAGAGAAGATAGAGGAATTATAGACTGTCTTTTCAGGATGATTTGCCCCCCTGATAGACGGAAGCTATAGGATAAACGCCGACAAGAAAGAGCAAGAAACAACGAGCTGTATGCAGTAGGAAAAGTAATAGTAAGTAATAGTAAGCAGTAATAAGTTATAGAAAGGAAATGCGAATGAAAGCCTTTGTACTGGAGGGGAGAGGGAAAGTCTCCTTTATCGAAAAGGAAGAGCCTAAGCTTTTAGAAGAGCATGGGGTATTGATTACCCCTGTCTTAGTGAGCCCCTGTACCAGTGATGTGCATACCATTTGGCAGGGCTCTCCAAAAAGAAAAGACCTTACCCTGGGCCATGAGTGCATTGGCAGAATCCTGAAAAAAGGGAGGGAGGTGAAGGACTTTTCCGAGGGGGAGATTGTGGCGATTTCCGCCATTACTCCGGATTGGGGGAGTCCTGAGGTTTTGGAAAATGAAGCCCATGCGGGGTATCCCTTTTCCGCCCATAGCTTGGGAAAATCCATTGACGGAGCCTTTCAGGAGTGCTTTTACCTTCCCCATGCAGATCAAAACCTTGGGAAAATCCCAAAGGGCATGGATTTGGAGGATGCCCTCCTTTCTGTGGATGTTTTGCAAACCGGCTTTACCGCTGCGGAGGAAGCGGAAGTTAAGGAAGGGGATACGGTTTGTGTACTGGGAATAGGAGCTATCGGCCTTGGGGCTGTCTTTGCCGCAAAGCTTATGGGTGCCAAGAAGATTTTTGCAGTGGGAAGCCGGGAGGACAGCAAAAGGTTGGCGGAAAGCCTTTCTTCGGAAAGCTGCCCGGTAGTGGTGCTGGACTATAAGACTTGTAAGGCTACTCTCCCTAAGGATAAGCACCCTCTAGCAAACTCCACCCATTCCCCTATTGTCAATGCCATCTGGGAGGAAACGGAAGGAAAGGGCGTGGATAAGGTTCTCATCTGCGGTGGAGATGAGTATGCCCTGGCGCAGGCCCTGGACATGGTAAAATATGGCACCGGCATTGTCAGCAATGTAGCCTACTTCGGCTCCGAGGAGGATGTGGAAGCCTTGGAAATGGCGGGGCAGGATATGGAGCTTTCTCTGGGAGAAAAGAAAAAGCGGAAGAAGGCCATAGACGGACTGTTGCTTCCGAAATTTTCCTTAGGAAAGGGCATGGCCGGAAAGACTCTACGCTTTTCCCTTTCCAAGGGGGGCAGAAAGCATTTGGAATGGGTATTGGAGAAGGTGCAGGAATCCGGCTTCCATCCAAGCATTTTCCTTACAAAGCGCTATCACGGCATGGACAAAATTCCGGATGCCCTCTATGATATGAAGGAAAGAAGAGCCATTAAGGTGGCTGTATATATGGAAATTTAGAAGATGCCCCTAAGCAGAACGGGCATTTTAGAAAGAGGTTTCTTTTGAAAAAAACCATTAGTATCGTTGTTCCCTGTTATAACGAAGAGGAAAATGTAGTTCCCTTGGCCAATGCGCTCAGGCTCTGCTTTAAGGAGCAGCTTCCGGAGTATCAATACGAAATTCTTTTTATCGACAATGATTCCTCCGATAAAACCAGAGAGAAAATTCGGGGGCTTTGTAAGCTGGATAAGGGGATTAAGGCGATTTTTAATGCTAAGAATTTCGGCCAATTTAATTCCCCCTACTATGCCATGCTGCAAAGTACGGGAGATGCCACCATTTTGATGGCGGCGGACTTTCAGGATCCGGTGGAAATGATTCCCCGCTTCGTTCATGCCTGGGAGGAGGGCTACCGCATTGTAATCGGGGTTAAGACCGAAAGCAACGAATCAAAAATCATGTACGCCCTTCGGAGCCTGTACTATAAGCTGATTCGAAAAATGTCTTCCGTGGATCAAATCAGTCAGTTTACCGGCTTCGGTCTTTACGATCAGGGCTTTATTTCCGTGATGAAATCTCTGGACGATCCCACCCCCTTCCTTCGGGGGATTGTGGCGGAGCTTGGATACAGAAGAAAGGATATCCCCTATACCCAGCCCAAGCGCCGGGCCGGGGTTACCCATAACAATTTCTATACCCTGTATGATGCAGCCATGCTGAGCTTTACCAGCTATACCAAGGTGGGACTTCGAATTGCGGTATTTTTCGGGGGAATCTGCGCCGGTCTTTCCATGCTCTTTGGCTTACTGTATTTGATTATGAAGTTGATCTGGTGGGATCGTTTCCCTGCCGGTATGGCACCTATGCTTATAGGAATGCTTTTCCTGGGCTCTGTGCAAATCTTTTTTATCGGACTTTTGGGAGAGTATATTCTTTCCATCAACCAAAGGGTGATGAAGAGACCGCTGGTAGTGGAGGAAGAAAGATTGAATTTTTCGGAACAGCCGGGGCAGGATGCCGGCGAAAGCAGTGCTTCGAAACAAGCAAGCGGCGAAGTTAGTTCCTCGGAACAGCCTGTACAAGATGAAAGTTCTTCGGAAGAGGTGTAAGAGAAAATGAGAGCAAAGATTGATATTGCCTTAGTCAGAGAAGGAAAACTGCATATTCAGGGCTGGGCCTTCGGAAGAGACCCGGAGACTCCTGTAAAACTGTCCGTACAGGGAAAGGGCGGGGAAAAGAGAGAATTTTCCTATGAGGAAGTGGAGCGTGAAACTGTAAATGAAGCCTATTTTCCGAAGTACGAGGAGGAAAACGGGAAGAAAATCAGGAGGAAGCTGGGCTGT
>NZ_CAUTEG010000136.1:0-5126 GCF_963537195.1 Oribacterium sinus | reverse complement strand
AGAAGTAAAATCTACTGGGGGATAGATGAGTAGAATTTACTTTTTCATTTTTGAACAGTGATGTAAATGCGGTTTATAGAGAAAAGATTCTGATTTTATGCTATACTTTTCGTTTAGAGCACTGCCTTTCTAAGGATGGGCAGGAGGATTTTCCCATGTGCTAAGGAAGAGCGAAGCGGAAAGAACGGTGAGGGACAGACCGGGCCGAAAAACAGAGTGAAACAACAGAGTTAGAATAAGCTGAATAATCAGAACAAAAATCAGAACAAAGTAAAATTAGAAACATTAGAGCAAAATCAGAACAAAGCAAAATCAGAAACATCAAGCAATAGATTTTAAGGGGGACTATGGAAGAAGCAGAGAAAATCATTTCGGTGGATCAGGTAAGCAAGGTCTATCGTTTATACGATAAGCCCATAGACCGGCTACTGGAAAGCATTAGCCTTCGGAAAAAATCTTACCATAAGGATTTCTATGCCCTGAGAGACATTTCCTTTTCCGTAGGAAGGGGAGAGGCAGTGGGGATTATCGGCACCAACGGCTCCGGTAAGTCTACCATGCTGAAGATTATCACCGGGGTACTCAGCGCCACCACGGGAAAGGTGGAAAGCCGAGGAAGCATTTGCGCTCTTTTGGAGCTGGGCGCCGGCTTTAACCAGGATTATACCGGTATTGAAAATATCTATATGAACGGCACCATGATGGGCTTTAGCAAGGCAGAGATGGATGAGAAGCTCCCTGCCATTTTGGAGTTTGCGGATATCGGAGATTTCGTGTACCAGCCCGTAAAGTCCTATTCCAGCGGTATGTTTGTCCGTCTGGCCTTTGCCCTGTATATCTCCATTGACCCGGAGGTTTTGATTGTGGACGAGGCCCTGTCCGTGGGAGATGTATTCTTTCAGGCCAAATGTTATCACCGCATGGATGAATTAAAGCGGAAGGGCACCACCATTTTGATGGTAACCCACGACTTAGGCTCGGTAATGAAGTACTGCGACAGGGTGGTGCTTTTCCACAAGGGAGAAAAGGTTGGGGAAGGCCTTCCCGGACAAATGGTGGATAAGTACAAGAAGATTTTGGCAGGAAAGGATCCCCATGCCGAGCAGTTTATGGAGGAGCAGAACTTCCTTGGCAATGTGGACGGAGAGCGTAGGGGAAATGCCGGAAGCGGCGGAGCTAATAGCAAAGTCGGTAAAACCGGAGCCGATGGCAGCGGAATAGCCGATACAGCCGGAAATACGGAATCTGACGGGATCGGCCAAGAAGGCGTATCCGGAGCCGGCACTGCCAAAACCACCGGAGCCGCCACCGCCGGTACAGTCGGAACCACCGAAAAAAACGTCGGCACAGGCATAGCCTCAGGAACCGCCGAACCCGCATCCCCCGAAGCCGGCCAATCTTCCCAAAAGCCTCTAGGCTTTATGAAAGACCATTTGACCTTAAATCCCTCCAGCCAGCAGTACGGCAACGGTAAGGCGGAGATTCTGGACTTCGGCGTGCTGGATAAGGACGGGCGTCCCAGCAATGTGCTACTAAAGGGCGAAGAATTTTCCATCAAAGAACGGATTGTCTTCCATGATGATATCGCCGCCCCCATTTTCACCTTCACCATCAAGGACAAGCGAGGCATGGACCTAAGCGGCACCAACACCCTTTTTGAAGGCAAGGAAATCCCGGCGGTAAAGAAGGGGGACGAGTATTTCTGCACCTTTACCCAGCGGATGAACCTGCAAGGAGGAGAGTACCTTCTGTCCATTTCCTGCACCGGCTTCGAAGAAGGGGAGCACACGGTTTACGACAGAAAATACGACATTACCAGTATCACCGTTTTATCCAATAAAAACACCGTTGGAATTTACGATATGGAGTCGGAAGTGACTCTGGAAAGGCATGAGGCATGAGTTTTTCGAAGCTGCAATCCAACTTAATCGAATGGATTTCGTTTTTCCCCGGAGAAGGGGGGCTGGAGAAGGACAGCAAGGTCCTGCTTCTGGCAGAAAAGGATAGCCAGGAGCTTTTTGAAAAGCTACTACGAAAAAGAGTAAAAAGCATCAGTCTTCGTTTGGAGGAAGACCGCTTTGACTATATTATTATTCCCCTTTTGACTAAGCGACATTTGATGCTCTTCCAAGGCTCTTTGGAGGAGATGCTTCGAAGCTTTTTGGAGAAGTGGCTACTTCCCGGGGGCGAAGTGATTTTGGGGATGGAAAATGAGAATGCTCTGGAGCGCATTTCCACCGGCTACTACGAGAAGGAGCCGGCTTACCAAAGCTATGATGCTTTGAAAATGCTGGAAGAGAGCCTGAAAAAGGACTACCCGAAGGCTCGGGCAAGTCTTTATTTTCCTATGCCTTCCTTAGAGTATCCCATTCACTTTTATACAGAAAAAAGACTTCCCAAGGAGGGAGAGGAGAGCTACGGCTATGTGGCACTGGGAAAGAAAGGGGTTTTCCCCCAATTTGCCCCAAGCTTTCTCTACCGTTTCCGGGGAGATGCCAGGGCTATCCTTTCCATGAAGGACGTCCATAGCGATGATGTGGAATATATCAAATACAATTCCAGCAGAAAGCCGGAGTATGCCCTGAAAACCGAGATTCTTCGGGATAAAGAGGGTAATCGAAAAGTTTTAAAGGAAGGCATAGGGGCGGAGGCCAATGCCCACATTGATTCCTTGCCGAAGAAGCGGAAGCTCCTTAGCGAAAGCTTCGCCCGGCGGAAGATTCAGGTTTTGGAGGAGGAAGGCTTTTGGCGGGCCTATGCCGGTTCCCAGTCTCCTTCCAGCATTTTGTACCCCTTTGTAAAAGGAAAGAGCATCGGAGAAATTCTGGGAGAGCTGATTTCCCAAGGAAAGGCTCCGGTAAAGGAAATTCAGGAAGCCCTGCATCTTCTTTTGGGAGAGGAAAGCTTCATAAAGCCTGCCAACTTGGATTTACTTTTTGAAAATGTCATCATGGACGGAGAGCAGGCGGTACTCATTGATTGCGAGTGGGTAAAGGAAGAGGGAGAGGAACGGCTTTTCCTTCTGTATCGCATCCTCCATTACTGGTACGAAGAATACAAGGACAAGTTAAAATATAAGGACGAAGAAAGCTTCTTCCGCCTGTTTTCCATCAATAAGCCGGAGCTTCTTTCCTGCGAGCGTAAGGAAGCCATTTTCCAGGAAGAGGTGCATGGAGAGGGACAGGAGAAAAATGTTTGGGCTTACCAGCAAAGTCGCATGAGCCCGGAAAATTTCCAAAAGCAAAAAGAAGAAATCGCCCTACGCCGGGAGCAGATCCAATATTTGCAGGAAGAGCTGAAGGAAAAAGAGATTTCCGTGAAGAAAGAGCGGGAGGTAAACCGCTTAACCAACGTTCATGTGGGCAATCTGGAAAATGTGATTCGTGCCCATGAGCGGGATATTGCCCAGCTACAGGAGGAACGGAATTATTTTGAACGGCACCAAAGCCTGCCTTCGAAGATCAGAAGACGGCTTTCCGCCTCCTTTAACCGCCGTTTTCCAAAGGACAGTAAGAGAAGATTGATTCTGCATTACATGGGACGGACTCTGCTCCATCCCTTTAAAACCCTGCCCCTATATTTTACGGCAGAGGGAAGAAACAGAATTTCCGGACACTTTAAGATTGGACAGGCTTACTTTGACGGGGGAAAGATTCGTCTTCCCAAGGTGGACAAGCCTAAGGTCAGCATCGTCATTCCCTGCTATAACCAGATTCACTATACCTACCGTTGCCTACAGTCCATACTCCGCTTTACCGACGAAAGGGAGATTCCCTATGAGGTGATTATTGCGGACGATGTGTCCACAGATGCTACCAGAGATTTACGCCTGTTTTCAGAAAATCTGGTGATTGCCCGGAACAAGGAAAATATGGGCTTTTTGAAAAACTGTAATCAGGCGGCGGCTTTAGCCAAGGGAGAATACATTTTCTTCCTAAACAATGATACGGAGGTAACGGAGGGCTGGCTTTCCTCCCTTGTGGAGCTGATGGAAAGACGGCCGGATGCGGGAATCGTCGGCTCTAAGCTGGTGTATCCGGACGGAAGATTGCAGGAGGCGGGAGGCATCATCTGGTCTGATGCCTCCGGCTGGAACTACGGAAGACTGCAAGACCCGGAGGATCCGGAGTACAACTATGTGAAGGAAGTGGACTACATTTCCGGTGCCGCCATTTTGGTGCGAACAAGCATTTGGAAGGAGCTTGGGGGATTTGACGAGCTCTTTGCCCCCGCCTACTGCGAGGATTCCGACCTGGCCTTTTCCGTTCGGAAAATGGGGAAAAAGGTATTGTACCAGCCAAAGTCCAAGGTCATCCATTATGAAGGCATTTCCAACGGAACGGATGTGGAAGGCAGCGGACTTAAGCGTTATCAGAAGGTCAACCAAGAAAAATTCAAGGAAAAATGGAAGGAAGAGCTGAAAAAGCAGTGCGTCAATATCGGAAGTCCCAACCCCTTCCAGGCCAGAGAACGGGGCATGGGCAAGCGCTATGTGCTCTTCGTGGACCACTATGTACCCACCTTTGACAAGGACGCCGGTTCCAAAACCACCTACCAGTACCTGAAAATGCTGGCGGAAAAGGGCGTGCAGGTGAAGTTCTTAGGGGACAATTTCCTAAAGGAAGAGCCTTACACGGAAGCCCTGGAGCAAATGGGCATCGAAGTCCTTTACGGCAGTAAGATGCAGGGGGGCATTTGGAAGTGGATGGAAGACAATAAGAAGATGATTCAGATTGTTTATCTAAACCGCCCTCACATTGCCTCCAAGTACATAGACTACATCAAGGAAAATACGGACTGGAAGATTATTTTCTATGGCCATGACCTGCATTTTCTCCGTCTGCAAAGGGAGTATGCCCTAAAGCCAAGACCGGAGCTTTTGGAGGAAATCGCCTACTTTAAGAGCATGGAGCTTTCCGTCCTGCAAAAGGCGGACATCAGCTATTACCCCTCCAACTTAGAGGTGGAGGAAATCCATAAGATTGACGACAGCATTCCGGTAAAGGCCATTACCGCCTATGTGTTCTCCGACTCCGTGCAGGTGGAGAAAATGACGGAGGGCCGGGAAGGAATGCTCTTTGTGGGAGGCTTTGCTCACCCGCCAAATGAGGACGGCGTGCTTTGGT
>NZ_CAUTEG010000135.1:0-5191 GCF_963537195.1 Oribacterium sinus | reverse complement strand
ATAACCTATCCAAGGCTCTTTCTGTGGAGGTTTTGGACAGAACTCAGGTGATTTTACAAATCTTTGCGGAACGGGCCAGAAGCAAGGAAGCGAAGATGCAGGTACAGTATGCCACCCTTCAATATATGCTGCCCAGGCTTGTTGGACTTCGGGAAAATCTCTCCCGCCAGGGCGGAAGCGGCGGTGCCGGTCTTTCCAACCGTGGTGCAGGAGAAAAGAAGATTGAGCTGGACAAGCGAAAGATTCAGGAGGAAATGGCTTTTCTTAGAAGAGAATGCAAGAAGCAGGAAGAGGTGCGCCGGGTAAAACGGCAGAAAAGAGAGAAATCCAATATTCCAAGAATTGCTCTGGTGGGCTACACCAATGCGGGAAAGTCCAGTCTTATGAATGCCATTTTGGATTGGAGTAAGGAAGGTCAGAAGGAAAAGGTGGAAGAAAAGGATATGCTTTTTGCCACTCTGGATACCACCATTCGTCATGTGAAGGGAGAACGGGGAGAGGAATTCCTTTTTGCCGATACGGTAGGTTTTATTCGAGACCTGCCTCCCAAGCTTTTGGATGCCTTCCACAGCACTCTGGAAGAGGCCATTGAAGCGGATTTGATTTTACAGGTGGTAGACTATTCCGACCCCAATTATCAAAAACACATGGACAGCACCCTAGCAACCTTAAAAAAACTGGAAGCAAGCCATATCCCTATGCTCTATGTCATGAACAAATGCGACAAGGTTCTTCCCCTGTCGGAGCTTCCCAAGAAGAGGGGAGAAAAGCTCTACATTTCCGTTAAAGAGGGAATTGGAATTTCTGAACTTATGGAAGCGGTAAGCGAGAAAGCCTCCGCCAATCTCCGCCCCCTGTCCATCCTACTCCCCTACAGCGAAGCGGCTTGGGAAAACAGCATCCGAAAAGAAGGGAAAATTCTCTCCCTATCCTACGAGGAGGAGGGAATACAAATGGAACTCCGCCTACCGGAGGCCTTGTACGCAAAACTCCAAAAATTCTCCGTTTAAGTATCCTTCGATATGGATAGACGAGGAGAAAACAAGTCAAACAAACACACGAATGTCGTACAGTTTTCGGTAATGAAAAGTATTTTTTAGTGTAAACAAATAATAGGGAGCAATATTTACCCTATAGGCCTTAGAGAGGGGACAACCTGAACCCGATACTTGCAAACTTGCGAAGCGAAGAACTGTAGAAACCAATAAGATGAAGCGACTGATGTATAATAGGTCTGTAAGAGGGGCAATCTGAGCCCGTCAGTACTTACTGAAAGCGAGCAAAGCGAAGCTTGAAGTTAGTACTGCTACGAAGGCGAGGTTAGCGGGAGCGTGCCCCAAATACAGACCTATTATACATCGGAGCTTGTCTCTTCAATGGTTACAGTTCCTCGCTTCGAAGAGAGCGAGCTTAGCGGGAGCGTGCCCGATTCCATGTCTATACTGCATTGGAGCGAACGCCTTCGATGTATACAGTCCTTCCCTTCGCAGGGGCGAGCTTAGCGGGAGCGTGCCCCAAATACAGACCTGTTATACATCGGAGCTTGTCTCTTCAATGGTTACAGTTCCTCGCTTCGCAGGAGCGAGCTTAGCGGGAGCGTGCCCGATTTCATGCCTATACTGCATTGGAGCGAATGCCTTCAATGGTTACAGTTCCTCTATCCATATCGAAGGATCCGTAAAACCATTCTCCCCTTTTTGGTGTTTTTCTCAAGACCAAGGTAATGGAACTTCCCCAGTCCTCTGACGGAAATCTTTTCTCCCCCCTTTAGACTGCTGCTGCCTTTCGCCACCAAGCCGTCCTTATACACCAGTTCTTTGGCGAAGTATTCCTGTGCCTTTCCTCTGGAAAGGTGGAAGACTGCGGAAACGATACCGTCCAGTCGCTCGGAGGCGGCAAAAATCTGCTCCTCTATTCTTTCCTGTTTGGGGGCGAGAGCTTCCTCACACTCTTTGATTTCCACACCGGTATGCCGAATCTGCTGCAAATTCTCTATAAGATAGTCCTTCATTTTCCGAAGCAGGTAGACATAGCTTTTCTCATCCCGAAAGAAGATGTCTCCCAGCATTTCCCGTTCTATCCCAAGACTCATAATAGCTCCCAGCACATCTCTATGGGAGAGTTCTTCGGAAAATTTTTTCTGCTTTCCCTGAATTTCCAGAAGCACTACAGGATTGTCTTCCAAAAGCAGCTCCCTGCACTCCTCTTCCTCCATAAAGCTTGGGTAAAAGAAAAAGGCCTGTCGTTCCGCCTCTTCTCCTCCCAGAAGCAGAAACTTAGCCCCTCTTTCCCTTTTGATTTTCTCTAAAAAAAGTCCCCTTTCTCTTTCCGATAAAAAGGGACTGTTTCGCACTATACCGCGCTCTTCTGTTTTTCGCCAAATATCTTCCACATGGGCAAGAATATCTTCTCTGTCTTTCATGGTCTTTTATTGTCTCGCTTACTATTTCCGATATCTATCTTTCAAACAATCATACTTAGGAATTAGAGCTTTGCTCCAAAAACTCCACTTCTCCCTGCATCCACACATTGCCCTTAAAACGGCGACCAATGGCGGGGACTCCCAAAAGATCTTTTTCATTGATGCAAACGCGAAATACCGCGTCCATACATCTTACTTTTAAATCCAGGATATTTTCATGGGTATAGACGTTGCTCTTTACCCGAATATTCACAATCTCTCCCAAAATGGAATACTGATCGCACTCCACTCCGGTAGGCATAAAGGTGGACTCCACCAAGCTGTACAGGTCTTCCTTTTCGATTCTCTGATTCACCTCGGACATCAGATTCATATCGGTCTCCGTCAGGGTTTCCAAAGCATCCTGGTCTCCTGCCTTTGCCGCCTCGAAAAGCTTCATCTGCTCCACAAAGTGCTGTCGCTTTACCCACTCATCCTCCGCCTTCTTCTCTATGGGAAGAAGAATCTTTCCTTCCACGGAAAGTCCGGTCAGATAGACCTGCTTGGGCACCGCCTTAATCTGCATCCGTTTCAACTGATGGGCTTCCAGAGAATTGCAAAGATAATAAATCAGGGTAATCCCTGAGGTAAAATCCTCCATCACGCCGGCATAGGTTTCCTTTTCCGCATGGCGCTCAATGCTTCCCTCCACCGTTTCCACCCCTTCGTAGGAACGCATGTAAGGGAAATAATAGTCCCTGTGAAAAATCCCCTCTGCATCTCTGTGACCAACCACAGTAATGCCCATAGAGGGAGCTACCGGAAGCTGATACTGCTCCACCACCTGTCCATTTCCATAGGAGACAAAGCTGCTGCGATATTTTTCATGTACTGCCCTTTGTAAATAAAACTCTGCATCCTTGTCTTCCTGCAATGCAGAAAACCCAATGGATCGTAGAAACTTATGCATTAGCCTTCCTCTTTCCTGACCTCTCTGAAACCATCTCCATATCTTACAACAAAGGCTACTGTCTTGCAAGAGCTACCGGGGAAGGTCTAAAACCTACATACCGGGAAAGGTCTAAAACCATCCCCCATGTCCGAATCAAAGCCGAATACCCGCATTCTCCCTAAATGCTCTTGAAAACAGACGAGAATAAAAAAAACCATGCGGTACAGGTCGGAAAGCGGGGATGATACCTTCCCCTTTTCCATCCTATGCCACATGAAAACTCATTTTACTGCTATATTAATGCTTTTTGAAAAACGGTATTTTCAAAGCTTCCTTATCTTCTCTATGCGGAAGCGCTGGAACCGCCCGGGTTGCCCTTCTGGGTAGACTCAAAAAGGCTATGGGTTGCCTTATAAATCTTTCTGGCAATGTAAGGGTTGTTCATGGTGTAAAGATGCACACCGTCCACTCCATGAGTCACCAGATCCACGATCTGATCCACCGCATAGGCAATGCCCGCGTCTCTCATGGCAATGGGGTTGTCCGCATACTTGTCTAAGATTCTCTGAAACTTCTTAGGAACATTTACGCCACAAAGACTGGCCATCTTTAAGACCTGACGGCTGTTAATAACCGGCATAATCCCCGCTTCAATGGGAACATCAATTCCGGCTAAAGCACAACGCTCCTGGAAAATGTAGAACTGCTTATTTTCAAAGAAAAGCTGGGAAATCAGGTTCTCCGCTCCCGCATCCACCTTGTTCTTCAAGTAACGAATATCCTCTACTCTATCCGCACTCTCGATATGTCCCTCCGGATAGCAAGCCGCGGAAATATGGAAGTTTCCGTGCTCCTTCAAAAAGGCAATCAGGTCGGAAGCATAGCGGAAATCCCCTCTATTCTCCTCTCCCTCGGGAATATCCCCTCTGAGAGCCAGGATATTTTTGATTCCGGCAGTCTTCAGCTCTTCAATCTTTTCCAATACATCCTGCTTTGTTAAATTTATACAAGGAAAATGAACCACGCTGGGCACTTCGCAGACCTTCTTAATATGCTCTGCAATAGGGATGGTACTTTGGTTATTCTTTCCGCCCCCTGCCCCATATGTCACCGAAATGAAATCCGGTTTTAAATCCCGAAGCTCATCCAAGGTGTCATATATGGTTTCAACCGGTGAGTTCCTCCGAGGTGGAAACACCTCGAAGGAAAACACTGTTTTTTCTTGAAATAAATCAACAATACTCATTTCTCAATTCCTTTGCCGCCTGGACAAGATTTGCTAAACTTGCCAAGGTCTCCTCGCTTGCTCTAGTCTTCAATCCGCAGTCCGGATTTACCCACAGTTTCTCTTTTTCAATCTTCTTCAGCATCTTTGCCAATGCTTCTCTAATTTCCTGAACGGATGGCACTCTCGGGGAGTGAATATCATAAACTCCGGGCCCAACCTCTGTACGGAAATGGTTCTCTCTTAAGGAGTCCAAAATCTGTAAATCGGAACGGGAAGCTTCGAAGGAAATAACGTCCGCATCCATGTTGTCAATCGCTTTAATAATATCGGTAAACTCACTGTAGCACATATGGGTGTGAATCTGAGTGCCTGCCTGACATCCGCTGTGTACCAAACGGAAGGCGGGAATAGCCCAATCCAGATACTCACTGTACCAGTCAGACTTACGAAGAGGTAACTTCTCTCTTAAAGCCGCTTCGTCTACCTGAATGATCTTGATACCATTCTTCTCTAAATCCAATACCTCATCACGGATGGCCAAGGCAATCTGCTTTGTGCTTTCCGCAATGCTGATATCCTCTCTTGGGAAGGACCAGTTTAAAATGGTTAC
>NZ_CAUTEG010000134.1:0-5216 GCF_963537195.1 Oribacterium sinus | reverse complement strand
TCCGCCGTGACTGCATGAAGAAATTTGCCTACCTCTCGCCGCACGGTGCGGTCGGCACTTACTTCAATATCACGGCGGCGCATTTGCAGCGCGAGGGCGAGTACCGGAACTTTTATCGCGGCCTGGTACGCGAAGTGCTCGCGATTGCGGAGAAGATGGGCATCGCCATGGACGGCTACAGTGAGGCGGACAGCCTGAAGGTGGTGGACGGACTTGCGCCCGAGATGACCACCTCGTTTCAGAAGGATGTCGCGGACATGAGGAAGTCCGAGGTCGACGGGCTTATTTATGAAGTGCAGCGCCTCGGGAAGCGCTACGGGATCGAGACGCCCTATTACGATAAGGTGATTGAGTCCCTGCAGGCGCGCAGCCGATAGTTTTGTCTGAAAACGAGTATGCTGTCGTATCGTCTAATCAGCAGTTGCAGCCGTTAGCTCAGCAAATGCTGGATAGTGAAATCGAAATTTCTTGAAACGGACAAACTTTATCGCCAAAAGCTCTCTCGGAACTTCTATTGCGACCTGTATTATGGTTCTGAAAAAGGGTAAAGTCGACAACGAAACGCTGTTCATTGATGCCTCCGCTGGGTGAGTCAAGGTAACGAACAACAATAAACTGACATAGTAAAATGTAGAAAGTTACTTAAAAATCTTGCGGATAAAGATTTATTAGAATGGCATGGAACATCACAAAATGATCGTACACAGCACTATACACTCAAATTCTAATTTTAAGAATAATTGGTTAAAAGAGTTGAGAAGAGCGTAGAAGAGTTGAGAAGAACGCAGAAGAGTTGAGAAGAGAGCAGAAGAGTTGAGAAGAACACAGAAGAGTTGAGAAAAACACAGAAGAGTTGAGAAAAACACAGAAGAGTTGAGAAAAACGCAGAAGAGTTGAGAAGAGAGCAGAAGAGTTGAGAAGAATGCAGATAAGTGGTGGAAGAGAAGCCGGGGACAGTAAGTTCGAAGGGGGGAACGTGATCAAAGCGTAGAAGGGATTATTGTGGGAAAGATGTAAAAAAGTTCCCTTCTTTGATAATAATCTATATTGAAATAATCGAATATTTCCTCAAAATATTCTCACTAAATCATTATACTGTAGCAAAATTGATGATTTTATGGTAAAATTCCAGATACAATTAAACATTTTGTACAGGAGGATTATTATGAAGAAAAAATTATGTACCGTGGCAGTATCGCTTATGGTAGGTCTTTCTCTGATGGCATGCGGGGGAAATGCAAAGCAGGCTGAGTCGGCAAAGGGCTCTGAGGCAGGAACAACGGCGGCAGCGGAAGAAAAGGGAACTGATTCTGCTGAGAAGGCTGAGGATGTGAAGGGCTCCGGAGAAGTTGTAGTGTATTCTCCCAACTCCGATAGTGAGATTGCAGCAGTAGTACCATTGTTTGAGGAGAAGACCGGCATTAAGGTTATCATTCAGTCCATGGGAACCGGAGATGTTCTTGCTAGACTGGAAGCGGAGAAGGACAATCCTCAGGCAGACGTAAACTGGGGAGCCATCAATATGTCTTTCTGGATGGGACAGCAGGATTTATATGAGAAGTATGTTTCTCCCAATGATGCAAAGTTACCAAAAGAGTATCAGAATCCTAATGGATATTTTGAGTATACAAAGCTTTCCGGTTCTGCAGCTCTTCTTTTAAACAAGGATGTTTTTAAAGAGCTGGGACTGGATGCGGAGAAGTTCAATTCCTACGAGGATTTACTGGAGCCGAAGTTAAAGGGACACATTGCTATGGGTGATCCGACAAACTCTTCCAGTGCCTGGGCAGAGCTTACCAATATGCTTTTGGTAAAGGGTAAAGAACCTTATGATGATGCCGCTTGGGATTGGGTAGCAAAATTTGTAGATCAGCTGGATGGCACCATTCTTTCCTCTTCTTCCCAGATTTACAAGGGAACAGCTGACGGTGAGTATGCAGTGGGTGTTTCTTACGAGGATCCCTGCGTAAGCTTACTGGAAGACGGCGCAGAGAATTTAAGAGTTGTTTATCCTTCTGAAGGTGCTGTATGGTTACCCGCCGGTGTGGCTATCGTAAAGGGTGCTAAGAATGAAGAAAATGCCAAGAAGTTTATCGACTTCCTGATTTCCGAAGAAGGACAGGAAGCTCTGAAGGATACCACCATTCGTCCGGTTATGACCTCTGTGGAAAATACTTCCGAGTTTATGCCTCCATTCTCCAAGATCAAAGTAGCTTATGAAGACATTAAGCTGGTAGCGGAGAAGAAGGAAGAGTGGCAGAATCGTTGGCAGGAGTTAGTAAAAAAGTAAAGAGTTAGAATAGGGGCTGTAAAAAATAGTTTCAATATTCTATTTTTTACAGCCCTTTTTGTAAAGGGGAAGATTTTATGAGCGTGAATATTCGAATCCAAAATGCAGTAAAGAAATATGGGGACAATGTAGTGATTCCGGATTTGTCCTTAGACATTAAAGAAGGAGAGTTTTTTACTCTCTTAGGACCTTCAGGTTGCGGAAAAACGACTTTGCTTCGTATGATTGCAGGCTTTAACTCTATTGAGGGTGGGGATTTTTATTTTGGAGATAGAAGAATCAATGATTTAGACCCTTCCAAGAGAAATATCGGAATGGTTTTCCAAAACTATGCGATTTTCCCGAACATGACAGTGGAAAAAAATGTGGAGTTCGGTTTAAAGAATAGAAATGTTTCCAAGGAAGAAAGAGTGGGAGAAGTTAAGAAGTTTCTTAAGCTGATGCAGATAGAAGACTTTGCGGAGCGTATGCCGGAGAAGCTTTCCGGCGGGCAGCAGCAAAGAGTAGCTTTGGCAAGAGCTTTGGTTATTAAGCCGGATGTGCTTTTGATGGATGAGCCCTTGTCCAATCTGGATGCCAAGTTAAGAATCGAGATGCGTACCGCCATTAAACAATTACAAAACAGTATCGGCATTACCACGGTTTATGTTACCCACGACCAGGAGGAGGCAATGGCGGTATCCGACAGAATTGCGGTATTTAACCATGGGGTGATTCAGCAAATCGGAACCCCCAAGGCCTTGTATCAAAGACCGGCAAATCTGTTCGTAGCCAATTTTATCGGTCACAGCAATGAGCTGGAAGGAAGCTTGACAAAGGAAAACGGTCAAATGGTGATTTCTGTTTGTGATGATTATTCCTTTGTCTTAAACAATGTAAAGGAAGAGCATTGTCAAGATGGTGTACTTCCTGTAAAGCTTGCAGTAAGACCGGAGGAGTGGATTATTCAGGAAGAAACAGAGCCGGGTATAGCAGGAACGATTATTGACAGCATTTTCTTAGGCTTAAATACCCACTATTTGATTCAGTTAAGTAACGGGAAAGAAGTGGAGGCGGTGAAGGAATCTGAAATTGACTCTATTTTGCCTAAGGGAAAGAATGTAAAGCTGCAGATTAAGAGCCATAAAGTTAATGTTTTCTTGGAAGGCGGCAGTGAAAATATTCTTCAGGGCGTGCTGTAGGGAGAGGAGAGAACGGATGAAAACAAAGAAAAAATGGGAAATCTGGACCTTCATCTCTATGACCATCTTAATCGTTTACCTGATTTTTATGATCTATCCCCTGTCCACCCTCCTTCGAAATTCCATGATTTTAAAGGACGGCGGCGTAGGCTTTGCAAACTTTCAGAGCTTTTTTGCCAAAAGCTATAACTTGCAAACCATTTACCATTCCTTTGCCGTGAGCTTTTGTGCCACCATTATCACTTTGATTGTGGGAATTCCCCTGGGCTATTTCCATAGTTTCTATAAAATCAAGGGACAGAAAATTCTACAGGTTTTTATCATTTTATGCGGTATGTCTGCCCCCTTTATCGGTGCTTATTCCTGGATTCTTTTAATGGGAAGAAACGGTTTGGTTACCCAGCTTTTTAAAAACCTCTTTGGCATTAAGCTTCCTACCATTTACGGTTTTAGGGGAATCATGATTGTAGAGTGTATGCAGTTATACCCTCTGGTGTTCCTGTATTTTTCTGCGGCTTTAAAGAATATTGACAATACCCTTTTGGAAGCTTCGGAAAATATGGGCTGTTCCGGATGGAAACGCTTCCTTACTTTGGTCATTCCTCTCTGCGCACCATCCATCATTGCGGCAACCCTAATGGTATTTATGCGAGCCTTTGCAGACTTTGGTACACCGCTGTTTATCGGAGAAGGATATAAGACCTTCCCTGTGGAAATCTATAACTCCTTTATGAGTGAGACGGGATCGGATAAGCACTACGCCTCTGCGGTGGCGGTGATTGCTATTGTGATTACCACCATCATTTTCCTGATTCAAAGATTTATTAACAGCCGTTTTTCCTTTTCCATGAATGCCCTGCATCCTATTGAGAAGAAGCCGGCAAAGGGAATCAAGGGGGTACTGATTCACCTGTATTGCTATTTGGTGGTGATTATCGCCTACGCCCCTCAGGTTTATGTGATGTATACCTCCTTCCTGAAAACCAAAGGAAAGAGATTTTTGAAGGAATTTTCCGTACAGAGCTATATTGATGCCTGGAAGTTCCTGGACAATGCCATTCCCAATACCTTTATTATTGCCGGAACATCTTTGATTTTGATTATTATCCTAAGTATTATGGTAGCCTATCTGGTGGTAAGAAGAAATAATTTTGCCAACAAGTTGATTGATACCTTGTCCATGATTCCTTATGTTATTCCCGGATCGGTTGTGGGTATTTCTCTGGTACTTGCCTTTAGCAGAAAGCCAATTGTGCTGGTGGGAACCTTTGCCATTATGATTGTGGCCTTGGTTATTCGAAGGAATTCCTATACCATACGTTCTTCCATTGCTATTTTACAGCAAATCCCCATGTCCATAGAGGAGGCAGCGATTTCTCTGGGAAGCAGCAAGATGAAGGCTTTCTTTGCGGTAACCATGCCCATGATGATTAACGGTATTCTTTCCGGAGCCCTGCTTTCCTGGATCAGTATTATTACGGAGCTGTCTTCCGGTATCATCCTGTATAACTATAGGACTACAACGCTGACGATTCAGATTTATACCTATGTTTCCAGAGGTTCTTACGGAATTGCGGCAGCAATGGCGACTATTTTGAGCCTGATGACCAGCATTTCTTTGATTGGACTGATGCTGTTCTCAAAGAATAAAAATGTGATGTTCTAAAAAGGGCTGTAAAAAATCAAAATAAGTTTTCTAAGCAATATAGGTCTAAATTTGGGGCACGCTCTCGCTAGCTTCGCCA
>NZ_CAUTEG010000133.1:0-5268 GCF_963537195.1 Oribacterium sinus | reverse complement strand
AGATCTATCGCTGTGACTGGAGTTCAGACGTGTGCTCTTCCGATCTGGAAGCTCTCTAACGGGAGGCTTTTCTTCATATACAGCCTGTCCGGAATTCTTCTCTTCGAAAGCAGGTTCTTCCTCCGGAAGAGCAAAGCTCTCTTTCCGAGGTGCTCTTCTTGTATCCTCTTCAAAGGGACGATACCGAAGCTTTAAATCCTGAGCCTTGTCTACATATTTTCCCATGCCGAAAAGAAGAATCATCTTATCGCAAAGGGCGATGCAATCCTCTTCCCTTCCGGCTTCTCCATAAAGCTTTGCCAGCTCATAGAGCCACTTTTCATCCAGCTCGGTTTCGGTAAACTGCTCCAGGGGTCCCACCAGCTGGGAGGCCATAGCCCCCTTTGCCTTCAAAATCTTATAACGAAGCAGGTATTTTCTGGGATCCTCCGGACTGACATCCAGGAATTCCTTGTAAAATTCAATAGCTTCTTCGATAGAGCCGGAACGTAAGGACAGCTCTGAAAGTTTATAAAGAAAACGCTTTCCCACCGGAGCTCTCTCAAAGGCCATCAGCAGGATATCCTTAGCCTCCTCGTATTCTCCGTTGTACTCATAAATATCCGCTATGGAAGAAAGAAGGTTTGCATTACGCACCCTATTCCAGTCAATGGTATCCGCAATCTGCATAGCAGTCTTGTAATCTCCCTGACTGCTTAACTTTTTAATCTGTTCTGCCTTGATACTAAACTCGTACTTGTCCATAATACCCCTTCCACTTCCTATAAACTGACTCTTCCATCCAATGCTCTAAGAAGTGTTATTTCATCAATATTTTCTATATCTCCCCCTACAGGAACGCCGGAAGCAATACGGCTTAAGGGCACTCCTAAAGGTTTAATCAGCTTTGTGATATAGCTTGCGGTGGTTTCTCCTTCTAAAGAAGAGTTGGTAGCAATAATTACCTCTTCCACTTCCCCCTGTAAACGAACCATCAATTCTCTAAGACGAATATCTTCCGGTCCTATACCAAGCAAGGGAGAAATGGCCCCGTGGAGAACATGGTAAACTCCCTGATATTTTCCTACCCTTTCATAGGCAGACATATCCCTCGGGTTTTCCACCACCATAATCTGTTTTTGATTTCTTTCCGCACTACTGCATACCGGACAAAGCTCCGCATCTGTTAGAGTGCAACAGCATTTGCAATAGCGAATGCTGTCTCTTGCCTTTTTAATGCTGTCTGCCAGGGCATAGGCCTGTTCCTTCTCTCCGTTAATCAGAAAGTAGGCTAACCTTTGTGCGGATTTCGGACCTATGCCCGGAAGCCTGGAAAGCTCCTGCACCAAACGGTCCATATCCTTGGAAAAATACTCCATTAAAATCCTAACCCCATTCCGCCGGTAAGCTTGCCCATCTCTTGATTGGATTCCTTCTCAATGTCGGAAAGGGCCTGGTTCATTGCCAGTACAATCATTTCTTCCAAAGTTTCCACATCTTCCGGATCTACGGCATCCTTATTCAGGCTGACACTTAAGACCTTTCTCTCTCCATTCAGCACTACCTTAACGGCGCCGCCTCCGGCCTGAGCAATGTATTCCTTTTTCGCCAGCTCCTCCTGGGTTTCTTCCAGCTTCTTCTGCATCTTCTGATACTGCTTCATCAGATTATTCATATTCATGCCGGGCATTCCCCCGCCAAATCCACCATGCTTTGCCATAGCTCCTCCTTAATTTTAAATTAAGCATAACTTTTACTATTTTACCATGAATCCCAAGAATAAATCTATGAGAAATCTTATAATTCCCTTACAGTGTGGAATTTTTATCCTTTTATTTCCGCAAAACAGGCACTTATCTTATTCCTGATCGCTAATCTCTATCGTCATGGAAATTTTGTTTAAATCTTCATCGGAAACATATCTGGTACTGCGTTCTTCCGTTTCCACCTTTCCCAAAACGAAGTGAAATTCCTTTTGATATTTTGCGGAAATTACCTTTCCGATTTCCAGGAGCTCCATATCCGTAAGCACATTGGAAAGCATTCCCAGACTCGGGGCAATCACCATGGACTTCTTATCCTTTGCCGGATAAACTCTGGATTTCGCCAAGGCCTGTTTCACCGTGGGGGAGTCAAAATAGTTTTTGATAATATCCCAGTCCTTCTTTAAAAGCATATAGTCTTCATACTGGGCTTTCGGAAGGACGACTTCCTTTTCCATGGCTTCCGACACATCTCCATTTTCCTCCTTGGAAAATGCTGTCCTGTCTACAGGAAAAAAGCTTCCCTTTTCCATCTTCTCTTCCAGCTCTCTTAGCCTCTGTAAAAGGGCGTCCGTCTTTCCTTCCATTTCCGGATGAGCCAGTTTCACCAAGGTGCTTTCCAGTAAAACCCGCTTCTGTCTGGCAAAACGATACTGCTGTAAAAGCTCTGTCAGTAAACGGATACCTCGTAATATTTCTTCCATGGAAAGGCTTTCCCCATCGGAAAGAAGCTGTTTTTTATTTTCTGCGGACAAATCCATCAAACCGTCAATCTTCTCTACGGTTTTTGCCAGCATAATATTTCGATAATAGTTCAGTAAATCGGAAGTATATTGGCTAAGCTCCTTTCCCTGCTCCAAAACATCGGCTACCAATGCCATAGCTTTTGCTATATCCTTCTCTCGAAGGGAAGCAATCATTTGGGAAAATGCTGCGGTATCCACCGCTCCCAATATTTTCAGAGTGTCTTCATAGCTGATTTCTCGCTGAAAATCATAGCTGGCGCACTGGTCCAAAAGGCTTACTGCATCACGCATGGAGCCATCCCCCATACGGGCAATATATTGGATAGCCTCTTCTTCAATGGCAATATGCTCTTCTTCCACAATATGTCTCAACCTGTCCGCAATGATATCTGCAGGAATCCTTCGAAAATCATAGCGCTGACAGCGGGAAAGAATGGTTATGGGCAGAGCATTTGGCTCCGTAGTAGCCAGGATGAAAATGGCGTATTCCGGCGGCTCCTCCAGAGTCTTCAGAAAAGCGTTGTGGGCCGACTCTGTAAGCATATGTACCTCGTCGATGATATAGACCTTATAGCGCATACCCACAGGAGGATACTCCACCTGTTCCCGAATCAAACGAATATCATCCACCTTATTGTTGCTGGCCGCATCCATTTCATAAACATTAATGCTGGTGTTGGATAAAATAGCCTTACAGTTTGCACATTCATTGCAGGGATTTCCGTCCTTAGGGTTTAGGCAGTTTACAGCCCTTGCCAAGATTTTCGCCATGGAGGTTTTACCTGTACCTCTGGTACCACAAAAAAGGTAAGCATGACCAATACGATCATGACTTACCTGATTCTTAAAGGAACGAGTGATGGCATCCTGTCCCACCAAATCATCGAAATCCCGGGATCTCCATTTTCTGTATAAAGCGGTATATGACAATTCTTCTTATCCCTTCTATATCGTTAAAACAGATAAAATTGACGCCTAAGTTCATCAGCTTCTTTTTAAACAAGCTCTTTAAACAATCTCTTTAAATAAGCTCTATAAAAAACATCATCTTCGGCTACTCTTCATCTCCAAAAGAAATACCCAGCATCTTGGCTTCCTTTACAATTCCGGAATCCGGATCCACCGTTTTTAATTTGCCGGCAATATCTGCCAAGGGAACCGTTGTGATTTCATTATTCTTTAAAGAAAGCATCACGCCGTATTTTTCCTTCTTAATCATTCTGGCAGCTTCCGCACCGATTCTTGTAGCAAAAACACGGTCATAGGGAACCGGCTGTCCACCTCTTTGGGTGTGTCCGGGAACGGTTACCCTAACCTCTGCACCGGTTTTTTCCTCTATTTCCTTCGCCAGCTTATAGGCTACGGAAGGATGATTCTTCCTATCCTCCGCCAGCTTCTTCTTTAATTCCTTCTTTGTCAGCTTAGATTCCTCCTTGGAAATAGCACCCTCTGCTATCGCTACAATAGAGAAACGGGAACCACCGGCATGACGCTCCGCAATCTTTTTACAAACCGCATTGATATCGTAGGGTATCTCCGGAACCAAAATAATATCGGCGCCGCCGGCAAGTCCTGCATAAAGGGTAAGCAGTCCTACCTTATGTCCCATAATCTCTACAATAAATACTCTACCATGACTGGCAGCCGTTGTATGAATACAGTCAATGGCATTGGTAGCCACTTGAACAGCAGAATAAAAACCGAAGGTCATATCTGTACCGTACAAATCATTATCAATGGTCTTGGGACAACCGATAACATTCAATCCTTCTTCCGACAAAAGATTGGCTGTTTTTAAAGAACCGTTGCCTCCTAATACCACGAGACAATCCAGGCGAAGCTTTCTATATGTATGTTTCATCGCCTCAACCTTGTCCAATCCATTGGCATCCGGTTCCCGAATCTGTTTGAAGGGTGTTCTACTGGTTCCCAGAATGGTTCCGCCTTCTGTCAAAATTCCGGAGAAGTCGGAACGCTCCATCTTACGATATTCGTCATAAATCAAACCCTTGTAACCATCCAGAAAACCATAGATTTCCACGTCTCCCAATAGGTTATATAGGGTTTTTCCCACACCGCGCATGGTTGCATTTAAAGCCTGACAGTCTCCTCCACTGGTTAATATTCCTACTCTCATCCTTACCCCCTTTAACTCACTACGGCAGAAATCTTGCTTTTCTACAATAGAACAAAGTATAAGGAAAAGCAATAAAAAAAAGAGACTATTAAAGTCTCTTTCGTTGCGGGAGATGGATTTGAACCAACGACCTTCGGGTTATGAGCCCGACGAGCTACCAGACTGCTCCATCCCGCGATAATCAAATGGGGCCTACAGGGCTCGAACCTGTGACCCTCTGCTTGTAAGGCAGATGCTCTCCCAGCTGAGCTAAGACCCCAGTTGTGTAGATTGCTCTACATAAGACATATTGTCTCAATGGATGGAGGTGGATTCGAACCACCGAAGTCAGTGACAACAGATTTACAGTCTGCCCCCTTTGGCCACTCGGGAATCCATCCATAATAAAAGCCCAAAGGCTAACGACCCGGAACGGATTCGAACCGTCGACCTCCGCCGTGACAGGGCGGCGCTCTAACCAACTGAGCCACCGGGCCATATCGTACCTGCTAATTAAACTAAATAACTAAGGAATGGTCTGAACCCCATAGTACAATACGATGACATCCGCCAATCCTAAGTAAACAACATATCAAAGATTATTCCAGTCTAGACTTTAGACAAAAACCAGACGCATTGGATAAGCCCTCGACCTATTAGTAAC
>NZ_CAUTEG010000132.1:0-5296 GCF_963537195.1 Oribacterium sinus | reverse complement strand
GAGAAAGCGCAATTTTTAAATCTTCCCGCTATGCTTTATAAAAAGTCCTGTCTTATGCAGGACAGGAAAATGGAGGAGGCGGTACTTTCGGGAAAGCACATCTTAGTGCAAGGAAATCTTCGTTTTCTTCCCTTTCTTTGCGTGAGCTTAAAGGAGGGAAAAGAAAGCGTAGCAGGGCGGATTGCTTTAACGCTGTATGAAGATGAGGACTACGGTTTTGTGGGCTTCTATGAAAGTATAGAGGAAGAGGAAGTTGCCCTTTTGCTTTTAGAAGCTTGTGAAGAGGAAGCCAAAAAAGCGGGGAAGACAGGCTTGAAAGGTCCCATTGATCTTTCTTTTTTTGGAAAGTATCGCTTTGCTTTGGAAGAGAAAGCGCCTTATACCGGAGAACCTGCAAATAAAGCTTATTATCCTTATTTTTTTGAAAAGGCGGGCTTTCAGATCTGTAAGCGTTATGTTTCCAACTTTTATGATGTTTTGGAGCCTTCCTATGAAAATGTAAAGGCAAAGCAGCGCTTGAAACATTTTCAGGAAAAGGGCTACCGTTTTTTGCACCCTACAAAAGAGAACTTTGACCGATACCTTTCTGAAATCTATCCGCTTTTAATGGAGCGCTATAAGGATTTTCAAGGCTTTCGAGACATTTCCCGAGAAAGCTTTGTAAGCCTTTACAGCTCTTTAAAGTATATTGTAGATGAAGAAATGGTCTTTTTGGCTTATGATAAGGAGGAACTGAAGGGCTTTTTCCTCTGCCTTCCGGACTATGGAAATCTTCTGCAAAAGCCTCTTAATCCAATTCTTCTTTTGCAAATCCTCTTCAAAAGGAGAAGGCCAAGCTGCTACATTCTTTTGTATTTGGCGGTGAAGAAAGGGGCAGAGGGGCTGGGGCTTGCCTTTTCCCAGTTGGCAGCGGAAGGACTGAAAAGAAAAAAGGCCAAGTCTATTGCGGCACTGATTCAAAAAGGGAAGGCCAGCGAAGGCTATTTTCAGGATAAATGTGCGGGAAGTAGAGAGTATGTATTGTTAGTAAAGGAGTTTTTGTAAATTTCGATGAAGAACATCACGTTTCGACAAAGTGTGCTATGCGCCATTAAGGGACTTTATTTCGGACTTAAGACGGAAAAAAACTATAAATATTATCTGGGAATTAACTTGGTGTTTTTTCTTTTGGATTTCTTTTATTTGCAGGTGGATTTGGCTACCTGGTATGCCGTGATTTTAAGCTCTGCCGGTGTGTACGGTATGGAGTGTGTCAATACGGCAGTGGAGCATCTGTCGGATTTTACCACCAAAGAACAGCACCCGGAGATTAAGGTGACTAAGGATCTGGCGGCTGCGGGAGTGCTTTGTTTCGGCATTGCTTTCTTCCTGATTCAGGGGATTGCCATAGGAAAATATTTTTTGGGGTAAATACTATTTATGCAGTGGATCATATCTTTATACATCACCATGTTTCCAGTGATTCTGGCAGGCGTTTTCAATATGCTTCTTTTGAAAATTCCTTTTTTGAAAAGTCGTTGCAGACCTATTGATGGCGGAAAGAACTGGACAGACGGAAAACGGATTTTCGGGGACAGCAAAAGCATTTTGGGATTTCTTTTAATGACGGTTCTTGCGGGTATACTGGAAGTTTTTTGGGGCTTTCTTTTGCAGGGTTTAGGACAAAATAAGCGGAGTTTTTTGTACTTGTATTTTGAAAATACACCTGCCTTTAATTTCCTGATTGGCATGCTTTTCGGCTTTTTGTATATGCTTTTTGAACTGCCCAATAGCTTTATCAAAAGGAGACTTTCGATTTCTGCGGCGGAGCAGGGAGACAGAAGGCGATGGCTAAAGCTCATTTTCTTTATTTTGGATCAGATTGATTCCATGTTCGGGATTATGATTTGCCTGGGCGTGTTGGTGCATCTGACACCTATACAAACTGTATTTGCGATTATCCTGGGAGGCCTTACCCATGTTTTCGTGAACTGCCTGCTGATTCTTTTTAGGGTGAGGAAATATTTATAATTGAGTTGCGGAGATAGGAATACATACACGAAGAATAAGTTGTTGAATGAGTTGAGGAAATATTGATGAAGAAAGTTTTTTTAGGGGTCTATCATCCCAGTGTGCTTTTAACCTATCTTGGGCTTTCCATTTCGTTATACGGAGTTTTCTTTTCGAAAAGTTTGGCCTTTTCTTTGATTTTACTGATTCTGGCAGGACTTTGCGATACCTTTGACGGCATGGTAGCCAATGCGTTTCAAAGAAATGAATTGGAAAAAGCCTTCGGAGTGCAAATTGATTCTTTATCAGATCTTATTTCCTTTGGTGTGTTTCCGGTACAGATTTATCTTCAGTATTTTGCCAAATTCGGAGTCGTTTCTTTTCTGCTTTCAGTGCTATATCTTCTTTCCGTAGTGACCAGACTTGCCTATTTTAATGCCAGTGGAGGAGAAAAGAAGGATTATTTTACCGGCCTTGCAGTGACCTACGCTTCCTTTTTTATTCCTCTTTATGGATTATTCAGCATATATTTTTCCATAGAGAAAATTTTTCCGGGAGAGCTTTTGTATGCTTTACTGGCTTTTTTCTTCGTCTTTAACTTCAAGATGAAAAAGCCGAGTTTGAAAATCCGAATCGGTCTTTTACTTTTGGCGATTCTCTTTGTGATATTGCTGGTGAGAAAGCTATAGGGGAGAGGACTATGAGTAAAGAGCAAAAACAAAAAGAGCAAAACGCCCCTTCCATTATCGAGCGAAAAACAGGAAGGCTGATTCAAGAAGAGGAGTATGGGCAGAGGGCCATTTATTTTTTGTATCATCATTTTCTTGGGAGAGTTCTTCTTAAAATGATTTTTGCCCGTCCCTATTTTTCTTTTCTTCGAGGCTTGTATTACAACAGCTTTCTTTCTAAAAAAGATATTGCGCCTTTTGTGGAAAAATACGGACTTTCCAAGGAGTATTTAAAGAAGAATTATCAGAGCTTTGGGGCTTTCTTTTCCAGAAAAGAAGCCGTGTATTTACGGGAGGCCGGGAAAGAGAATATAAAGGAAACTGGAGAGGCATGGAAAGAGAAGATACAGGAGAAAAGACATGAAAAAGGACATGAAGGAAAGTTGCCCTTCTATGCAACCGCTTCCGGAAAGCTTTTGGCCTATAAAATAGACCAAGAAGGACAAATCATTTTCTCCGGCAGTGAAAACAATGAGGAATCTAATCTCCTTCCTTTGGAAATCAAGGGAAATTACTATTCAATCGAAAAAATTCTGAACGCTCCCTGTCCGGAATTTTTGAAAGGCGGAACGCTATTGGTTTTTCGCCTGAGCTTGCCGGATTATCATCGCTACATTTTCCCGGCAAGGGGAAGACTTTTAAGAACGAAAAAAATCAAAGGAAGGCTGGATAGCGTGCGTAAAGAGGCCGCCCACTTTAAAGCATTTTCCGAAAATAAAAGAGAAATCAGTCTTTTGGAGTTGGAAGGCATGGGAAAAATTCTTCATGTGGAAGTGGGGGCAATGCTGGTGGGGCATATTCATAACCACTTGGGATTTAAATCGTCTTTCGATAAAGCCGTAGAGTGCCATAAAGAAAAAGGGACAGAGTGTTGTGGAGAAAAGGGAAATATTCAAATTAGCGGGAAAAATCATTTGGCTCATTGCTTTGCCGCAGGAGAGGAAAAGGGCTATTTTTCTCTGGGAGGCTCGACTATTGTGGAACTGCTCAATAATAAAATTGTGATTGATGAGGATCTTTTTGAGAATACGAATAAAGGCTTGGAAACGAAGCTGGAAATCGGGGAAAGGATAGGCTATGGAAAGGCTTAAACGATTAAATATTTACTTTAAGGAAATGTACCCCATCCTGCCAAGATTGGGACTGGGCGTAATGATTTTTCTGGAAATCTATTTTATTGTGCTCTTAAATCATGGGGTGGGAAAGGAGACGCTTCTTTCGTTTCAGCCGGTGGAGGGGCAGTCGGCATTTTACAGCTTTTTTGTGCAGCATGATATTTTGGGAATGCTGATTTGCAGCTTTACGGTTTTTAGCTTCTTGCTTTGGCTGAGAATCGCGGATGACTTTAAGGACTATGAGCTGGACAAACGGCTTTTTGCCTTTCGGCCTCTTCCTTCAGGAAGAGTTACAAAGACGGATTTACGAATTTTTGCCACCATTCTCATTTCCTTTACCCTGCTGATTAACTTCCTTTTTATGAAGAATTTTATCTTCTGCTTTATTCTTTACACCTATGGAAGCTTAATGGCGGTGTGGTTTTTCCAAAAGCATAAGATTGCAAAGTCCCTGCCGCTGGCTTTGGTTACCCATAATCCGGTGCAGATTCTTCTTAATCTCTATGTGATTTCTTATACCATTATGAAATACAAATTGCCGGTTTGGGATATCACAAATTTCATGGCCGTGCTTACCCTGTATTTTCCGGCTCTCATTTGGGAGATTTCCCGGAAGATTCGGGCGCCGGAGGAGGAAACGGAGTATGTGACCTATTCCAAGCTTTTCGGCTATAAAAAATGTATCCGCTTTGTCTTTATTTTGACCTGGGTAGATATTTGCACGAACTTCGTTCTGGTATGGAGACTGAGCAGACTGTCCGTTTTGGCACTTTTCCTAAATGCTTTATGGTGCTCCTACTGCTTCTATGACTATGTAAAAAGTCCGGGGCGTTACCGCATTGTGTCCAAGGTGGAAAGATACACCTATATTCAGGAAAGTCTGATGATTCTAACGATAGTGGGATATTTGATTTTCGGAAGAATTTAGAATGTTGGTTTTGAGAAAATTTAGAATAGCTGTCTTAAATCGGAGTATAATAGAGCGGTCAAGACATATTAAAGGTATAGAGTACAACACGAAAGCTTCAATGTAAAAAGGAGGGAAATTATGGAATTACAGGATTTTACGGAAAAGGAACAGGAGCAAATTAAGCAGGGCTTATCGGAGGCGGTCATCAGCGATAAGGAAGCAGGAAAGAAAATTTTAGATTTGGTGCCGGAGGAATGGATTAAAAGAATTCCCTTCTTCGTAAGAGGTCATGCTACAACCAAGACCATTGAAAGAATTGCGAAGGAATATCCGGCATTATATGCAGTAGCGAAACAGGCAGGAGAGCTTCCGGAGAAGGAGAGAGAAGAGCTCCGAAAGATTATCACGGATATCTTTGAGGAGAAAATGAAGAAGCATAAGATTCAATAAAAGGATAAATAATCAAAATTTTTTTTATGCAATATAGGTCTGAAAAGGGAGCAATCTGAGCCCGCCGGTACTTGCTGAAAGCGAATGAAGTGAAGCTTGAAGCT
>NZ_CAUTEG010000131.1:0-5364 GCF_963537195.1 Oribacterium sinus | reverse complement strand
CACAGGGAAGATACAATTCCGTACTGTCTCTCTACCACGACCAGGGGCATATCGCTACCAAGACCCTGGACTTTGACAGAACGATCGCTATTACCAACGGTATGCCGATTTTAAGAACTTCCGTGGATCATGGCACCGCATTTGACATTGCCGGAACCGGTATCGCCGACAGTATCAGCATGGAAGAAGCGATTCGTCTTGCGGCAAAGTATGCAGAGGCTTTTAAACATTAGATTTTAAATGTCTTGAAGTGTTTCGTTTAAAGGGGCATTGAAGGACTAAAGTGTTATTTTAACAATGAAGGGGAAAAGCAAAGTCTTTTTCTAAAGAGGAGGAAAGTATGGTTAATGGTTTACATGGAGAGCAAATGCTCCTGGGCTTGGCAATCGGTATTGTGTTACTGATTTTCATGGTATTAAAGACAAAGATTCAGGCCTTTTTGGCTCTGATTATCACTACCGTAGTGATTGGTGTAATTGGCGGAATGCCTTTAAATACCATCACCTTGGAAAATGGAACGAAGTTCGGTATTTTGCAGTCTATTACCAGCGGATTTGGAAATACTTTATCCAGTATCGGTATTATTATTGGTTTCGGCGTTATGCTGGGAGCAATCTTTGAGGAAACAGGAGCAGCAAAGCGAATGGCTCTTTGCTTCTTAAAGGTATTTGGAAAGAATAAGGAAGAGGAGGCTTTGGCTTTTACCGGTTTCCTGGTTTCTATTCCGATCTTCTGTGATTCCGGCTTCATTATCCTGTCCCCTATCGCAAAGGCGATTTCCAAGGTTACAAAGAAATCTTTGATTTCTTTGGGGGTAGCTCTTGCAGCGGGTCTTGTAATTACCCATACCATGGTTCCTCCTACACCGGGACCCTTGGGCGTATGCGGAATCTTCGGCGTGGATGTAGGACAGTTTATTTTATTGGCACTGGTACTTTCTATTCCAATGACCATTGTGGCGATTCTTTATGCCAGAAAGTATATTGCTAAGAAGTTAAACTGGATTGTTAATGAAAACGATGAGCTTGTAGAGGCACAGGCCGGTAGTGTAGAGCTTGGAAAAGAAATCAATTTAGGGTCAGAAAATCTTCCCTCTACATTTTCTTCCTTCCTTCCCATTGTTTTACCTGTCATCTTGATTTTAATGAATACCGTATTTACGGCAATGAAGCTTATGGACGGATTTTTCCATATTCTGATTTTCCTGGGACAGCCTATTGTTGCTGTAGGAATCGGCTTATTGACTGCTATTTTCATTCTTGGGAAAAAGATGAGCCGTAAGGAAATTCTGGCTTCCATGGAAAAGGGAATGATGTCTGCAGGAATCATTATGCTGGTAACCGGTGGCGGTGGAGCTTTAGGACAAATCATCAAGGATTCCGGACTGGGAACCTATATGGCGGAGGGAATTACTGCTATGAACGTACCTATTATCCTGCTTCCTATCGTTATTTCCACTGTAATGCGTTTTATCCAGGGATCCGGAACTGTAGCCATGACTACAGCGGCAAGTATTTCCGCACCGATTATCCTGGCTACCGGAGCTAATCCTGTGGTTTCCGCTTTGGCTTGTTGCGTAGGCTCCTGCTTCTTCAGTTATTTCAATGATAGCTACTTCTGGGTAGTAAACAGAACTCTTGGCGTAAGTGAGGCAAAGGATCAGATTCGTGTTTGGTCCATTACCACAACCATTATCTGGGCAGTAGGATGTTTGGAAGTAATTATCCTTAGCTTTATTATGCACTAATTTTCCGAGGATAAATGTTTGAGGATAAATGGCTTGGTTTCTTTCGGGAAGCTAAGCCATTTTTTTATAAAATATGCTAAGATGTTTTCGGAGAAAAGGACCGGAATGAGCTAGGGGAGAAATCATGAAAAAAGAAAAGGTGTTATCAGGAGAACGGCAGCAAAACATTTTATCCATTTTGGAGAAGGATGGTTCCGTTTCCGTAGATGAATTGGCTAAGCAATTTTCTGTCAGCGGAATGACTATTCGAAGAGACCTGAAATATCTGGAGGAAAAAAACCGGATAGAGCGTTTTCATGGGGGAGCCATTCTGCGGGATGAGGTGCTTTATCAGGAGAAGGAAGTGCAGAATATTGAGGCAAAAAAGCGTATTGCCCAAAGGGCTTTGGAACTTATTAAAGATACCAAGGTGATTTTCTTGGATGCGGGAACCACCAATAGGGAGCTGGCTCTATTATTAAAAGAACGTGAGGGTTTGTCTGTGGTCACCACGGACTTAATGGTTGCCGGAGTTTTGCAAAGCGGAAAGGGAAGGATTTTTTTCTGCGGAGGAGAAATCCAGAAAAGTACCGGCTCTGCTTTGGGAAGCTATACAGTGAATCAATTGAAAGATTATTCTTTTGATATCGCCTTCTTAGGGGCATCTTCCATTAATGAAAAGCTGGAGCTGAGTACTCCCACATTGGAAAAAGTGGCTTTAAAAAAGGCTATTTTGCAGCAAGCGAAGCAGTCTGTTTTGTTGGCAGATGCCAGTAAGTTTGAGAAGCAGGCGATGATGAAGATATGCTCCATTCAGGAATTTGATATACTGGTGACGGATAAGACATTTTCGGAGAAAGAAAAAAAGGAAGTGGAAAAGCTGGGCGTAAGAGTGGAAGGAGTCGTATAGTACTATGAAGCCAATAGCAGATAAAATTTCAAAGAAATTATCCCTTGCCCGCTCTTTCGAAAAGGCACATTTTTCAGAGATCCAAAGACAGGAGCGTCCGGGATTTCATTTAAGCCCTGCGGTAGGCTGGCTCAATGACCCCAATGGCTTCTCCTTCTACAAAGGGGAGTATCATCTTTTTTATCAATACAATCCTTATAGCACCAGATGGGATGCGATGCATTGGGGGCATTGGACTTCCAAGGATTTAATCCACTGGGAATATCATGAGGCAAGCTTTGCACCGGATGAGGACTATGAAACCGGGGTATTTTCCGGAACAGCTACTACGGATAAAGACGGCTCGCATCTTATCATGTATACTGCGGATTACACCAAGGCTCCGGATTATTCTACGGATTTATCCGGGAAAAATGGCGTTCGCAGAGAAACCCAGTGCATTGCAAGAGGGGATGGAAGTCAATATCAAAAGTATGAGGGAAATCCGGTGATTTCAGAAAAGGAGTTGCTGGAAGAATTTACGATGGAAGATTTCCGGGATCCAAAACTTTGGATTGGAAAAGACGGAAAATATTATGCGGTAACCGTAGCAAGAAAGAAGAGTGATAATTTTGGAGCAGCTCTGCTTTTTTCTTCGGAAAATGCTGTGGAGTGGCAGTATTTAGATACGATTAGGGAAAATGACGGAAACTTCGGCGGGATGTGGGAGTGCCCGGATTTCTTTTTCTTACAAGGGCATCCGGTGCTTTCTCTGTCGGTCATGAATATGAAAAATACAAGTCCCCTGTTTAGAAATGGAAATTGTACCGTTGCTTTTGTGGGGGAGGAGGCCAAAGTAGAGCCGGATCAAGAAAGTATTGTAGATTTGATAGAGAAGACCATGAAAAATGCCAAGCCCCAGGCTTTGGATTTAGGCTTTGATTTTTATGCGCCTCAGACCATGGAAAGGGATGGACGAACAATCATGGTAGGCTGGATGCAGGCTCCCGAGGCCGGTGGAAATGCTCCTGAGAATGCTAAGTGGTATGGGCAAATGTCATTTCCCAGAGAGTTGTTTTTCCGAGGGGACAGATTGTGCCAGCACCCTATTTCAGAGATTCAGAAGCTTTATAAAGATAGGGTAGAGTTGGAGATTTCCTGTGAAAAAGAAGAGAAAAGCTATGCGGAATTAGAGGGGAAACTTCTGGACCTTAGTCTACAGATTTCGGCTCCCAAGGATTGCCTAAAATATCAAGAAAGTTCTGAACAAAAAGTAGTTTCTGGAGTCCCCAAAGCCTTCCAAATGAAATTTGCAAAGCAAGGAGAAATTTATGTCCTTTGTACATATGATTTTGTATCGGGAATTTTGACTGTGGATAGAAGTCATGCAAGAAGATCGGCCAGCATTTGTGAAGTAAGAAGGATTTACGTGGGATGTTCGGAAGAGCTTTCGCTTAGACTTTTGCTGGACCGTTTTTCCTTTGAGCTTTTTGTAAATGATGGGGAACAGGTTCTCTCCGGTACCCTTTATGAGCTGCCGGAGGAGGCTAAGGAAATCAGCTTCCAAGGAGAAGGGATTCATTTACAGGTAGAAAAGCATGGATTAAAAGAGATTGAGCTTGGGGCACTGTAAAGCATGCACGATAGTAGAACTGATTCTACATTAAGTTCAGTTCACGAAGGAGTTTTTTTCTAAAGCGTTTATCCTTGGAAGCTTTTTTGATATCTTCCAGTCTACCCTTTTCCGCTAAAATACCCATTAATTGTGCTAACTTTTCACTGCCTTCTTCTCTGCCTTCTTCTAAGGCAGCTTGGCGATAACGTTCTAAAAGAATATTCATATTTTTGTCTCCCTTCTGCATAAAGTCTGTAGATTTAAGTTCTGCTACTCTTTTGGATAGTATTGTAGAATGCATTTGCTTGGGATCGTTGGTATGAAAATCTTCTGCCAGCCTTCCCAAGCTATCATTTTCTGTTTTTGAGGTATTAAAGTATATAATATAAGAATCATCATCAAACGGCTGGCCATTTTCTTTAATGATTCTCTCAATATGATATACCTGTAGCTTTTGTTTGAAAATATCTTTAGCTGTAATAAATATAACATAAGTTTTAGGTAATTGGTTGAAATTTTGTCCTTTCTTTAGAGAATGAATGTCTATTAGGCTGGCGTGAAACCTGGCTCGTTTAGGGATTGCTTCTTGAGGATCATTTTGAATTTCGATGTTGTATAGATTATGTTCCTTATCCTCGCAGAAACAATCCAAAACAAGAGAATGTCCATGAACATTGGGAATGTCCTTCTGAATCCATTGTTCCTTCAGGCGTAAAGAATCATCTTCCATAATAACTTGTAAAATGTATTCAGTGCATCGTTTATCCTGCAATACGATTTTTATAAAGATATCATCCATCAGAGTTAGGGAGGATATTATGGCTTGTTTTACTTCAGGCTGAGAGCTTGATTTTTTTAATATATGTTGCTTTTTTGAATTTTCAGAATTATTTACTTGGGATTTCGACATAAGATTCTCCTTTTAGAAATAGGGATAAGAATAGTCTTAGGAAAAAATGAGAAGAATAGACAGAATTATGTAGTGCTATTATTGTAGAGGAGTCAATGTAAATATACTAGACTCCATATTCGGATAATATCCGTTAATGGATAAGGCTTGCAATAAAAAATCTCCTCTCATCCTGGGATAATGGACGAGAGGAGATAGTGGATTGTTTCTCCGTTGCTTTTTCC
>NZ_CAUTEG010000130.1:0-5447 GCF_963537195.1 Oribacterium sinus | reverse complement strand
TCTCTCCCAAAACGCCGGCGATTCCCTTGTAATTTGCCTCCTGATGAAAACGGGATTTTAATTCGGAATCCATGTATAGGTTATCCATCTCAACATTTGAACTGCTGTCCAGAAACTCGATACCGCCTCCGGCCTGCTCCTCAGAGGTAAAATGAAGCCGGGTGTACCAGATTCCTGCACCGGTAATCCGCATATCTGTAGCACTTACCACCAGCTTTTGGTCAAAATCGAAGGTTCCCTCCGGAATATATAAGGTCTTATTCTCCGCATCCGCGTCTTTCAGGGCATCCAGAAAGGCTTGGGAATCGTCCTGTCCATCGTTTGGCACCGCGCTGTAAGGAGCGTCCGTGATGGAAATGCTGTTGCTTGGGGCGCCCTTTGCTTCCGGGGCCTGCTCCAGCTCGATAAAGTCGATTCCCAGTTCATCCGCTTTTTTATCGGTTCTGCGGATGGTGAGCACGTCACCCTCCTCCAGTTCCATTAGTTCCTTGTTGTCATTTTCCAAGAGAAAATGTCTCTCATCAAAACGAAAACGAGAATGTGAATCGGCTATATTTTCATCAAAAACATCATTTTCCTTCACATACTGCCAAGCAGAGCTGTTGTCCAGCTCCACCGTTTTCTTTCCAAGAAGCTCTCCATTTCTCTCTACAGAAATCTCCAGCTCTCCGGATGCATCCTCCGGCATGGTAAAACGAAGAGTCATGGCATTGGCCGCCTTCTTAACCGTAAAGCGTAATGAAGAATCCTCCTTGGTCAACTGTACATAGCTTTGGTTGGAAGCCTCCATCTCCACTTCATCGTAAGCAGTAGAGTGCTTCAGCACCGCATCTCTTCCAACTCCCTCTTCCGCCTCGTAGCGAAGGTAGGGAAGCTTGGCGCCGTAGCCCTGGCTTTCCTTAGCCCAAAGCTCTGTCCTCGTTTCCGCAAATGCGGTTCCATGGGAAAGAAGCCCCAGGCCGGTCATGGTCAAGAGTAACGTAAGTTGTTTTCTGAATTTCATTCTTCTTCCTTTCTTCTCCAAAAAAAGTTACATGTATTTTTTTCGACTTACTTTTTTAGTTTAAAAGGAAATTCAGAAAATATTATGATTTATTCCGGACAAAATATTAAATAAATACAAAATTCGTTGTAATTTATTGTTTTCTGTTATAAGCAAAAGGCACATTTGCAACTTACTGCAACTTAGCGCAACTTAAATTTCCGCTCTGTACTCTTCAAAAACCCTTATTTTATGCGGTTCTCGGTTTTTTAAATTGAGAAATTTTATCGTTTTTGCAACTTACTGCAACTTAGCGCAACTTAAATCAAGCCCAAAAGGGAATATACTTCATATACCTAGGAGCTGTATTTTCATCTACCGCTTTAATCAGTTCTGCATCTACAGCATCTTTAATAATTCTCGAAGCTTTATATTTATATTGGTTTGTAATACCGAATATTTCTCGAATGGTATTATTATTGATGGCTTCTCCATTGACATAAGAAAAACATGCTTGCATATAGCAGGTCCTTATTCTATCCTCTTTGCTTGTTAAGTCAAATGGTACTTTTAAGTAAAGAGTCACTTTTGTAAATTTATCGCTTTGATTTTCAATTTTAGGAGCCAACATAGAGTGGTTACTTGTTGCATGAATTACCTTATCGTAACCACTGCCTCTTTCCTCACAAATTCCAATTTTATGCATAAACCCCGCGAGATTTTCATTTCTTGAAATCGGAACAGTATCGACAATGCGTTCAATAGAAACAAGAGGTGATCCTGCGTTGGAAAATTCTATTCTATCCCTAAATAATTCCACCATAGGATTGGTTCCTTTTTGGTCAATAGCCTGGTGAATCATGATATTTGCAAGCAGTTCACGAATAGCTATTTCCGGATAGCCTAATTGTGTCTTCCTTATGGATCCCTCTATTACTTCTTCTTGCGGAATTATTGTTAGAATATATTCCAAAATCTCATCATACGCTATTGCATATCCTTTGGAGAATGACTTTTCTCTAATCGTTTCCAACCTATTATTATCCTTGTACCATATAACTCTTACCGCTTTATGAGACAATGACTCAAAAGAATCTAAATTCTTAGCAATCAACAGCGCTCCCATATTTGTAACATCATAAGTTCCTGCAACATCTTTTCTCAGGAATTTTTCATTTACAAAGTCATCCGCTATTTTATTTTTGTTTTTAGGTAAAGCAAACTGCATTTTCTCGTAATATCCAGCTGAATCCAGTATAGTAAAAATCTCTGATAGCGACACATTTTCTTTTGCTGTTCTGAGTTCATACGGAGTGTTGTCAAAGGCTTTCCATAAATCTCTTTCCTTATCCGGATACTCTTTTAGGTTTTTCTTGTTACTACCTATCCTAATATACTTTTCTCCGGCAAAATGAATAGGTTGTTTCTCCGCTGAAGGAATTTCAAGTAAGGTTATTTTCTTACCTTCTAATTCAGTCTCATAAAACCTAAAATTTATACGTGGGCTCAACATACGCGCTAACCAAGCCTCAAGTGCTTCTGCGCCCTTTTTAGCAGCACCATAACTAAATGATGTCCCTATGACTTTTTGCGTCTTATCTTCTATTCCCCAAAGCATATACGCCTTTGGTCTCGCCAATAAAGCCGCAGAATTACTAAGAGCAGATATGTACTCACCTATTGTTTGTGGATCATCGTTATTATGTTTAAATTCTACCCACTCTGTTTCTCGCGGTAGTGAAATTAATTCTCTAACTAAATTATTGATATACTCTATATCTTTTATTGACATTGACCATCTCCTCGCCGATTCTCAATTTTTCTTTCATTGTATCAACTGTAGAACATATTTTCCACTGCATGATTAATCTGGATATGACCATATTTTCAATGACCAAGTATTGTTCTGCAACTTACTGCAACTTAAATTCTCACTTTACATCCTTCAAAAACCCTTATTTTATGCGGTTTTTGATTTTTCAAATAGAGAATTTTTCTTGTTTTTGCAACTTACTGCAACTTAGCGCAACTTAAATTTCTGCTCTCTCCACCTCACAAACCCTTATTTTATGCGGTTCTCGGTTTTTTAAATTGAGAAATTTTATCGTTTTTGCAACTTACTGCAACTTAGCGCAACTTAAATTCCGTAATACTCCAAATCTCTGTTACAAGACCTATGTCATCAACAGCTTCTATAATTTATTTCTATTTTTAATCAAAAACCCTGTATTTCCCATGGTTTTGATACAAAATAGAAATAAGCTATAAAGCAAAAAAAACCTACAGGTTTCCCTGTAGGTCTTGAAAATTTCACTTATGCGCCGAACTGTAATCCGTCTAACTTCACGCCGGGGCCCATGGTAGAAGTCAAGGTAATGGACTTCAGGTAGGTTCCCTTTAAGGAAGATGGACGAGCCTTTACGATGGCTGCCATTAATGCATCCAGGTTGGACTTTAACTGCTCCTCGGAGAAGGAAGCCTTTCCAACAGGAACGTGGATGATGTTTGCCTTGTCCAGTCTGTACTCAACCTTACCGGCCTTAGTATCAGCGATAGCCTTAGCTACATCCATAGTAACGGTTCCAAGCTTTGGGTTTGGCATTAAGCCCTTAGGTCCAAGCAAACGTCCGATACGTCCAACTACACCCATCATATCAGGAGTTGCGATTACTACATCGTAGTCGAACCAACCGTCCTGAATTCTTGGTACAAGGTCATCTGCACCAACAAAATCTGCGCCTGCAGCCAAAGCCTCATCAGCCTTAGCGTCCTTAGCGAACACTAAGATACGAACGTTCTTACCGGTTCCTGCAGGAAGAACTACAGAACCACGAACCTGCTGGTCAGCGTGACGTCCGTCACAACCGGTTCTGATGTGTAACTCTACAGTCTCATCGAACTTAGCAGTTGCATTCTTCTTTACCAACTGAATTGCATCCAACTCAGCGTACTTAACCTGTCTATCTACAGCCTTTGCCACTTCGGCATATCTCTTTCCCTGTTTCATGAATCAAAGCCTCCTTCTTTTACTCTTCTACCTTAACACCCATAGATCTGCAGGTACCTGCGATCATGGACATTGCAGATTCTAATGATGCAGCGTTTAAGTCTTTCATCTTAGTCTCGGCAATCTTCTGAAGGTCAGCCTTGGAGATAGTAGCAACTTTATTCTTATTTGGCTCGCCTGAACCCTTCTGCAGCTTACAAGCTTTCTTAATGAGAACAGGAGCAGGAGGAGTCTTTGTAATAAAGCTGAAACTTCTATCTGCGTAAACGGTAATAACAACAGGAATGATCATGTCCCCTTCATTAGCAGTTCTAGCGTTGAACTCCTTAGTGAAGGCAACGATGTTAACCCCGTGCTGTCCTAATGCAGGTCCAACGGGGGGTGCTGGAGTTGCTTTTCCAGCGGGAATCTGTAACTTAATGTATCCTTCTACTTTCTTTGCCATATAGGCACCTCCTTGTGGTAATTGCGGGTAAACCCTCCCACGAGCTTGCTTTGCAAGCGGTGGCTAAATGTACTCCATGGGATAAAATCCCTCGGGTATTACCAAATCTTATCTTAACTTCTGTACTTCACCATAGGAAAGCTCAACAGGAGTATCCCTACCGAACATTTCCACGTTAATGGTGACGGTCTTCTTCTGGTCATTGATTTCTGTAATGACACCAACGGTATCCTTCCAAGCACCGGAGACTACGCTTACGGTGTCTCCCTCTGCGAAGTCAACCAAAACTTCAGACTTTCTATAGCCTAAGGTCAGTATCTCTTCCTCAGAAAGGGGGACCGGCTTCGATCCGGGACCGACGAATCCGGTAACGCCTCTGGTATTTCTTACCACATACCAGGTTTCATCGTTCATCACCATGTTCACCAGAACATATCCCGGGAACATCTTCTTGTCGGTTTTCTTCTCTACGCCATTCTTTACTTCAATAACCGGCTGCATGGGAACACTGACCTCTAAAATCACATCTTGAAGACCACGGTTGTCAATGGTCTTCTCTAAGTCCATCTTCACCTTGTTCTCATAACCGGAGTAGGTATGGGCTACATACCAACGGGCTTCTGTGTTCTTCTCTGCCATATTCCCACCTTTACTTTACAAGAATCAATCCAAGACCCCACTTCATAGCAATGTCTAAACCTGTAATCAAAAGGCCTACCAACACACTAAGAACGATGGTTGCAACAGAGTGCTTAATCACTTCCTGACGTGTGGGGAAAACAATCTTCTTAAATTCAGATTTTAACCCTGCAATGAATCCGGCTCCTCCGGATTTCTTTTCATCTTGCATTACTTTGTCTCCTTATGCAGCGTGTGCTTCTTACAGAACTTGCAAAACTTTGTTACTTCCATACGCTCCGGATGAAGCTTCTTCTCTTTGGTAATAAAGTAGTTTCTCTGCTTACATTCTGTACATGCTAATATAATCTTTGTACGCACGGCTTTCACCTCCA
>NZ_CAUTEG010000129.1:0-5548 GCF_963537195.1 Oribacterium sinus | reverse complement strand
TTCTTTCGAAGACTTAGCCCAGATCTTGCTCCGGAAGGCTTTAGGGATAAATTCTTCTCTCCTTCCGGAAAATTTCCAATTTTCAGCCCTGATGAATAGCCCTCTTCGTCATTCATCAAAATTTTCCCGTCAACTTCTCCTTTAATAGCTTTTATTCTTGCCTCTTCTTTTCTTTCCTTTTGAACAAGAATCCATTCAGCCGTTTTTACCAAAATGCCCTCTACAATAGGTACTGCAACACAAGCCATAGCTTATCTCCTTTCTTATTTCTCTCTCTAAGCCTTTATTCCGCCTTTTTCACTTTTACAGGAATTTGAGCCAATAACTCTTCACCGGTTAATTCTTTATGCACAATTTCCTTAGGAACAGTCCAGCCTAAAACCTTTCTCTTTTCTATAATATCCGCAACAATCTTTTCTCCCAGCTTATCCGGATCCGTATCCACATACATCACGGAACCGAGAGTCTCTCTGGTACCTTCCTTTAAGAATTCAATGACATTTTTCGAGCCGTGAATCTGGGCTTCTACACAGTGGTAAGAATTTACTCCCATAAGTCTGAAGCCTAAGGCTGCATCGATTCCCTTTTCATTACTCCACTCCGGAGAGGTAAAGGCATAGGGCATCTCCTGAATCTTCTTTCCTTCCACCCCGGCAATGCCTGCAAAAATACCTGTTGAACGGGTATTATCAATACACTCACCCACATGCCATACCGGTGGTAAATCTGCGCCCAAAAATTCCTTTAGATTCTCTCCGCAATGTCTTTGACCGGAAATATTACAATAGCCCATTTTCATCAGAGGGAAGGAAGCACATCCATTGGTCAAAATCAAAATATTATTCCGGAGTAAGGCATCGGCTACGTCAATAATACATTTTTCGTATAGCACCTTAGGATTATTACATCCCACCATATTCACGATGCCCAGAATCTTTCCTTCCTTTAAGGCTTTCGCCATAGGCTCCATGGATCCGAAGCGTTTATGCACGTATTCAACGGAGAATCCCACCTCCGCCTCCACTTCATAGGGAGGAATGTATACCGGAATTCCCTGTCTATCCTGGAAACTCTTGATTCCTCTAAGGACGATCTTCTCTGCCAGTGCTCTGGTTTCTCCAATATTGGAATGATGGTGATCATATTCATAGCGTTCCGCTCCGGGGAGTCTTGCAGAATCACTGGTAGTAATTACAGTGGTCTTAAAGCAATTTGCCACCTCCATGATGGCAGGGAACACATCCTGTACATCCGCAATCCATAAATCCAAGGCACCGGTACCCAGTACCAATTCCGCAGAAACCGCATTAGACAAAGGAATAACGTTGCTGTAACGATACATCGCGGAAAGTCCGGAACAGCAGATTCCATAGAAGCGAATACCCTTGGCGCCGGCCTTCTTTGCCAGCTCCACAAAATGCTCTTCCTGTCCGACTTTAACGATTTCGCTGACCAGTGTCGGAAGATGGCCGTGCACCGCAATATTTACATAGCCCTTCTTCAAGGCTCCGATATTTACCTTGGAGGTCACCCGATCTCCCACACCGAAAAGTCCGTCGGTAGCAATGGAAGTGCTCACCACACCGGAGAAGGTGAAGGCCAAACCGCAACGAAGAAATTGTTGCATTACACTCTTCCAATCTCCATCTGTACCTACGCCGGTTTTATGATATGCTTCAAAGACTTCATGATAGGCACTGATGGGCAGAATATCCAGCTTCTCCCACAGCTCCTGCCTTTCCTTAGGCGCCATGGCCTTGATAACCTCATAGTCCTTTGGAACCGTGCGGCTCATATCCTCCAGCAAAACATCTGCAAGCTCAGAGGCAATTTTCTTAATGTTTCTTCTACTGGTCTTGATGCCGAAAGCCTTTGCCACATCCCGAATCTTTTGCTGTCCTAAAATCGGAAGATCCAGCTTTCCCTCTGCTGCCCACTTTAAGGATAAGATAACTTCACGACCATGCATTCCGTGCTGAGCCACACCTGCCGCCGCAGAGCGAAGAAGATTTCTGGCTACAATCAAATCCGCATCCGCTCCGCACACTCCCTTTGGACTTTTCGGAGTGACCTTACAGGGACCCATATTACAGATTTTACAGCAAATGCCGGCCATACCGAAGCTACACTGGGGCTGCTGTTGATCAAAACGATCAAAGGTGGTATCAAAGCCAAGCTGCTCCTGTCGTAAGATTAATTCCCGTACGGCAGGATCCGGTGTTTGCTCCAACACATCCTGCTTTGAGGGGAAGGTCTTTCGATAGGCGGAAACCGCATTCATATAATCTCGGATAAAGGCTTTATCGTCCCCATCCTCCTCATGATCGGACTTTAAGGTAATGGTGGGAATACCATGTTCATCGAAGCCTATAAGGTTTCTATGGCTATGGATGTGAGCCAAAGGCTTCCCTTGACCATGCTCATGGCTGTGCTCATGGCTATGCTCATGATTATGTTCATGGCTGTGTTCATGGGTATGAGTGTGATTATGCTCATGACTGTGCCCTTGGCTCTCTTCCGGCTCATGCTTTTGTTCATGGCTGTGCTCATGATTATGTCCCTGACCATGCGCATGGCCGTGATTTTCCTGTTCTTTAAATTCCTTCTTCTCCTGACCCATAGTACCCCTTTCCTGCTCTTACCTAAAATAAGGTGATTTACAGCTTATCTCGTCTCTATATAATCCGCATTTATAAACATATCATTTCTATATGTTTATATGTTTATTGGATTTTTAGAATATACTGTTTCCTGATTTTCTTGTCAATAAAATTATAAAAATAAAATGAACTATACCCATTGAATTTTTTTATAGCCTGTTATAGAAAACAAAAAAAGAGTTGCATAGAATCCTTATATGATTTCTTACAACTCTTTCTTTAATTCTAAAATTCTATAAAAATTTATGCTTCCAATAATTTCTTTATTCTTTCCATTGCTTCCTTAGTCTTTTCCTTGGTGGAAAAGGCTGTCAAACGGAAGAAGCCTTCTCCCGCATCACCAAAGCCTGCTCCCGGTGTTCCTACAACCTGTCCTTTTTCCAAGAGGAAGTCAAAGAACTCCCAAGAGCTCATTCCCTTAGGGCACTTAAGCCAGATATAAGGAGAATTCTTTCCGCCGGTATAATAAATGGAAAGAGCATCCAAGGTTTCCATAATAATCTTGGCATTTTCCTTATAATAAGAGATATTTCCCTGAATCTCCTTCTCTCCGGCCTCTGTAAATACAGCCTCGGCGCCTCTTTGCACAATATAGGAAACCCCATTAAACTTAGTGGTCTGTCTTCTTAACCACATCTTTTGGAGAGACTGACCTCCACGAATCAAAGCCTTAGGTACAACGGTATATCCGCATCTTGTTCCGGTAAAGCCTGCCTTCTTGGAGAAGGAGCAAAACTCAATGGCACATTCCTTCGCCCCGGGAATCTCATAAATGGAGTGGGGAAGATTTCCTTCTACAAAACACTCATAAGCTGCATCAAAGAAAATAACCGCGTCATTTTCCTTTGCATAGTTGACCCAGGACTTCAGGCCTTCTTGGTCATACACCGCACCGGTAGGATTGTTCGGAGAACAAAGATAAATCAAGTCTACCTTTTCTCCCTTGGGCGGCATGGGAAGGAATCCGTTTTCTTCTCCGGAATGGGCAAAAATCACCTTATTTCCTACCATAATATTGGTATCCACATACACCGGATACACAGGATCCGGAACCAATGCCACAGACCCGGGGGCAAAAAGATCTAAGATATTTCCTAAATCAGACTTTGCACCGTCGGAAATGAAGATTTCCTCCAATTCCAAATCCACGGAAAATTTCTTATAGTAGTTTAAGATTTTTTCTCTAAGGAAATCATAACCCTGCTCCGGACCATAGCCGTGAAAGCTCTCGCTTTTACCCATCTCCATGGATGCGGAAGAAAGAGCATCCACCACAGTCTTGGGAAGAGGCAGTGTCACGTCTCCGATACCCATACGAATCAACTTGTCCTTAATCTCCGGATTATTTTCCTGCCAGGTTCTGATTCTCTTTGCAATTTCTGCAAAAAGATAGCTTTCCTTTACCTCTTGATAATGATGATTTACATTTGCTCCCATACTACTCCTTTACTTTTCCCCACTCCCTATTCCGGGTAATGGGTATTGTCATAGGAAATATTCTCTAAAACTTCCTCTAAATACTTTCTGCTCCACCACTTGGCTACAGGCAGGTTCATATCCCGGAAATTTCCGCAATCCCTCTCCGTCGCCCCGGGTATCTCACCGCTAAAATCCCGAATAAAGCTAAAGCAATTCTTTAAGAGAGGAATAATCTCGGCACTTTCCAAGTCTCCCTTTAGCAGAAGGTAGAAACCGGTTCTACAGCCCATAGGACCGAAGTACAGCACCTTTTCCTTCCAGCTCTCCTCATTCCGAAGGTAGGTGGCCGCCAGATGTTCAATGGCATGCATTGCGGCATTTTCCATGGCAGGCTCCACATTGGGATGGGTAAAACGAAGGTCAAAGGTTGTCACCACCTCTACCCCCACAGAATCCTTTCTGGAAACATACACTCCGGGACGTAAATGAATATGGTCAATGGTAAAACTTGTAATCTTTTCCATTTTACACTTCTTCCTTTACAAGCAGCCCCTGATGCTCATCATCTTCATAATGCTTCTGATGCCCTTCCTGATCAGTAGCCTCCCGGCCGTTCTCGGGTTCATAGTAAAACTCTACATCCACATCCTCATCCTCTACCGCCTTCTCATCGGAGGAAAAGGATAATTTCTCCTTCTTGTCCCAAGCATTTCTTACCACTCTGTAAGCATCTTTTCCCGCATCCACCGCTAAGTTCTTCGTATCGATGGCGAGATTCTTGGCCGCATAGCCCAAATCCTTAGCCGCTTCCTTTAAGTCCTCCTTGGTAACGGAATTTTTGAGAACGGTATAGGATCTCTGGGCAGATGCCTTCACCTCCTGGGCGGAATCCACCACGTCCGTAAAGTCCTTATCTACTTCCTCGGAAAACTTCTGGTATTTGTACAAATAAGAAATCACTCCGGCTACAGCTCCTGTTAAAGCTGCAAAAAATACAAATGATCCAAACTTCTTTGCCATAGTATCCCTCCTTACTTCACTTGGAAACTGGACTTTAAGGAAACAATACGGTTAAATACGGGCTTGTCCTCCGTAGAATCCTTGCAATCCACACAAAAATATCCGTTACGAACAAACTGGAAGCTCTCTAAAGGCTCTGCCTTCGCCAGTGCAGGCTCTAAGAAGCACTGCTTCACGGTTAAGGAGTTAGGGTTAAAGTTGAGACTTCCGTCTTCATTTAACTTACCCTTCTCCTCGTCAATCAGCTGCTCATATAAGCGAACCTCTGCGGAAAATGCAGTCTTCGCATCCACCCAGTGAATGGTTCCCTTGGCTTTACGCTCGGTAAAGCCCGAGCCGGACTTGGTAGCCGGATCATAGGTGCAATGCACTACAGTCACATTGCCCTCTTCATCCGTCTCATAGGATACCGCCCTGATAAAATAAGCTCCCATCAGACGAATTTCATT
>NZ_CAUTEG010000128.1:0-5605 GCF_963537195.1 Oribacterium sinus | reverse complement strand
GGCAACAATCAAGCAGATGGCTATATTTTGTTTCTTTCTACTAATCAATAAATAGATAGCCGATAAAAAGTCTAAGGATAACGGAATTTTCCCCAAAAATGAATGACTGATTCCGCCATTATAATTAGCTCTTTGCCCTCTTATAGCTGCTACCGGAGTGATTTTCTTTACGGTAACGGTTGCATGAAAAGCAAATAGAAATACTATAAATAGATTCAGCAATAGGATTTCTAATCCTCTCATCACGTGAAAAGAATTTACCCACTTCATACCGCTTTCTGCCGTTATGGAGGGAATGAAAGTGGATGCCAGTACAGCAGATAATAAAATCCCTAGAACGCTTCCCATAAAGCCTAAGAAAATATATTGGAATACAAAGGATAGTCGAATTTCCCTATCGCTAATGCCTAGGGCTTTCATTACTCCAATTGTTTTAAAATCCTTATAAAAACTGTCTTTAATTCTAAAATACATTACCAGACAAACCACTATCAGAGTTACCATAGAAAAGAAAAGTATCGCAATACTGTAAACGTGTAATGTGGAGTGCATAGAATACCTAGCGGAAGCAATATCCGTATAGGTTCCATAAGGCGCCTCTTTGATGAGTGGGATAAAGTTTTGTTTTAAATCCTTATCTTCAGACTTAAGCAACAATAAAGCACTGCGGCTCTCATTTCCAAGAGAATTTTCCAATTCTGAGAAAGTTTTCTCCGGTACATCAAAGGCCATAACACCTCGATTACCATATAAAATATCCTCCGTAAAACCGGCAATCATAAAGGTCTTATACTCACCAAGGTATTTTATAGATAAATTTTCTCCTAATTGAAAACCAAATAAGGTCTTGCACAGATAAGGAACAAAGATGGCATTCTCCGGCTGAGTCTCCATTTTTTCCACAACATTGACAGTAGATAAAAGATTGTCTCTATCGAAATTCCGTATAATCCACGAGCCCTGTAATTCTTCCTCATTTTCTACAGATATTGCTGTTTTTAAAAAAATTAAAGCATCTTCGATTTCATAGGCGGAATTCATTTCTGATTCTTTAATTAAAGCTTCAATTTCCCCTCTTTTCTTTTCTAAGTATTCTCTGGGAAATATAGCACTATAGTCTGCACAGTTTGTTGCTTTATAAACAGCCTTAAACAGAGAAGAAAAGCTATCTTCCATGGAGAAGGATATGCCTATCAAGAGCGAAGACACCGCAATCAAGAAAACAAAGATAACAGATCCATAAACAGTTTTTTTGATTTTAGAAAGGTTAAAAAGTAATATTCTTTTTATCATCATTACCATCCCATTTCCTTTAAAAAGCCATCCAATTGTTTTATTCTTTCTTTGTCCTTATCTGCTGTATATTGTCCCAGATTACACTCCCCGCAAATCACTCCATCCTTTAAATACAGTATGCGATTTCCTCTTAAAGCTGCATTAAAGTCATGGGTAACCATTAAGACGCTTCTACCCTGTTGATGAATATTGCTTAATAGATCTAAAACTCTGCCTCCTGCTTCGGAGTTTAGTGCTCCTGTAGGTTCATCTGCAAACAATATGTCCGGCTCATTGATTTCCGCACGGACAACTGCAACTCTTTGTGCTTCACCTCCTGAAATGTCCGAGGGACTTTTATCCCAATTTTTTTCTTCAATATGAACCATTGAGAGCAGCCGCTTTGCTTTCTGCATAACTTCAGCATTATTTTTATTTCTTAACAGACCGCACAGCACAATGTTATCCAGAACCGTAAGATTATGAATCAAATTAATCTGTTGGAATACAAATCCACAGTGATTTCTTCTAAAGTCGGATAACGCATTATTGGATTTACCCGATATCTCTTCGTCTCTAAAGAAGACTCTTCCCAAGGAAGGCCTATCCATTCCAGAAAGCATATAGAGAAGAGTTGACTTACCGGAGCCTGATGCTCCCATAACCACAGTAAAATCCCTCTCATAAATTTCTAAATCTATATTCTTTAAGATGTGTTCACTATGGTTTTTCGTTGAAAAGCTTTTACAGAGCTTTTCCGTTCTAATGATTATATTTTTATCATGATTCACCATTTTGCATTCCTTTCATGGTTCATTTCTGCTTGCACGACCCTTTTTCTATATTGATTTTATCATTCAAAATCTTAGCAGTCTTTGCCTCTTCCTTAACAATTCTTAACTGACTCATCATGATTCTTAACTATATAATGCCCATGATTTGCTTTATTCCATTTTCTAAAATGCTACTGAAAATACAGACTCTGCAATCAATACTCTGTACGAACAAAAAATACTACAGGAAGTCTTCCTTTGAAAGTTTCCTGTAGTATCATCCATCTGATTAAGCCAATGGCAAATCTATCGTTACACAAAATTGATTCTCTATTTTATCAAAACGAATTCTTCCGCCGATTTTATCTATAATCTTTTTGCAAATATATAAGCCCAATCCGGAACCGGCAAAATCCTTGGCTTTTTTCCCTCTATAAAATCTTTGATCCACCAAGTGGATTTCCTCCTCTTCAATGCAATCTCCAAAATCACTAACAGATATTCGTAAGTACTGATCGGAAAAACAGGAAGATACAGTAATCTCCGTATTCGCATATTTATAAGAATTATTGATTATGTTATCGAAAACCTGCAATAGCCGATTCTTGTCTATTTTTATAATGCAGGAAGGAATGGATATTTCTCTGATATAGTTTTTGTAATCTGCACTACGAATAATATCTGTTACAACTTCACTACATTCTTCTCTTACAATAACTTCCATTTCCTCCAACTCATCTAATGTAGACTGCAATAAATTGGAAGCCAAAAGATTGATTTGCTCCGCTTTATCCATAATTATCATCATCTTTTTTCTTTTGGATTCGTTATCCTCTTGTAAAGCAAGAAGTTCTGTAGTTGCTTTTATGGAAGCAATCGGCGTTTTTATATCATGACTTAACGAGGCTATAAGCTCTTTTCTCTTTTTTAGAGCATTTTGCTCATTGATTTTAGCGTTTAAAAGCTTCTCTCTCATAATATCAAAGCTATTGGCAAATGTACTAAGAGCATTGTTACTATGAATACTGAGAGGCATCTCAAGATTTCCATCTGAAATTCTTTCTGCAAAAACTTTTAATTGGTCTAGTGGTTGAAGTATGGTTCTCCATATTTCAAATACCAGGATTGCAATAATAAGAAAAAACAAACTGTTAATCAGTAAATAGATATTTCTCATACGAATACTGTACGAAACGTAACGTTCATAATCTTCATTTAAAACAATAAGCTTTCCCACTACTTTCTCGTTTTTTACAATATCTATAATCGTATCTTTGTTTTTTATAGAGTCTTCCAATCCACGTCTCTTCATGAGCATGGATTCGTAAACAATATCTCCCTGCTCATTAATAACATAGAATGAAAGATTGCTTTTCCTATCTCGAAAAACACTGTCTTCCCAGTGCCCCCAGTTTTTTTCCACTGACTTTCTGATATAATTTACCTCAGCAAAATCGTTAGGCTTCTTCATTATCGGTAAAACCAACAATACTAGGGTAAGCCAGGAAAGGATCAAGATTAGTAGAAAATAGAGATACCCTTTTTTCATTGTCCTTCTCCTAATGTCAACATGTACCCTATCCCCCAAACCGTCCTTAAAACTTGCGGTTCGTTAGGATCTATCTCTATTTTTTCTCTTAATCTGCGAATATGGACATTTAGTGTATTATCTCCGGTGATACTATCCTGCCATACATTTTGGAATAATTCCTCTTTCGATATGGTTCTGCCTTGATTTTTCAGGAGATAGAAAAGTAACTTTTTTTCCATTCCTTTCAGCTTTATTCTTTCCCCGGCGTTATATAATTCTTCTTTTTTTAAATCAGCCTCACATCTTCCCACGCTCACGCCGTCTAATTTATCTTCCGGATAATATCGTTTCAAGAAAACCTGTATTTTAGCAAGCAAATAACTGAGGGCATAAGGCTTTTGTATATAATCATCCCCTCCGATATGTAAGGCTAAAATCATGTCATCCGTACTACTACGCGCACTGATAAAAATAATAGGTACATCCGTCATTTGACGGATTTTCTTACAAAGCTCAAACCCGGATTCATCACCTAAGTTAATATCCAGTAAAATCAACTTTACCCTATCCTTGGAAAGAACTTCAAAACATTGCTCCCGAGACTCAGCCGTAACAGTACTTATGCCAAATAAGTTCAAATATTCACTTGTAGCATCCAGCAAACTTTTCTCATCATCAATAATTAGACAATCATAAATCATAATAACAGCTCTACCTCACTTTCTGCTTCCCCCTGTATGCCTTCATAAATAGATGGTAGATTTGTAGATTTTTCGTTTTGATAAAACTTTACTGACTCTTTCTTTTATAATGACTTTTTCCTGCAAATAAAGCCGTGCCACTCCCCTTCCTGCAGCTCCTCCAGAATTTCCCATTCCTTCACTGCTTTCAGAGTCTTTCTGACTTCTTCCGCCTTTTCTTCCAAAATTCCGGAGGCAATAAAGATTCCTCCTTCTTCCAAAAACTTCGGCACTTCCGGTGCTAAGGCAATGATAACCGGCGCTAAAATATTGGCTAGAACCAATGAGAAGGGCTTTTCTTCACAACCTTTCCGAAAGGCCAGCTCTTCCTTTTCCTGTCCCAGGATATTTCCGATAAAAAGTGTCATCTGATCCTTAGAAAGGGTATTTTTCAAAAGATTTTCTTCCACTGCTCCCTCACAAAGGGGGTCTAAATCCGTGGCGAATACTTCCTTTGCACCCAACTTTAGTGCAGCAATGCCCAGAATTCCGGAGCCGGTTCCCAAATCCAGAACCCTTTCCTTTCCCTTTCCGTATTTTCCTAGAGCCTGAAGGCAGAGCTTGGTGGTTTCATGCTGTCCGGTTCCAAAGGTGGTGCCCGGGTCTACCGATAGCAGGATTTTTCCCTCTGCTTCCTTCGGGATTTCCTCCCAGCTTGGGCAGATGAAAAAGTCTCCCACGGCAAAGGAATGGAAGAAGTCATGCCAAGCATTCATCCAGTCCTTATCCTCCGTTTCGGATTGGGTAATGGTTCCCTTACCGACATTGCAGTAGGAGGACATATTTTCCAGCTCTTTTTTCAATGCTCTGAGAATTTCATCGCACTCTTCTTCCGTGAAAATGTTGGAGGAGTTCAAAGTATAGGAATGATCCACCAGGGGGTCGGAGAAGGCCTTTTCCACCTCTTCCTTTCGACTTTCCTTATCTTTTTGGGTAAGCACTTCCACATAAAAGGAAAGGGTGGCATCATCTATGCTGTCATCTCCCTCGGGATAAAGGTCTACAAACATCGTTTTCGCCTCTTCCTCGGTAATCCCCCGCTGGTCGGAAAACTCTACCCCCTCAATCCCCAATTCTTCCATAAGAAATGCGGCCAGAATCTCCTCAGCCTCTACAGTGGTGTCAATGCTATACTTACGCCAAACCATGCTTACCCCTTTCCTTCCTTCTTTCCCTCTTTTTTAACAGTAAAAAACAGGGGCTACAAAAAATCCGATATATCAAAACTGATATGCAGTATAGGTCTAAAATAGGGGTAATCTGAGCCCGTCAGTACTTGCGAAAAA
>NZ_CAUTEG010000127.1:0-5685 GCF_963537195.1 Oribacterium sinus | reverse complement strand
TTATTTCCATCCCCGGTAAAATAAGAATAAAATCGGTCTTCCAGCACGCCGGAAGACACTGTTTCATTCTTGTGCCAGCTTTCTGTAGAAGAAAAATTTTTATCTTGTGTTATAGATCGCTCAATATTTTGCAGAATAATACTTACATTAAGGTTTTCCACACCCGTTTTTTCATTCCAGTAAGGATCCAAGCTCAGACTATTAGCCGTTTGCACCAAAGTATGCATCACTTGATTCTGTGCTGAAAACACAAAGAACACACCATTTAACGCCATAAATAAAAAGCAGAATATGGGCAAGATAATCGCCGCCTCTAGGGTAACGGAAGCTCTTTCTCTAAGAAGCTCCTCTTTAAAGCTCTTCATTTTTGCTTTTGCCTCTTTTCCCATCATGAATCCTCTCCAAAAGAAGTAACCAAACCGAACAAATCCTTTCCTAGATTGATAAAGGAATCTGCCAACCTCGCGAGTCTAAATAAATCACTTATTTTATTATTGGCATACTGGCTAAAATGGACCGTATTGACGTAATGAAGCACATCCAGGGTTGAGGCAACAGCCACTACTTTTACTTTATTAGACTCTTTTAAGCCGACTTTCTCCAACAAGGGTGCAAAAAGAAAATCAAAGCTTTTCTCCGCTTCCAGTACATAGTGGCATCGTCCAAGCGCATCCGGAACTCGCTTTACTCTTACCGTTTCCTTACCGCCACCATTTCCGCCACTGTACTTCGTAAGTCTAAATCCTAAAAATCTACTCGCTTTCTCATTTCCGTGTATGAGAAGATTAATTTGCTTCAGACTAAGATAGCGATACAAGCCTATATTTTCAATATCTTGTACTGTTATCTCCTCTTTGTATTCCAAGCCTTCGTATTTATAATTCTCTGCCACTCTCACTACCGCCGCATTGCAGGCTGCTGTAAACATGTTTCGCTGATACAAATGAACGGATAAAGCCAAAAAAAACATAAGAATAAAGATAGAAAAGATCATTCCTATCCCCCATTCCAGCATTATGGTTCCCTCTTCACTTCGAACATCCATAACTCACCTCTTTTGTTCCCATTGTTTTCATTTCTATTTAGAAAAAACCGATGCCATAGCCTTTGTTTCTTGACTTAAGTCTTTTAGATAGAGAGCCGCTTTTTCCACCGACCACGCATCCAGCTTCTTCTTGGTGTACGGCACCGGAAACATATATTCATTGGTATATTTGCTGATATAAAGCTTATTCCCCTTAAGGTAGGCACAATCCGTACATGCCCTTGATAAACTTCCGTCAGAGTTAGAGCATACAAAACGCCTTGGAAATCCGTCACTTTCTGCGTTCGTTTTTTATCTCCACTCTTGTACTCTTCTTCATGCCAGGCATAAAAATTACAAACACTAAGGTTTCGTTCATCATTAAACTTTAGTGCATTAAATTGATTATACTTCTCTGACTTGGGAACCGCATATTTTACATCCTCTATAGTTAATGCCATTTTCCTATTTTCTCCCCTAAAATTGTACTTCCGTTGCTTCTTTCACCCCTGATGCAATTTATTGGCCTTCCCTTATTTCTACTCTATCTTACATCGATAACTGATAAAAAATACCCACCGTATCCCTAATCTCTTGATTCAACTCTTTAAGGCTGAGTGCTGCTTTTTCTACTGTCCACCTATCCAACTCTTCCTTTTCATCCGGCACCGAAAACATATAATACTTAAAATGAATAGAAATATATAAGCGATTCCCCTTTAAGTATAACGCCAACGGATATTTCCCAACATGCTCATCAAACCAGGATAAAACACTGGGATTTAGGAATCTTCTGGCAGATACTTCATCTGTACAGTAAATGTTGTAGTTCTCATTGTGCAAAGCATCTTCTACATCTATTTTCTTTTCCCCTTCCAAAGCTTTAAAATAATTGCCTTGAAGTTCTTTTTTTAAGTATTTAGATTGGGTAGTGGGAACCACTCGAACTTGTCCCTCATAAAAAGCATCTAATTTTAAGGAATAAAGTACTCCTCTAAAATCAACAACTTTGCTTCTAGATTCTGATTTATAACGTGCTTCCGTATGCCATACATAAAAGTTGCTTGCTTTCAAATCTTTCTTGTCGTTGAATTTAATTGACCATCCCAGGTTGTAATGACTGGACTCAGGTACCGTATACTTTATTTCGTTGACAGGATCATCCCCTTCTTCAACGATTTCAGCTGCGGGAAATAAAATCTGCAAGATTGGATTCAATATTTTAAAGATATAAGTTTCATTAAGCTTACTTTTTTCCTCGAGCTTTGTATTTTTCACTGCAGGAATAACAATAATAAAGACAAATAAAAACTGAGCTAAAGCGATACCCAACGGGAAAAATAAAACCAATACAAAAATACAAAGGAGGATTTTCCAAAAAAACAATTTCCCTCTCTTATACCTTCTGAAAACTTCATTCTTAATAAGCTTGTATTGCTTTTGAAAGTCTTCGCTGTCCTCAAATTCATCTAATTTCATTAATTCTTCGTCGGTTAACGCTCTTTCTTCCATGCTGTTCCTTTACTTATATGCTCATAGCCAACTTAATATCCAAGCGTTTTCGTACAATCAAGTTTAAACCCGCCTGTGCTTTTTGTAATGGGCACAAATTCATTTAGTTGATACTCTGTGGTGGCGGTAATCCCGGTATAAGCTTTACTCAAATGATAATCCATTTTTTCCTTATACTTTTCCTTTGCCTCCAATTGCACAAGGTTCTGTAACCGCATAAGATACTGATCTTGATTTGTTCCTAAAAGCATCAAAATCAAACAATGCTCCCCATAGTCCAGCTTCATAAAGCCTTGCTCATCTTTTAAGCCCATGGCATTTGTGGCTGTGGTTTCCTTTGGATCTTCCGCGCCAGGATTCCCTGGATTGGAATTATCATTTTGGGGCTGCGTACTATCCTTTGTAGTTTTCGATGCATTGTTCTCTGAATTGGAATTATCATTATCTGGTTTTGTAGTATCTTTTGTAGCTTTCGATGCATTGTTTTCTGAATTGGAATTATCATTATCTGGTTCTGTGGTATCTTTTGTAGCTTTCGATGCATTGTTTTCTGAATTGGAATTATCATTATCTGGTTCTGTGGTATCTTTTGTAGCTTTCGATTCAGCGTTCTCTGTTTTAGAATCGTTGTTATCCGATTTTTTACTGCTTTTTGGCTTAGCTCCGAATGTACTCTTTATTTCATTTTTTGCTGCTGCTTCGATTTTACCCGCTGTAACCTGAGTGTCCTTTTTGATTTGTTCCGCTGTTTTGTCATTTAACCCCCTACACTTTGAAAAATCCTCGATAAAGTTTGATATGCCTTCAGTAGACATATAGGCCTTCATCTTAATAAGACTAACGGATTGTTTGTTTACCAAAAGTATCATATCTATAAATGACTCTAGTAAAAGAAGTATCACAAAAACAACTACTACAAAGGGACCGGTAACACTTGTTTCTGTAATCCAGTCAGAACTTGCAATAGCCGGGAGATTAGAGACTAATCTTAATAAGAAGCCATTAAAGAAAGTACCCACCTGTGCACCTTTTTCCGAGTTGGAACCGGTTAAAAGATACTCCAGCTCTGCTCCCTTGTAGAGTTTGTCCCTTCCTTCCACATTATCCATTTTAGGATAATGCCAGAAGTCTCCGTCTAGAAAACCGATATTATAAGTACCACCGGCCATTTCAAAAATATTACTATACTCATATCCCGTTAAACTGGAACCATCGCTATAATTGGTTCTATTTGGCATATTGTAAACACCATAGCCATAGAGCAGAAAATTCTTCCCCAGGGAATCTCCACCGGAAAGCAGGCGCCCAAGGTTTTGGAGCCTACTGCTTGCCCAATCAAATATACCCTTAAAGAAGGTAACTAAACTTTGCAAAAAAGTTCCAAGAGCTGTTAATGTCGCTAAAAAATCTCCATCTGCTACCGCCATTAAGAACTGCCAAATAGAAGATAATAAATTCACAACGCTATCCGTTATTTCCGCTGTCCCCAAGTCCAGCACCCCGCTTTGATTAATCAACTCACTGGGATCCAAATTAGAATCTAAGGAACCATCATATAATACTTTTGTCCCTATAATCTGATACAATAAGTCCTTAAGACTTCTTACAAGATCAATCGTAGAATCCGAGCCTTTGAGGGTATCTTTCAAATCACTATATAAAGAAGCCGTTCTTTGATCAATATCCTCTACTTCTGATAGAACAACATATCCTTCAATTTTACCATCCGCTTCAGCAGAATAAGACTCCAGTTTTTTAGCCTGCGCTTCTAGTTTTTCATCATCTTCTTGTCCGTCATTATATATTTCCTTTTGCTGGTTATCTATAAATTTTTGAGCCTGATTATTAATTACATGATAAGTGGCAAGAAAGGGATCCTCTATTGCATTTTTGCCGAACTGATTCTTATAAAATTCTTGGACATTGCTCGGTAGTTCATCTAATCCTTTTGCAAATTTTTCCTTGCTTTTTAAAAGATCTCTCTCTTTCCCTTTTAAAGTAGAAAGCCTCTCTTTTAGATCATCGGTAGCTGTACCAAAGGCTCTGGCCTTACTATCTACCTCACTAATGTAAGAATCCAAAGAAATCTCTTCTCCATTATCTTTCCTGCTTCTTGCCTCTTCTAAAGCTTGATACGCATCATCGTAGGCCTTTCTTGCTTCTTTATACTTTGTTAAAGACTCTCCGTATTTCTTTGCTTCATTAGAGAGTTCTTTTGTAGATTTTGCCACATTGATAGCAGAATCCGTAATATCAATTACATTGTTTCCACTATCCAGTAAATTTTTGCAAATCTGTAAAGGATTTTTTTTATGGTAGTAATCCAATAATTCTTGTATATTTAGCCCTTCTACCAAAGTATTGATGGGTACGGAAAGCTCACTGTACTCGAATACCTCCTGCCTTAATACTAAAGGTTCAACAAGCGAGTTTTTTCCCTCTGCTGTTCCTCCCGCTAAGCTAATGGCCTTTCCGAAGCCTTGGACGTTCGCTTCCAGATAGCTTTGATAACGAGAATCCAAAGACTCCTCCTGATCCTGTCTCACCGCCATAAAACCGAATCGTTCATCCAAGTATGGATCATAATGAGCCAGGGCAGAAAAAATAGAGCTTCCCATCAACTCTTCAATAATGGCTTGTGCACTTTGTATTCTGGCATATTCCACGAAAATCAAAGTACACATCAACAAAGGAGAAACGGTTAACGCCAAAAAAATGGAAATCATTCCCTTTCCGCCATTGACATGAGAATACAGAAAGAACTTTAGTTTTTTATGAAATTCTAAAATATTCATAGGAACGATTCTGTTCCTAAGCTTGGGAATGAAAATTACCGGCAAGAAAATAATCCATGGAATAAGAGTCATAAAATTTTTCATGACTCTCCCATGGAAAGAAATACTCATTGAAAACTTTTCCATCTGTCCCCCCTGCATGAACGCATCTGTTAAGGTAGTGAACTGCCTTTATTATTTTTCTGTACATATTACATTGCTTTAAACAATTCCCTATTATAGTTTATACTAACTTATGAATTCTTATTTTTCAATATTTATATTAATTTATTTCTATTTTTATCTATAATTAATGCCATTAAAAGCTATCGGGAGTTTGACAGTTAATTAGTTCCAAAATCTCCTCAGGCCTTG
>NZ_CAUTEG010000126.1:0-5721 GCF_963537195.1 Oribacterium sinus | reverse complement strand
ATTTGTTTGTACAATGTTCAAGATATAACTGTTATTATGTCTTGATTAGAGTACAAACTCATATAAGAGGAACTTCCTCGGTACTCCAATATCAACATATGTGATTTCAACCTTATCCACATACTTAAATCCAAACGACATATACATTTTCTGTGGAATATCATTTCCCTCTATGCAATCAAGACGAATTGATTTAAGCTTTCTTTCCCTTGCTGTGTCTATTGCGTGTTGAACTAACTGCTTCGAGTATCCACGACCTCCATATTCCGGAAGGACACGCAAGGCATGAAGAACCACTGTATCGTTATCATTTGCATCAATAAGCCATTTAACTGCGTGATACGCCTCATCACGATCATGATTCATAATATACGCCGCAACAATTCGACCATCTTCAATACCGATAAACTGATTTCTCTCTTTGATTGCATCTTTGATCATTTCATCTGGAGGGAAACCACCTTTATCTCCCTCCGGCAGAAAATCTTTTCCGCTCAAAACTTTACACATACCGTCATAAAACTGTCGCAATTCTATAAAATTTTTCTCTTCTGTATATCTGATAATCATAGAAATCTATCCCTCCAACTTCCGATTTGTTGCACAATGATCGTATTCAAATTATACTATAAACCTTGTGAACAATTCTACCGCAGCTTTGGACTATGATGAAAACAGGTAAGAACATAATCTCTTCTTCACAATATGACTGAAATGAATTATTCCGCCCAATTCTCAATTTTCAGAGCACTCACTCTGGAAAATTCTCTCACATTATTCGTTACAACAGTATACTCGAGAGACTACGCATGACCTGCAATCATCATATCGAGAGGGTCTATCGGCGTACCTTTCTTTCTCCAAACCTGCTCTAATCTTTCCCTGATGAATAGTCTGTAATTTTTGAAATGCCTTTTCCGGCTTATGCTTTATTGCATAAATACAGATATTGGTGTCAAGCATATACCTCATAGCTCGTCACGCTCCTGGGAAGGTTCTTTGCCGAAAAAGATTAACGCCTGATCATCGAGGTGATGGCCGGTCGTTTTGTTCCTTTTTACTCCTGAATACATTTTTCAAGTTCCCGGCAGTAATTATTCTTATCTTTCGTCATCATTCGGCAATGGTCGTAGCCTTCCCATACCTTCATTTTGGCAAGCGGATAGGTCTTGGGAATCATCTTCTTTGCGATTTTATAGTCAAATTCCTTATCTCCGTACGCAAAGACGCATTTCCTCTGAACATCACCGGAAAGCGGCGGCAATTCCACGAATGCACAGTCGTGAACGATGTTTCGGATGCTCTCCTCATTCATTGATATAAAATGTTTTGCCAGAAGCGGGGCGGCCTCTTCTCCAAACATGGAGGACATCTTCTTCACACTAAGCTCCGGATCTGCAACAGCTTTCTTATGTTTATGCAGAAACACCATGCGGAGAATCCACTCCATCAGCTTCGCGTTAGTGTAGAAACTGGTTCCCTCAAAAAATAGATGGTTGAATGCAATATCATCATATTTGAGAAGCTGTAGAAGAACCACCCCACCCAGTGAAGCTCCGTATCCGAGAGAGAGCTCCGTGATATTTTTTTCAGCCAAATACTCATGGATCTGTTTTGCCTCGTCAGCAGCACTATTATAAGTATCCTTATCGTCATCGCCGTGCGCTGAGAGATCCGGTGCGAGATAACGGTATTCCTCTCCAATGATGTCAGCAATAAATGTCTTCATACCGTTTGCTGACGAAAGCATCGGATGGATCAGAAGAATCACGTCCTCTTTTTCGTTATTCCAATCATGCATTATCATTTTCGAAATACCTCACAAGGAATCCCATAGTTGTATTAAAAGAACCTGATAAGAAAAATCTTCCAGCCTAAGAGCCGGCAGATTTTTTTGAACGGGCAGGTTATTTACCATTTTCAAAATGATCTCTTAATACCATTAATCTAAATATCAGGACAGTATTCAGAATAGTCGCTAATATAAGACCTGCTCCAACCCAAAGCAAATCTATCGCAAACCCTATAATGAAACATACGCTCCATTTCATAATTTGCTTACCACAAATGATGCATAGTTCTTTGCTTTTATTGGATATATTTTCGTCAAGATCATGTCCGGTTAAATATCGAATTGCTCTGCCGTTCGATCTAATAAATATAATCCCGATAATCAAGTAGAGCAAAACCATCATGAAATCGATACATAAAATTACAAACATATTGATTGCCTCTTTAGTGTATGATGATTGGGAGACGCTGTATAAAATATCAAGCTACAATATTATTTACCATACCAATCTTTTATTGCCGGATACAGTTCTCTAAAATTCCAATATGCTTGTTCATATTTTTTTACCAGTATTTCTTCCGGCTCAATGGAATCCTTTACTCTTACAATCCGAGCTACTGCTGATTCCAGATCTTGGTAAAATCCTGATCCCACCGCAGCAAGATTCGCTGCTCCCAAAGCAGGTCCTTCATCTTGCTCAGGAATTTCTACTGTAACATTCATAACATTTGCTATTATCTTACACCACAGCAGACTTTTTGCTCCCCCTCCACAAATCTTCGTTCTATTCACCTTGATTCCAAGCCCTCTTGCAATCTCAAAAGAATCGCGCAGTCCAAAAGCCACTCCCTCTAAAACAGCCTGCACCATATCTTCTCTATTGGTATCTAAGGACATACCTACAAACATTGCTCTGGCAAAAGGATTATTGTGTGGGCTTCTTTCTCCCATAAGGTACGGAAGGAAATAAACATTATTTTCACCTAATTTCTGAATATTTGCCTGCTCTTCAGCATAATGCGTTGTGCCCAGAATCTTCTCACACCACCATTGATTAGCTGAAGCCGCACTCAGCATACACCCCATCAGGTGAAAATTTCCATCAGCATGAGCAAAAGAATGCAATGCGTTAAATGAATCAACTTTGAAATGTGTACTTGAAATAAAAATGGTTCCGGAAGTTCCCAAAGAAATATTACACCGCCCCTCCCCTATGGTTCCAGTTCCTATTGCTGCCGCAGCATTATCTCCTGCACCAGCAATAATCTTAACAGTAGGCTTAAAGTCGAGTTCTTCAGCCACTACTTTCCTAAGGGTACCTACTTGTTCATAACTTTCATATAATTTGGGAAGCTGATTTATATTAAGATTACATAGTTCTAGCATTTCCTTCGACCAAGTGCGATTCTTCACATCTAAAAGCAATGTTCCCGAGGCATCTGAAAAGTCTGTACAAAACTCACCGGATAACATATAGATTAAGTAATCTTTGGGCAACATAATACGTCTAATTTTAGAAAATAAATCCGGCTCATGCTTTTTCATCCACAGAATTTTAGGCAAAGTAAAACCTGCAAATGCAATATTTGCTGTCCTTTCCGATAAAACTTTTCTCCCCACACTGTTGTTTAGAAATTCTGTTTCTTCGCTACTTCTTCCATCATTCCATAAAATGGCAGGTCGAATAACCCTATCATTTTCATCTAAGACTACAAGGCCATGCATTTGTCCGCCGAAACTAATTCCCACAAGTTCTTCCTTTGGGTATTCTGCCATCAATTCAATAAGACCCTTCTTAGTCTCTCTGAGCCAGTCTTCCGGGTTCTGTTCTGACCATCCCGTGTAAGGAAACGAAATAGGATAACTTTTTGTAACACTATTAACAATCTTTCCATCATCTCTCATTAAGAGCATCTTTACAGCTGAAGTACCTAAATCAATACCAATGAAATACATAATTACTCCATCTTTTAATATTCCTTATATTAATGCCAAAGATTTCCTTTTTATTCTACATTTCTATGCCGTGCTTCCATTGCTTCATGTGACAGTTTTAAACGCCTTTCCAGCATAATGACAATGATATCATATAACATATATAAATGTTGTTCAAAGAGATTCCCCATAGGTTGAATAGATTCTACTGCTCTGGTATCCGTTCCATTAAATACTGAGGCAGGTACAAAAAGAACAAAATCCGCAAATTCACGATTGACTTGATTCGCAGAACCTGTAACTATAGCTACAGTAGCACCGGATTTCTTAGCCTGTTCAGTTACATACTGTATATGTCCAATCTTTCCTGACCCGTTCGTAGCGATAAAAAGATCGCCTTTATGCATTCCCGGAGTAGTATCATCCCAAATCCAGTGCACTTCTTTTCCTAAATGCATAAGTCTCATAGCGAATCCTCTTGTAGATATTCCTTCTCGCCCCACACCCATGCAAAAAATTCTCTCTGCTTGGACAATCAAATCCATAAACTGTTCCAACTCTGCCACATTCTGCGCCTCAAACACTGACAGATGTTCTTTCATTACTGTTTTGAATAAATCTTGGTACTCATCCTTACAAGTCATAGTTTTACCTTCCCTTTCTGATTTTCTTGGTTTTTAACTATATAGATTTTTTTATGCTTGCCTTAAGAGCTCTTCGAGAAGAGTAATTATCAAGTTCTTTATTTAATCCTAATACAAGAATAAGCATAATCCCCCATATCAATTTTTTTGTATACGGTGATAAAGATAAGATAGTAAAAGCACTGGACATTACCTGCATTAATATAATAGCGATGAATAATCCCATTACTTTTCCCTTTCCGCCATTGGGGCTTATGCTACCAATTACACAAACTATCATCGTTTGTAAGAGATAGGTATCTCCATAACCCACTTTTGCAGAATTAACTCTACTAAGAATAATTAACCCTGCCATTCCAGACAATAATGCCGTAAGCAAAAAGACCGTAATTGTCATCTTTTCATTATTAATCCCAGAAAATCTCGCCACAACAGGATTGCCTCCAAAAAGATAAAGTTTTCTTCCAAATGTTGTGAATCCAATCACTCCTGCCAACAAAAGCGATACCGTTAGGAAACACCAAAAAATAAGCGGAAGGCCTAAAAATATAGATTTTCCAAACTCAGCAAACAGAGGATCTATATTCCCCACGCTGCTTCCTCCAGTAACCGCCATCCCTATACCCTGAATCAAAGTCATAGTTCCCAATGTTGCAATTAAAGATGTTGCAGAAGTCTTTGCTACAATAATTCCATTCAAAAGCCCAAACATGAGGGCTGTTAAAACAGCAACAAATAATGCCAAAACAATTCGTGACGGTCCCACTAGCCCCATTGACCATGTTCCATTCATCACATTTGCAGCAAAAATTGCAACCGTATTTGCATTTGCAATAATCGAAAGATCTATTCCGCCAATCATATTGGATAACATCATCGCAAGTGCCAAAAAACCAAATTCAGGGATCTGAAATGCCATCGACTGAATATTTCTCGCCGAATACATAGAGCCACCAAACATAAATGCCGATGTTATTAAAACTGTTAATACAATCCCTACAAGGATGTAGAAATCCAACTCACCCCTTAGCATTCTTTTCATAGGTCTCATTTCCATTCTCCTTTAATCCATAAAAATCAAATGGCTTCTATTTTTTTGTCTTGCTTGATAGGAGGTGATTGCCACTGCTATCACTAAGATTACACCTACAAACAAATTATTCCATGAGGAAGAGAGACCAATTAATATAAGTGTAGAATTTAAAAGATAAATGATTAAAACCCCTAAAACTACTCCAAAGATTTTTCCTTCTCCTCCTGTAATTCTTGTTCCGCCAATAACCACAGCAGCAACAACCATTAATTCTTCACCTACCATTTTATTTGGATAAAGAGCATTTACCTGGGCTG
>NZ_CAUTEG010000125.1:0-5745 GCF_963537195.1 Oribacterium sinus | reverse complement strand
TGCGGACACGGTGGTGCTCCAATCCATTTTGCCCCTTTATCATCTAAAGCTTGGAGATAAGCTTTTGGGAATGGCTCCGGAGCCCAGTATTTATAAAAAGCATAAGGAATTTTTATCCTTAGCGGAAGAAAGCCCCTATTATAATGCGGGGGTGATTCTTATGAATCTTTCTTTGCTTCGGGAGGAAGGGATGGAAGAAAAATGCCTTCGGTATTATCAAATGAAGGAAGGACGACTTCCTTTTAATGACCAGGACATTTTAAATATGGTATGTAGGGGAAGAATTCGCTCCCTGCCCCAGCGTTTTAACTTCTTTTCCAACTATGCCTATGCAAGATATAGCGCCTTATGTCGTTTTTCTCCCTGGTATCAGGAGCTGGAAAGTAAAAAGAGCTATTCTCAGGCAAAGGCCCATCCGGTGATTGTCCATTTTGCCGGAGACGAAAGACCCTGGAGAGAAGGCAATCGCAATTATTATCGAAGAGCCTTTGACTACTATGCGGAAGAAAGTCCCCTTCCTTTAGAAAAGGAAAAGGGAAAGCAGGGCTATCTATTCTGCTACCATGTGCTAAATCTTCTGACTTTTGTATTCCCTAAGCTTCGGGAGAAGGTGGGAGAGCTTTATTATCGTTCTATGAAGAAGGAAAACTAATGTCCTGTGCTATAGTGATTTTAAATTATAATGATTTGGAAAATACCCTTCGGCTATATAAAGAGCTGAAGGATTTTTCCGTGTTAACGAGAATTTATATCGTGGATAATGCCTCCACGGATAGTAGCAGGCAGACTTTAGAGAAGATTAAAGACCATAAGTGTAAACTGATTTTTGCCAAGGAAAATAAGGGCTATGGGGCAGGAAACAATCTGGGCTTTCGTGCCGCTTTCTCCGAGGGGATGGACCACTGTTTTTTGGCCAATCCCGACACCCGTTTTCAGGAAGCTTACTTTGAAAATGTTCTGTCTGTTTTTGCAAAGGAGAAGCAGGTGGGATTGGTCTCCGGCAGAATGAAGGACCCTTACGGAAAACAGGCTACAGCTTGGCCTTTACAAAGCTTTTTGAAAAACCTTCTGAGCATGGGGCCCTTTAGCAAGAGGATTTTTTCTTCCCTGCTCTTTTACCCTAAAGCCTATTTGGAACAAAAGCCCTATGTGAAGGTGGATGTGCTGCATGGCTCCTCCCTTTGTATTTCTAAAGAGGCATTCCTAAAGACCGGGGGCTATGACGAGGACTTCTTCCTTTATGAGGAGGAAAAGGTACTTGGACAAAAGCTGAGAAGGGCAGGCTACACATCCTATCTTTGTACGATTTGTTCTTACCTTCACGAGGATAGCGGAAGCACGAAGAAATCCTTGAAGTCCTTGGTAGAAAGACAAAAGCTTCGGCAGAAGTCCGAGGCATTGTATGCCCGAAAATACCTCCATGCCAATTTTTTACAAATGCTTTTGTTAAGGCTTGTACAGGCAGTGATTTTGGGAGAAACCCTAGTCTATTCTTTGCTGTTTTCTAAATAAGCCGAAATCAAGAATGCTAAAGTCCTATTTTATGGGTGGAACTTGTGTAGAAAAAAACTTATGCGGAGCCGGAATTCCTTAGTCAAAGAGAGGAATTACTTAGTCAAAGAGAGGAATTGCTGAAATGCATTGTGTTATTTTATGTACTTATAATGGGGAGAAATATCTGGAAAAGCAGATTAAATCCATTATGGAGCAGGATAGGGAGGATTTTTGCCTCCTTTATTCTGATGACGGCTCCTCTGACAGCACAAAAGCAATTCTGCAAAGCTTGCAGGAAAGATATGGAAAAAAGATGCTGGCATTCCCCAGGTCTATGAAAAGCGGAAGTCCTGCAAAGCATTTTCTATCTATACTTTCTGCCTTGGCCAAAGGAGAAGTGTATATAGAGAATTTAGAGTATATTTTCCTTGCGGATCAGGATGATTGCTGGTTTCCGGATAAGCTCTCCAAGACGATTTCTGTCATAAAGGAGGAAGAAAGAAAGTTTGGGGAAAGCCTTCCCATCCTTTGTCACACAGACTGCACCTTGGTAAACGCAAAAGGGGAGCTTCTTGCCAAGTCCTATAGAAGCTATCAGAAATTGCCGGGAGCATCTTATCGTTTTTCCCGCCTTCTTTTACAAAATCATGTGACAGGAGCCTCTGTGGGAATCAATAAAGCTTTGCTACAATATTGCAAGGAAATTCCCGAGCAAGTAAAGATGCATGACCATTGGCTGGCATTGTTGGCAAACTGCTTTGGGGAAATTCAATATTTGCCCTATGCCAGCTATGCCTATCGTCAACATGAAGAAAATGTCTTAGGGGCAAAAAAAGCAAGTGTATTGAAGGAATGTGAAGAAAGGCTGGCCGCTTCTAAAGAAAAGGATAAGGAAGATGCCATTCATTCTTCTTACCGGGCATTGTTTTCCCAGGGAAGAGAATTGAAGCGTTTATTCGGAGACCTGCTTCCGGAAATCAAAAGGAAGGTTTTAGAGGCGTTCTTATCCTTAGAGGGGAAAAGTCGACTGGGGAAAATTACCACCATGGCACTTTTCGGCATTTACCCCTATCCGCTATATAGAGGAATTGGGGCAATGTTGTTTTTGGATAGCTAAGAGCTTAGAGCCGTATGAAACAATAGGATTTATGATTGTATAAATCAGTTGATCGTTACATCAGCAAATCGTTTCATTGTTAAATTAGTAAATTGGTAAATCATGAAACAGAGAAATCAATAAATTAAATGGCTTAAATAATGGAGAAAGGAGGCGAAATGGAGGAAAAACCGCTCATTTCCGTGTGTATTGTGACGTATCAGCACAAAGACTATATTGGAAAATGTTTAGATAGTATTTTATCCCAAAAAGGAAGTTTTTCTTTGGAAATCCTTCTTCATGATGATGCCTCAACAGACGGAAGTCAGGAGATTATCCGTTCTTATAAGGAGAAATATCCGGAGATCCTTTTTCCTATCTTACAGACAGAAAATCAGTATTCCCAGGGAAAAAGAAATATTACCGGAATTTTTAATTTTCCCAGAGCCAGAGGGGAATTTGTTACCGTGATTGACGGAGACGATTTTTACCTTCGGGAAGATAAACTGGAAAAGCAGATGGAAGCCTTGCTAAGAGAAGAGGAGGCTGTTCTTTGCTTTCATCCGGCAAAGGTTTTGCTCCCCGACGGCAGGGAAGGGCCGAAGGACTTACTTCGTCCTTATTCGGAGGGAAAAATATTGGAAGGCAGAGAGCTTTTAAACCATCCAAAGGGAATCGCCTTTTCCTCTATGTTTTTTAGAAGAAGCTTGATCGAAAAGCTTCCGGAATTTTATTATGCCTGCCCTGTGGGAGATAGACCCATAGAATTGATGGCTGCATTGGCGGGGAAGGCAGTATACTTGCCGGAGGAATACACCGCTTACCGTTTTCATTTACAAAGCTCCTGGACGGAAAGGGAAAAGGGACAGCAGCAGCAGGAAAAATATCTTTCGGAAATGAAGCATTGCTATAAGCTTTTCTTAGAGGAGTCCAAAGGAAAATATCGCTTGGAAGTAGAAGAGGCTGTCAAGAGACTTAGCTTTTCTATTGCACTAAACCTTAGGGATTTTTCTGAAATTTATCGGAAGGACTATAGAGCCTTTTTACAAGAAATGTCTTTTCCGGAGAGAGCTCTGCTTCGATTGGAACAGTTTTGTCCTAAGCTTTATCATTTTCTACAGAAAAGCTTCGGTATGGAGCGGAAGCGATAAAAAGGAGAGTCTGTTCGGTATAGCGTGGAAGCATTAAAAAGAAGAATTCGTTAAGCATAGAGCGGAAGCGATAAAAAGGAGAGTCTGTTCGATATAGGGTGGAAGCGTTAAAAAGAAGAATTCGTTTCGCATAGAGCGGAAGCGGCAATATAGAAGAAAGCTGCTAAGTAAAATACTAAGTGTATCAGTAAGTAAAATAAGGAATTAAAGGAGAATACCATGGGAGAAGTGACGCAAAACAAAGAGGGGTGGAAGGGGAAAATCCTTTCCGGCCTTTTTTGGCGTTTCTTGGAGCAGATTTCTTACCAGGGCATACAACTGATTTTCTCCCTGTTTCTCCTTCGGATTTTGGATACGGAAGAAGTAGGGGCGGTAAGTGTTATCAGTATTTTTATTACCATTGCCAATACCTTTATTCAATCCGGTTTTTCTCAGGCGCTGATGCAGAAAAAAGAAATCAAAGAGGAAGATTATTCCTCGGTGTTTTATCTGACCTTGGCCTTATCCGGAGGAATCTATCTTTTGTTCTATGGCATCAGTCCCTTTGTGGCGGAGTTTTATCATCTCCCGATTTTAGAGTCCCTTTTACGTCAAATGAGTATTTTGCTCTTTCCCGGTGCAGTCATTTCAATCCAAATGGCTTATGCCGGTAGGGCTTTGCAATTTCGCCCAATTTTTTTAGCCAGCTTTTTTTCCTCCCTCTTTTCCGGAGTGCTGGCGGTATTTTTAGCTTATCAGGGCTATGGCTCCTTTGCCATGGCCTATCAGCAGATTTCCTACTATTTTTTCACAATGCTGATTTTATTTCTATGCCTTCCTTGGAGACCGAAGCTTCTGTTTCGACTTTCCTCCCTATCAGCTCTTTTTCATTTTGGATGGAAAATCCTTTTTTCAGGGCTCTTGGATCAGATTTGGCAAAATATCTATGGCCTTGTCATCGGAAAACGCTACAAGGTAGAGGAGCTGGCACTTTACAATCGAGGAGAAATGTTTCCAAAACTTCTGTCTTCCACCCTTTCCACCATGATTTCCGGAGTAATGTTTCCCGCCTTTTCCAAGTTGCAGGAGGAAAAGGAAAGTTTACAGGAAATGGCTAGGAAAACCATTCGTTTTTCCGCCTTCCTCTTGTTTCCCATACTCTTTGGCCTGATGGCAGTGGCAAAGCCTTTTATCATCTTACTGCTCACAAAGAAATGGATAGGAATGTTGCCATATCTTCGTTTTCTTTCCGTGACTTATTTATTCCTGCCCCTTCACATGTGTAATCTCCAGCTCATGAACAGCCAGGGGCGCTCGGATTTATTTTTGAAGCTGGAGATCATCAAGAAGATTTTAGGCATAGGCATTCTCCTCCTCACCTTCCCCTTTGGAATCTTCGTCATGCTCTTTGGGAAAAATGTTGGAGAAGTTCTCTGCCTGTATTTAAACGCCAAACCCAATGAAAAGCTGATCCAATATGGCTTCCTCTCCCAGCTGAAGGACTGCCTTGCTTCCTTTACCGCATCGTTCCTAATGGGGGGAATCGTTTACCTTGTGCAAGGATTCTTAGAAAAAAGAGGAATGACAGAACTATGGCAACTCATAGTCCTCATCCCCCTGGGAGCAATCTGCTATATTCTATTTTCTTTGCTGCTGAACAAAAAAGATATCAAAACACTATTGGAATTAAACCCTTTAAAAAGAAAAGGAATGTAAAAATTCAATAAATTTTCTAAGCAATATAGGTCTGAAAAAGAGGCACCGCTACGTGGGTTGCATAATATTAACTGAACAGGAGTGATATATAGACACAAAAAAGGAGGATAAAGCGTATACCCCAAATCATAGACCCCAAATCATAGACCCCAAATCATAGACCGAATGGAACAGATAGAAAGAGTGATGAATAAGCTTTATGAAGATAATGCACTTGGAAATATGGATACAGAACGCTATGAGCAGTTATCAACAAAGTATGCAGAAGAATACTACACCTTAAAAGCAGAAAAAGAAGAAATCAAAGAA
>NZ_CAUTEG010000124.1:0-5770 GCF_963537195.1 Oribacterium sinus | reverse complement strand
CTACACAGAGTAGAACACTCTTTCCCTACACGACGCTCTTCCGATCTCTTCGCTGTCTGTCATATTGGGATAGGAGCATTCCGCTTTTTTCGCAAGACAGGGCATGATGCTGACAGAGAAGATTTTCTTAGGGCTTACCTTTAAAATATCCGCATAATAGCTCTTGGCAATAGCACCGAACATCTGCTGGGGAGACTTGGAGGTAGAAACCTGCGGAATATACTCGGGATAATGACTCTTAATAAATCTAACCCAACCCGGACAGCAGCTGGTAAACATAGGGAAGTCCCCTTCCTGATGGGTTAACTTATGTAAGAACTCGGAAGCTTCCTCCATAATGGTTAAATCCGCTGCAAAGTCGGTATCGAATACATAGTCAAAGCCCATTTCCTTTAAGCAGCTGGCAAGTCTCTGCACAGAGGCTTCTTCCGCATCCAAGCCGAATTCCTCTCCCCATGCCGTACGAATGGATGGGGCGATCTGTGCCAGTACAATGGTCTCCGGATCATCTAAAGCATCCAAAACCTTATCCGTATCATCTCTTTCTCTAAGAGCACCTACAGGACAATGGGTAATACACTGTCCGCAAAGAGAACAGGGGGAATCCTCCAAACGATAGAAATCTCGAACATCTACCGTACTCTTTCCGCCACTGTTGATAACATCCCAAACATGGGTAGCCTGAATCTTATCGCAGACCTGAATACAACGCATACACTTAATACATTTGTCATATTCTCGAATCAAGGGGAAGCTTTTGGATCCCTTTTGCTTCGGCAAATCCTTAGGAAAGCTTTCTCCCATAATATTTAAGTCATTGGCAACGTGCTGTAACGCACAGTTCCCGGAACGAACACAGGTGGTGCAGGTAACATTGTGCTGAGATAAAATCAGCTCTACGTTACATTTTCTGGCTTCTCTTGCCTTTTTGGAATTGGTATGCACTACCATTCCCTCCAGCACAGGGCTGTTACAAGCGGCATGAAGTCTCTGGTCTCCTTCCACCTCTACAACGCAGACACGGCAGGCACCAATTTCGTTTAAGCCCTTGAAGTAGCAGAGGGTAGGGATATAAACGCCAATTTCCTTAGCCGCTTCCAGGATGGTGGTATGCTCCGGAACACATACTTTTTTTCCATCGATTGTACAATTTACCATTTGCATTCTCTGCCTCCCTTAAAGATACCATAACCAAAGTGATCACAGTGAAGACATCTGCCCGACTCTTGGCAAGCCTCTTCATCTGTCATGCCGTACTCCATAAGCTTAAAGTCCTTAACCCGCTCATCGGCAGGACGCTCTTTCATATTGACACGGCCGGTAGGTGCATTGTCATCGAAACGAACCGGTGGAAGTTCGATTTCAGAGGTAATCTCATGGCAGTAGCCAAGGTACTCATCGATGTTAGCCGCAGCAGTCTTTCCTGCAGCAATCGCACGAATTACGGTTGCAGGACCGGTTACACAGTCTCCTCCTGCAAAAATGCCGTCAACATCCTTCAGTGCAGAGGTATCTAAGGCATTAATTCTTCCGGATTCAATAGGAATTTCCTGATATTCCTCGAACTTACGGAAGTCGATACCCTGACCGATGGCTACCAGAACCAGATCTGCCTTAAGCTCTACTTCAGGTGCCTGAGAATCCTTGGGGGAAGGTCTTCCATAACGTACTCCTCCAATAATCTGGGGCTTAAGCACCAGACCCTTACAATGTCCATTCTCATCCTTCTCAATGCGAACCGGGGAATGAAGCTCTACGATATCGCAACCGTCTGCGATTGCGCCCTCTACCTCTTCCGGTAGAGCGGTCATATCTACTCTACGTCTTCTGTAGGCAATTTTTACGGTCTTTGCTCCCAGACGAATTGCGGAACGCGCCACGTCCATAGCCACGTTTCCTCCGCCCACTACAATGACATTCAAGCCGCTAAAATCGGGATAATCATCATCTCCAATATTTCTAAGCATCTCTACAGCGGAAATTACGCCCTGAGCATCTTCTCCCGGAATACCCAGCTTCTTATCCGTGTGGGCACCGATAGATACGTAAACTGCATCATACTGCTTTCTTAAATCCTTTAAGCTGATATCATGTCCGATGGAGACATCCGTCTTAACCTGGAAGCCGGCCTTCTTTAAGCCGTCAATTTCGTGATCCAGGATTTCTCTGGGAAGTCTATAAGCCGGAATTCCATAACGGAGCATTCCTCCCAGCTGCTTTCTCTGCTCATATACCATAACATCATGTCCCATAATGCTAAGGTAATAAGCAGCACTTAAGCCGGAGGGACCGCCACCTACGATAGCAATCTTCTTTCCGGTCTTATCCATAATCTTCGGTGCGGGAATCTCTCCCTCATGCTCCACCGCATAGCGCTTAAGTCCACGAATATTAATCGCCTTATCCACCATGGTTCTTCTGCAACGAAGCTCACAGGGATGCTCGCAGATTAAACCGCAGGCAGCAGGGAAGGGATTATCCTTTCGAATCAACTGTACCGCATCTCCGTAACGACCTTCATGAATCAAAGAAACATATCCGGGAACGTCTACATGGGCAGGACAAAGGGATACGCAAGGAACCGGCTGGCTTAGCTTGGCAAAACAACGTCCATGCTGTACGTGCTCCGCATAGTCCTCGTAGAAACCGCGGATTCCTCTAAGCACCATCTTCGCCGCTTCAAATCCGATGGCACAATCTGCAGAGTTATAGATTCCTTCTGCAGTTTTCTCGATGGTCTTTAAAGTATCCATATCCGCAGAACCGTCCAATACGGATTCAATCAGACCTTCCAACTGTCCAAGTCCCACTCTACAGGGAGTACACTTTCCACAGGATTGGGAATGACATACATGAACAAAAGCCTCCGCCAAGTCAACAGGACAAAGACCAGGCTGGGACGCCTGAATTCTTCGCTCTATGTCTCGGTAAAGGCCTTCTACGGTTTTTTGGGCTTCATTTTCAGTTACAATTATTAACCTGCTCATTTTTTCTCCTTTGCCAAGACGCTATTGCGTCTTGCTATAGACTCTTCCATCCCTAGCTTAGGGTTCATACTCGCAGTATAACACAAAAAACTTTTTCTTTCTGTTTAAAAAAAGAATTAATTTTTTGTGCAGAGTGCATAATAGACAAAAAATTAACAGGTCGTTTTTTTGTTAGTATACACTAACAATTATAAAAAAAGAAAAAACCGTCAAGGACTTATTTTATCTTTCAATAAGTATTTCCCCGACAGTTTTTTCTAAATTATGTATCCGGTAAACAATATAGGATAGCTCTATTGTACTGATTTCCTTTACGCATCCGACGTTTAGGAATGGAATAATTTCTTATTTTGATACTGTGGCTCACAGCTTAAACGAATTCCCAATTTTCCAAGGGTTTTTTCATCAATCTGAGAAAGAATCACCGTGGAATGCATTTCACACTGATTGAGCTGTGCCAGCTGCTCCATACACTTCTCCGCATTTTCATCCGTATTGGCGGAAATTGTTAAAGCAATCAAAATCTCATCGGTATGAAGTCTTGGATTATGATTTCCCAGATGCTCCACCTTTAAATGCTGAATAGGCTCGATGATTTCCGGAGAAATCACCTTTAAATCATCCGGAAGTCCCGCACATTTTTTCAATGCATTAAGCAGCATGGCTGCACAAGCTCCCAATAAAGGAGTGGTCTTTCCGGTAACAATACTGCCATCCGGAAGAGAAATTGCGGCAGCGGGGCCATTGGTCAGTTCCGCCTTTTGTTTTGCAGCAGCAACAACGGGACGGTCCGCAATACTGATATTGGCTTTCTCCATTAAAAGCTCTTCCTTCTCCACTATATCAGAAGAAATGCTTCCCTTTCTTTTTTCTACCAAAGCCGCATAATATCTTCGGATAATTTCCTGTTGAGAGGCCTTACAAACCGCGTCCTCATCGATAATACAGTTTCCGGCCATATTGACTCCCATATCCGTAGGTGACTGGTAGGGAGAGCTTCCGTAAATTTTATTAAACATGGCCTTTAAGACCGGAAAGACCTCCACATCACGATTATAGTTTACGGTGCTTACACCGTAAGCCTCCAAATGATATGGGTCAATCATATTGATATCATTTAAATCTGCTGTAGCCGCTTCATAGGCCAGGTTTACCGGGTGCTGCAAGGGAATATTCCAAATCGGGAAGGTCTCAAACTTGGCATATCCTGCATTTACCCCATGCTTATGCTCTTGATAAAGCTGAGAAAGACAAACTGCCATCTTTCCTGAACCCGGTCCCGGTGCTGTTACCACAATCAAGGAGCGGGAGGTTTCAATATAATCATTTTTTCCGAAGCCCTCTTCACTGATAATCAGGGGAACATTGGAGGGATAGGAAGGAATGGAATAGTGGCGATAGACCTTTATTCCCAGGGACTCAAGCTTACGCTGATAAGCAATAGCGCTTTCCTGTCCGGTAAAACGAGTTAAAACCACAGAACCCACATAAAGGCCATATCCCCGGAAGGCGTCAATTAAACGAAGCACATCCATATCATAGGTAATGCCCAAATCGCCTCTGACCTTATTCTTCTCTATATCACCGGCATGGATAGCAATCACGATTTCCGCATCATCCTTAAGCTCTCCCAGCATCCGAATCTTACTGTCCGGATGGAATCCAGGCAATACTCTGCTGGCATGATAGTCGTCAAAGAGTTTTCCGCCAAATTCCAGATATAGCTTCCCGCCGAACTTCGCAATTCTTTCCTTGATATGCTCTGACTGGGTTTTTAAATACTGCTCATTATCAAAACCGATCTTGTCCATCTTTCCCTCCTATTTTTTTACTAAACTACCACATTTTTAAAAAAGCTCTTTTCGGAAGATTCATTTTGCATGAAATCCACTCCAAATCCCCTACAACAAAAAAGCTATTATACTGCTTTTTAGAATTTTTGCATCTGTTTTTTATTCTTTATTCCAGAAATAAATCCATATTCTTTTTTTGGTGTTCCACCTCTTTGGAAAAGAATACCGCTACCCTGAAAAAGGCCTCTTCCTCCCCAAAGAAGAAAAGCTTTTTTTCCTCTTCCTTTGCATAATATTGTAGGAGCGAATCCGTATAAACCATCCAAAGAATACACTTTCTGATAAGATGAAATAAAGGCAAAATGGATTTTTTCTTTAATCCTGTCATTAAGTAGCGAAACGTGTAATATCTGCAAAACTCTTCCAAATATAGCTTTTCTCTTTCTCTGTAAAAGCTTTGCATTTTATTCTGCAAATCCTTTTCCGCCCTATGAAAAATTGCCAGAAAACTCTTCCACAATTCGCCTCTCCCTTGAATTTCCTCATTCATTTTGCAATATTCTCTAAAGCTTTCCTCTGAAAAAAACGGCTCCGTTAATCCGTTTTCCAAGGCTTCCAATTCTTTACAATATGGAAAAGCTGTATTTTCATAAAACAAAAGCTCTTCTCCCTGTAAAAATACCGTTTTCAGCTCCGCAAAAAATCCATGAATATCCTTAGGGAAGTCGGGTAAGGCCTCCCAAAGACTTTGGCGAAAAGCCAAAAGAGAAACCAGGTTTTCATTCTGTCCGTTATGGTCAAAGCCCTTTTCCGGAATATCCTCCTCTTCGGAAATTCTTTCATCCTCCACCTCTTCCCGAATCAGTTCCCCTTTCCAGGACAGAATAGCCTTAGCTGCCTCTTCACAGGATAAATGCAGATCCAGCTGCATATAAGGATGAACAATATATTCCTTTCTGGGATAAGCATCGCATACCTTGGAAAGCTCCT
>NZ_CAUTEG010000123.1:0-5777 GCF_963537195.1 Oribacterium sinus | reverse complement strand
GGAGAAGGAAAAATATACTTCCGTGATTGTTACCCATGATTTTAACCAGATTGATCACTTCTTCACGAAGGTGATGATTTTAAAGAATGGACGGATTGCTGCAACGGAATCCGTAGAAGAGATTCACCGGCAGGGAAAAACGATTGAAGAGTTTTATAGAGAAAAGCTTGAAAAGGAGGCCTAAAAATGATTAGCATAATTCAATTAAAGCAGGTGTTACGAAACAGAAGATTTGTCTTATTTACGATTCTTCTTCCACTGGCATGGTATATGTTCTTATACAATATTCAGGCGGATATGCTGCCGAATATTATGCTGGGGATTGCCGTGTTTATCGGTATCATCGGAAACAGTCTGGCAACCTTTAGCAAAAGAATTTCCTCCGACATCGGTTTTTATTCCTTTGAATCCCGATTCTCCAACTACAGCATAAAAAATTATCTTTTGAGCCAATGCTTAGTACAAATCGTGTTAAATACCTTGATTTTTGTTGTGGTTTTAGGCGTTGCGACAGTATTTGCCAAATTCCCGATTAACGGAAAGCTGGGCATTCAGTTTTTCTTATTGACTGTCATGGGCATTTACTTCAGCATAATCGGCTTTGTACTTGGTGTGAGATTGGATGCCAAACTCATTGATACAGTGGGATTTCCGGTCATTATTCTGGCAGCTTTGACCATTATGCCCTTCGCAAGCTTCGGAGCGGAAAGTGGATTTATTTCCCTTGTTGCCAAAGTACAAAGGATTTTCCCGGGCTATTATTACACGAATATGATGAATGCGATTTTGTCCGGAAATGGAATTCAGCTAAAGGATATGCTGTTCTTTATAACGAGCTTTGTACTGAATATCATTCCTTTGTACTTCCTTGTTCTCAAAGTAAAATTCAGTAAGGCAAAATAAGAGCATTTATGCCAAGAAAGAGTTTCTATGCCAAGAAAGAGATTTTATGCAAAGGAAAGCGGAGTCCTATGAAAATCCTTCGTTCTTATGGAGCATCTCCGTTACTTCGTTTGCAAAATATACGGCATATTTCAGCTTTATTGCCGTTTCTTCTATCCGCCATGCCTGAAGACTTTTCTTGTGGTTCGGTGCAGCGAAGAAATACTGATTGTTACAATCTGCAAAATAAATGCGAGACTCGTTACTGTAAAAGGAAAGCGTGTGGCGGGAAGTCATGCTGTTAAACCATTCGATGACAGTGGGAGTTAGGAACTTTCTTGCAGATTGTTCGTCCGTACAATAAATGTTGTAGTGTTCGTTATGCCGTATATCTTCAACGTCAATTTTCTTGCCGTTTTGCATGGTGTGGGGATAATACCCTTGGGTTTCAAAGAAAAGGGTATGCTCTGTCGGAACAATTCGCAATTCTCCTTTGAGAGAGAACGTGTTCTTTATGGAGTAGACTTGTCCGAGAAAGTGGGTAACATCATAGTAACCTTTATTTCCTTTTTCGACGTTATAGGCATATAAATCCACTGTTTGGAGATTTCTTTCATCATTAAGCTCCAGTATTCCGGATTGGATATAGTATTGTGATTTAGGAACCACTTCTTTTACTTGATTCGGAGCAATGTCATGCTCCATATCGATTTCCGATGAAGGATAAAGGGCTTGCAGTATCGGAGCCAGAATGTCACTTTCATAAAGCTTGCGGAGCTTAGCTTTTTGCTTTGCTTCCCAACCGGGACCAATCAAGCTATACAGTAGGACACTGAGAATATGAAGTGCCAGAAAAAAGATACCCAGTCTGACGAGGAGCATCATAATCTTATCCAGTAAAATACTGTGGGAAAGGGTACCTTCATCGGTAAGGAGCATTAAACCGCCACCGCCAAGAAAGCAAAGGAACAAAAGAAGCATGTTTCGAACAAAATAATTTTGTACTCTTTCCTTCCAAGTGATGATATTCCGTATGGCTTTCCAGCTGTGTTGAAACCGTGCAGTATTCTGAAGTTCATTTATTTTCTTTAGTTCTTCCTGGCTTAAACCCATTTTCGATCTCCTTTCTTTCCACTCGTATCATAAATGCTTTAAATAAAGAGTCCTTCTTTTTTTACCATTACTTTTATTGTAATGGTAAAAAATAAATTATTATAGAGATTTTTAAGTATAACACAGGAGAGTTCTATTCGTGATATAATAAATTATCTTTTTCTGGAATTTTGATTCGATTAGATTGGGAAGTGGAGGAAAAACTATGGAATTTATCATTGCAGAAGAGGGCGTTCCGATAAACCTTGGCTCTGACGGGGGAAGTATCGCCTATTTTGGTAGTGAAATAGACTTCCAATATGAAACGGAAGCGCCTCACAGAGACGGAATTTTTTCCGCAAAGCTTCCGCTACTGGAAAGGTCACTTCCCTTTTGGATTTATGGGCGGAATCTCCTGTTTTTAGATGCCTATTATTTGCTGGCGGAGACAGTGGAGAGAGGCAGTTGGAACCCTATTTGCAGTATGCTGATTAATATTCATTACGGACAATATGCTTCTTTGGGACAGTGGTATAACACTGTGAGTATAGAGGAAAAGGGAGTTCGCTTACACAATGAGTTTGACGGCAGCAGCTTTTTCCTGGAAAATCCGAAAGAATTGCAGTGGAAAGACATGTAAGAGAAGTTTTTTAAAGTAATTCCAATGAACTTGCACTATATTCTTTATATAAGATGGTCTTCATTTATCAGAAGAATACCGGAACCTTCCTTTGCAATATCCAGCATACGTCGTGTAAAGCCGCTTTTACTGAACACGCCATAGATAATCTCATATCCCGAAAAAGCCTTTCGAATTTCTGCGGAACAATCCACTTTTTCTTTTAATGCGAAGTACACCGGTGCATCGACCGGTTTTGCATGGTATTTGCACTCGCCGGTAAATACCCGTTTGTTTTGATGATCTACGGATACTACATCAATTTCTGTATCACTATCAAAATCATTTAACCAGTAAGAGCCGATACGAGATGGTAAAAAAGGAAATGCCTTATTGTTGCACAGCTTCACAAAAATGGACTTACAGATATCCTCATAAGCAAATGCTACAAATTTTTCCCTAAAATCCTTGTGTATTTCATCCAGCACAATCTGTATATTGTCCAATTCCAGTTCGCCTTTATAGGGATAAACATAACGGAACCAGAAACGGATGAAATTATCCGCAATAAAATATAGACCCTTGCGGGATTTTTCCGGATTTTTTTCAGTAATCGGCGTTCTCTTTTCTATAAATCCCAAATCCAAAAGTGTAGATAGATATGGTGTCAGAGAAGAGCTTTCTTGACCAAGTATGCCGGCAATCTTGCCTAGTTTATGATTGCCGTCCGCAATCGCCTTAATGATGGAAAAGTAGTTTACCGCTGTCATGGACTCGCTTTTTAGCAAGAAATTAGGTTCCTCATATAAGAAACCATTTTTAGATAAAACAGTATCCTTGATTTGTTCTTCCAAAGGACGTCCATCTTCAAAAAACTCGAGATATTTCGGGATGCCGCCTGTTACAGCATACTGTTCTACGGCATGGTCAAAGGGCATCTTCTGTACAGCATAGATATCCGTGAATGGCAGTGGAGCTAAGCGTATTTGCGCTGTCCTACGGCCGTACAAAGGACTGTCATAGGACAGGGCGTGTTTCTGCATCATACCGATGAAAGAACCGGACAGAATCAGCATCACATTACTGTCTTTTAAAATTTCATCCCAAGCATTTTGTAAAATAGAGGGAAAAGCCGAATTGGTCTTTACAAGATATGGAAATTCATCAATGACAAACACCTTCTTCTCTTCGGGCTTATAGTCAGCAATCACTTGGAACAAATCCAACCAGTCCGTAAATGTTGTTTTTTGCAGTAATGTATTTTTTGTTGTACGAGCCATAACGCCTGCCAATCGCTTCATGCTTTGGCTTTCCAATTCTTCTGTGGCAAGAAAATAGAATGCAGTTTTCTCCTTCAGAAATTCTTTAATAAGCGTTGTCTTTCCAACTCTACGGCGACCATAGATAACCACAAAGCTGCTGTTACGATTATATTCCTCTTCCAGTTTACTAAGCTCGTTTTTTCTGCCTATAAATTTCATACATTGATCCTCTTTATTATAAACTAATTTATGATAATCTTATTTATACTATACAATTGAAAAATAGAAAGTCAATATTCTTTATTAAGCTGACCATTTGGTTTACGGTAGAAAAAATGGGGAGAAAGCTTAAGTTATTTTTTGTCTTGCTCATTAATCCTTCTTCTTACAGAGTCAAAGACTTCAGAATATAGTATAATTACCATCAGTTGTTAAGAATAAGCAGAAGTGTTTTTGTGTTGAATATTCAGGATAAAATCGAATATTCATGATAAAGAAAGCAGGAGTAGAAATGAATCTCATTCAGAAGATAAAGCGGATAGAACAGTATGTTTTAGAAAATTTTGAAGAACTGGATTTGGATGATCCGATGGAAGAGGGATATTGGGAGGAGTATCAAGAGATTCCCGGAGCTTCGCAGAAAGAGATAGAGGCTTTCGAGAAGAAGTTCTCCATCAAGCTACCAAAAGACTTTAAGGAGCTTTACAGCTATAAAAATGGAAGCAATTATTTCAGCATCTTACCTTCTACAATCCATGATGTGGAAATGTCATTTTCCCTAATGAGTTTAGAGCAGATGGAGAAAACAAAGCAATATTTTCAGAACAGAGATGCTCTTCTGACAGAATTTCCGGACTTTTTCACCGAAGAAGAAATAGAGAAAATGCGGGATAGCAGGATCAAGCCCTACCTTTTTCATAAGCAATGGATTCCCTTTGCGGAGTATTGTGACAGCTGCTTTTTAATGCTGGATTTTGACCCGGATAAAGAGGGAAAAGAGGGACAGATTCTTTGCTATATCCATGATCCGGATGAGGTGATTTATGCCGCGGCAGGACTTTCGGAGATCGTGGATGATATTTTACTGACCATAGACTGAGGGGAATCCGGATTTTGATTACAGGGAAGCAGTAATGATAACGGGAATATTGTCCCGGAGAGGGAAGACTATGGAAGCAATAAAACTACCTAAGAAGTACCGAGACATTTGCGAGGAAATCAAAAATGGCTCCTATGAAAGTTTGTCGAAGCTGGAAGCTTTTGAAAAGAAGTTTCCGCACCAAAATCTTGCGTTAAGGGCCGGGGTGGAGTTTTTTGACCGAAAGTATGAAGAAGCGGTAAGCCATACTCTTCTTTTAATGCCTTTTTGGGATGAGTGGTATTACTCCAATGTGGCCAACGAATATATGATGGCTATGTGCTTTGCGGCAAAGAAAATCGGACGGGAAGCGGAAGTCATTCAGGCTCTTCAAGAAGAACAAAGTCGCTTAATGGAAGCAGAGGAAGAGAAATGCCTTAAAGGCTCTTGCCAACGATATAATTATTGCGCGATTCTCCTGAACTATATGCAGCGGGATATTTTACCGGAATCAAGAAGCAAGAATTATCAGCCGCCAAAAGTACCAAAAACGGCTTCAGAATTGATAGCAGAAGGAAAGCTGAATCCCGAAAAAGACTTTGATAAGATGAAGCTTCTGAATTTACTTTTTATGAAGGGAAGTCCGGAGGATACAGTGGACTATTATGAAAGGATCAAGGACTTAAATCTTGGGGAACTGTATTACGAGCAAGCTAGTATTTGTTATCGGTATCTCGGACAGAAAGAAAAGGTATTGGAAGTGATAGAGCGCTGGGCAAAAAGCAAGCTTTGGGATGTAGCCAGTCCTACGCAGATTCGCCCCATGAGCTTCTTTATGTATCCC
>NZ_CAUTEG010000122.1:0-5921 GCF_963537195.1 Oribacterium sinus | reverse complement strand
ATGTTGTAAACTGCAATTCCTTATCCTGCTTTTAGCTATGATACTTCACTCCCTCTTTCAGTTTTTTAGAATGACTTTTCATTCTTCACGGGAAGCCCGTCGTTGGTATTCCACAAGCAATGCACTTTCTTGGGTAGCCTTCTTCTCCGGCTCCCTTTTGGCTTCCTTTGTCTCTACCATGGGGTTTCCGGAAAGCCCTCTAACCGCACAAATTGACGGAACGAAATTGACTATCGGCAGCACAAAGGCCTCTTCGCTTATCGATGCAGGATTTTCTTTTGCAGGGAAAAGCGCTGAAAGTAAAGTCATCAACAAAAGAAATGACCCCTTTTATTACGGTGAATATCTGGAAATTACAAGGGACGGAAAATCCTACGGTTTTATGAGTGTAACCCCTACTTGGAAGGACGAGGATGCATTAAAAAATTGTACCATTACCTATTATGAAATCCCCGGAGATTGCGCCCAATTAGCAGAAGTCCAATTTAATAAGGTGAACTTAACCGCACTCTCCCTTTCCGACTTTCAGACGAAGACAATCACGAATATTTTCTCTTTAAAACCCGCTAACTATAAAGAAATTCAGAATGAGAGCTATTATGTTCTGTCTATGCAAACAAAAGACCATGCATTCTGGAAAAACTATAGTCTTTATGCATATTTTGATACAAATGGCGTTGTATTCTACTACGGAATCCGCGCTCAACAATCGATTTGGGAATGATTCTATCAGTAAAGGATAATGAAAATGAACTTTTTTAGCTTTGAATTCTTTTTCGGCCTTGTGGTTGGCCTCTCTTTTCTTCTCACCTTTTATATCTATTTGCGACTCCTTATCGGCGTAATCAGAAAGCGGGAAGTCCCTCAGTGGATTTATAAATTCGGACAGGCTTTTCAGGGAAGAGTGCATATTGAATATGAAAATGCAACGAATTCTGCCGCTCTTCGAGATGCCAACTTATTTCTCTTTCTTTGGCTTTTGGTCAATGTTTTGACCTTTGTTTTTCTATACCATAAGAACGGAGACGCTCATGCCGCTCTCTATCAATGCATGAAAATGCCATTTGCTACGATCATCGTGGCTTTAATAGTCCACCCAATCTTGCTCCTTCTTAGAATGCAGTTCAGTTCTTCCGAAGACGCTTATCATATCTACTCCACTACCAATGCAGTTCGTGGAGCGGCATTTTTTTCCGTCTTCCTTCTCGCTCTTTACGTCAATATGTAGAGCTTCCGTAAAAGCCCGTGGAACATAGCGAAGCCAGAAATGAACGATTGTATTGGCTAAGCATACAAGTCGTCGACTATTCGTTGTGGGAAAAGCATTAATATCCTACTTCAGCCAATATAAAGGGAAGCATAACTCCTCCAAGAATCATCCAAGCGGCAAGGTTAATGCCTAAAATGGCGAAGAAAAACATAGCTATAGAATTCCCTTTTCGAATCTGTACGGTAAAGTTGCTCAAATCCACAGGCTGTTTGAAGAGAAGATTTCCGATAGACGCCTCCAGCCTGTCTCTCACGCTGCTTTCTCCATCTAAAGAAAGGGTATAATTTCCCTCTTCTTCTACCTGAAAATGATAAAGCTCCATTCTTCCTTTATCAAAGCCAGTGACTGACATATGCATAAGACTGGGAGAAAGGTACAGCTTTTCCACGGTCTCTGCTCTACTTAACTGAAAGCCGATATTTCCGATAGGAGTTTTTTTGAAACGCCTTCCGCTAAGCCAAATACCGTAATTTCCCTGAGGAAGATGAACGCTTCCCTCTTCCCCTGTGCAGGGCATTTCAAAGAATAGCTCTGCCTTCGCAAAACGGATTGTTTTTCTAATGCTGAAAATCAATAATGCAATCCCCATGGGAATCAATAAAAAACATAAATTTCTCATTTTGTCTCCCTTCCTAAAAATGCTATCTTTACTGTCTTTCTTTAAGAATACATACTATCTTTACTTAAGAATGCATCATTTCTCTACTTAAGAACGGAATAATGTTTTTCTCTAAGAATGCATAATGTCTTTGTTTAAGAACGCATAAATAATATAAACGTCAATCCCAAGATAACAGAAATTGCAGTGATAATCGATAAAATTTTCCCTCTGTTCCAATATCGCACCGTAATATACAGACCATCCAATATATCAAAGCCGGGAATACTCTGGAAAATAAAATGCAAGATACATTGTCCTACTTTCCATCCCTTTTGCTTTCTACTAAGTAAAATCAAGCAAATGGCATAGCTAAGCCCTGCTAATCCCGCCATAAAAGACATGCCGAGGAAAAGCGGTGCTACTACCAAGCTCAAAGCGAAGAAAAAAGGAGCAATGAATAGAGTCGCCGGCAGTACCAACAGCACAAAGGAAAGCCCTATTCCTCCAAGTAAAACCACAAGAAAGATGGCCAGCAGAATCAGTACAGTAGGAAGAGAACTGTATTTGAAGAAAAGGAAAGCCTTTATGCACTGCTCACTATCCTCTCTTTTAAAGATTTTAAAAGCCTCCACAATCTGAGTGATTAAAAGACCGGTAAACACAAGGGCGAATAGGATATTCAATAAGACATAAAGCTGTAAACTGAATATGGAGCTTGCCGGAAGCAGAAGTATAAAAGCAATCCAAGTATATAATACAAAAATATGAAAGATTCTGAGAATCCATGAAAAATGCTTCATAAGCTTTCCTCTTCCTTTCAGATAGTAATAAACATAAGCAAAACGTATGCCACCCTATTGATAGCTTACACATCCCTTTTATCACACAAAATACCGCACTCTTCTCATACGATATTCGTTAAGAAGAAAATGTCAGCAGTGCTGACACAATTAAGTCGTAGCGTGTTTCCAAGACGGCCTTTTATCCGAAGATTGGATAAATCGATTAAAAGACCGGATGAGATTCCTTAAACATAGAGCTTATGTCTAATCCTTTTCGTAGAAAACAATATCCATAAGTTCATTAATCTTATCCATTCTTCCGGTCTGATGATAGCCCATCTTTTCGTACAAATGAAGATTCCCTGCTTCTTGTAGTATCGTGTCCAAGCACCAGTGATGACAGCCAAGGCTGTTCGTATCTTGCAATGATTTTCTCCAGCCCCTCTGCGCCCGGACTCATATCATAGTCTTGATATTTATCCAATAAATCCGAAAAAGCTTTAATTTGCATTTCCCATATGGTTTGCAAATCCTCTCTAGTAGCCGCCTTTAATGAAACCGTAGCCATAAGATGCCCTCCCTTTATACGCGGTAATTCCTCTTAGTGTTGTTTTGTAAATTCATTATACGTAAATCCGAGAAGTTTACAAAGCAAAGTCATTACCCATGGTTTATAGAGAAATTCGAAGGAGACACCGTTTAAAAAAGGTATCCTATCCTGTCTTAGAAAATCAGGATGAAGGAAAGATAATTCAGCCTAGACAAAATAGCCGAAAGTGTTAAGCTACTATTAGTTAAATGAGGCTAATACGATATTACTTGTTATATCATTATGTAAAATGGTATAAGGGAGGTAAGATTATATGGTCTATTATTTATTCTATTTATTCTTTGCCTTTATCATTTGCCTTGCCTACGGTTTATCCTTTTATCTTTATCTTCTTTTGGAACTTTCCGTTAAACAGAAAAAAGAAGTACCGAATTGGTTTTATCGTATCGGGCAAAGTATGCAGGATAGAATTCACCGCGTGAAATTAGAAGATAGGACAAACTATGATGCGCTAAAGCAGAGTCGTATTTTCCTTAGGGGAATGCTTCTTTTAAGCTTCTTTACCTATCTTTTCTTTCATGCCAAAAGCCATGCTATTTCTTCCGTACTTTTCAATTTCGGAAAAGCACAGTTTGTCATCTGCTTTGTGATGAAAGAACTGACACATTATTGGAATTTAGGCTCCACTCCAAAGGAAAAAAGAAGCTACTATTCCCCAAGCTTTGCCGTAAGCGGATGTTTCATCATCAGCTCGGTTCTGCTTCTTCTTTTTGTGGTAAGCATGGAGCAACTACGGTTTCACATTTTGTTTCCATAGATTTATCCCCCAAAGCCTTGTCAATCATTTCCACCTTATTCGGGCGTTCCATTAAACGATAATACTCTCGCCAAAGTAAAGGGGATTGCAGGGGGATGCTTTCCGTTCCCAAGGGAAACATTTCCACAATCTGCTCCTTCTCCAAGGAACAATCCACCACATTCCCTTCATAGACAATGGCAAAGCCCGCCATAACATCCACATCAATCCCCTCTATGCTAAATTCCATAAAGCTCTTCGTCTGATATTTTGCTTTAGGATTTTCCGGCTTCAACTCTCCCATTACTAACAAGATGCTGCGAACACGGTCAACATCCGAGCAGAAACATCAGGTCAATGTCATCAAAGGAGGGGACTATCTTTTTAAAATAAAGCATCATAGAGCCTCCTAATGCCCACTCAATCCGCTCTTCCTTGAAACGATGTGCAATTCTTTTTAATAGGTTGATTTTTTCTTCTAAATTAAGCATAATCCATCTTCATTTGTATTAGCCTAATATCAATACATACATTTATAGCTAAAATCCAAGTTTCCCCATAAAAAAAGCCAATAATGCAATCATTGATGTGTACGCTGCTCTTCATAAGTTTGAGAAATTATTGTGTGTAAGTATTTTGCCATCTGTACGGTTGTATTTAGTTCAAGCGCTTTGGGATCGACAACTTCTCCAATACGAATACTCACATTGGCCGGGTGAAAGCTATGAAAACGCTCATAACACTCCTCTGAATTATAGAATGAAACAGGAACAATACGCGCATTTGCCTTAAAAGCCAATTTAAAACTCCCGGGCTTAAATTCCTCCACACCGTCTTCCTTCATTCTTCTCCCCTCCGGAAAAATAACGACTGAATACCCATTTTCTATTCTTTGAATGCCTTGATTAATTACTTCTATTGATTTTTTGATATCATCTCGCTCTAAAAACAGACATCCTATATCCCGAAACCATTTACCGATAAATGGAAATTTTTTAATCTCACTTTTTCCAATGAAAATCAATGGCTTCTCCATTATTGCAACCATTATTAAGCTATCAAAATTACTTCTATGATTTCCAATATAAACCACAGGTTCATCATATAAGGTACAGCCTTGAATATCTAATTTTACGCCTAATAATTTGAGTATTTTTTTCGCTATTATTTTTAAGCTATAAAAATTTGCGTCATGTTCACTTTTCTTATCCTTGTATTTCAAATGATGAATCAATCTTACCGGATAGGAATATATCATAGCTCCAACAAAATACAAAAATGTAACAATCAATCTCATAGCAATCTCCATTCCATCGCATTCATCCGGCGGCACAAACAGTAATAACAGTCTCCATAAATAACTAACGAAAGTCTATTTTTCAGTATTGCATTGTGAGGGACGTTTTTCCTACCAACCTTCTGAGTTGCAATTCTCTTAAGAGGTACTATTGTTCTAAAAATATTTCCCTCTTCAAATATTGGGCTTTGTCCTGAATTAGCGAACAATATAAGTCTGCTGTTTTTATGCACTTATATCAAGGCGAAATATTTCTCTTCTTTTTAAAATAAGCTCTTCATAATCTTCTTCGGTACACACATCATCACGGTTCTTTCCGGATCCACCACCTGACAGAAATGCAGATCTCCCACAGCGCTGAGAAGCATGCCGGCTTCGTTTAAGGAAAGTCCCAGATTCTCCTGTACTCTTTCATTCATGATTCGTACTGCATGGAAAACCGCCTTTTCTATCTCTTCGTGGGAGTAGATTACACCGCAAATCTCTTCATTTTCCAGCATAGGGGTTTCAATGCTGATTCCCTTAATCACGGACAATCTTACCTTCACCTCTGCGGAAATTTCCACACCGCTGACCATTACCTCTCCGTCTCCCATCGCCGCATGCACATCTCCCAAGGAGAAAA
>NZ_CAUTEG010000121.1:0-5926 GCF_963537195.1 Oribacterium sinus | reverse complement strand
GGAAATATCATTATTTTTTCTCCGGAGGACCTGTCCTTGATTAAAAATGGGCCAAAGGAAAGAAGAAGATTTATTGATTTGGAGCTTTGTCAGCTGGATAAGATTTATCTCTACCACTTATCCATGTATAATAAAGTTTTGCAGCAAAGAAATAAGCTTTTAAAGGAACTGTATTTTCGGCCAAAGCTGGAGGAAACCCTCTTTGCCTGGGATGAGGAACTGGTAAAGCATGGGAAGATGGTGATTTCTCTCCGCAGGGATTTTGTGGAAAACTTACGGAAAAAGGTGGAAAACATCCACGGAGAAATCAGCGGAAAGCGGGAAGAGCTTCTTCTAAGTTATGAGGAAAATGTTTCCGAGGAAAATTTCTCCTTGCAGCTGGAAAAAAACAGGGAGGCGGAGAAAAAGCAACAGACCACCCTCTCCGGCCCCCACCGGGATGACCTTTCCTTTCAGATTAACGGTCAGGATATCCGGCATTTCGGTTCCCAGGGACAGCAAAGAACCGCAGCCTTATCCCTGAAATTAGCGGAAATTGATTTGGTGAGAGAAAGGATTCAGGATAATCCCATCCTACTATTGGATGATGTGTTTTCAGAGCTGGATCAAAAAAGACAGAATTTTTTACTAGAGCAGTTAGGAAATTTACAAAGTCTGATTACTTGTACAGGCTTAGAAGAATTGGTAAAGCATCGATTCCCCATAGACCATGTGTTTTATGTGGAAAATGGACAGGTGCAGTGTCAGTAAAGAGGAGGAACTATGTCGATAGAGATGGAAGAATTTGAAGGAAATGAAGCAGAATTTCTTCATGGTTCTAAGGAATACGGTGCAGATCAGATTCAGATTTTAGAGGGACTGGAAGCGGTTCGGAAAAGACCGGGAATGTATATCGGAAGTACTTCTGTTCGCGGTTTGCATCATTTGGTTTATGAAATCGTGGATAACTCCGTAGACGAGGCTCTGGCCGGATTTTGCAATATCATTACCGTAAGAATTCATCAGGATAACTCCATTACCGTAAGGGATAATGGACGAGGAATTCCTGTAGATATACAGAAAAAGGCTGGAAAGTCCGCCTTGGAAGTTGTTTTTACCGTTCTTCACGCAGGAGGAAAGTTCGGAGGAGCCGGATACAAGGTTTCCGGCGGTCTTCACGGTGTAGGAGCCAGTGTAGTAAATGCCCTTTCTGAGTGGTTGGATGTTAAGGTTTATAAAGAAGGCAAGATTTATACCATGTCCTTTGCCAAGGGAAAGGTGACAAAGCCTATCGAGTGTATCGGAACTTGCAGCGAAGAGGAACAGGGAACCGAGGTACACTTCCTTCCGGATGCAAGCATTTTTGAAGAAAGCGTTTATGAGTTTGAAACCTTAAAGATTCGTCTTCGGGAAACCGCTTTTTTAACCAAGAATCTGAAGATTCGTCTTGTGGATGAGCGGGAAGGCATAGAGCAGGAAAAGGAATTCCACTATGAGGGAGGAATTCAGGAGTTTGTCAGTTTCTTAAACAAGGGAAAGGAAGCCCTTTATCCGGATGTGATTTACTGTGAGGGAGAGAAAGAAAAGATTCTGGTGGAAGTGGCTATGCAGCATAACGACTCCTATACGGAAAATATCTATACCTTCGTAAACAACATTAATACCCCGGAGGGGGGAACCCACCTGACCGGTTTTAAAAATGCTTTAACCAAAACTTTCAATGACTATGCAAGACAGAATAAGCTTTTAAAGGATAGTGAAGCCAATCTTTCCGGAGAAGATATCCGTGAGGGCTTAACCTGCATTATCTCCGTAAAGATTGAGAATCCCCAATTTGAGGGACAGACCAAGCAGAAGTTGGGAACCTCAGAGGCTCAGGTGGCGGTGCAGGGAATTGTTTCCGAGCAGTTGACCTATTTTCTGGAGCAAAATCCTGCAGTTGCCAAGGTGATTTGCGAAAAATCTATTTTGGCGCAAAGAGCAAGAGCCGCAGCCAGAAAGGCCAGAGATTTAACCAGAAGAAAGTCAGCTTTGGACGGTGTGGGACTTCCCGGTAAGCTTGCGGATTGTAGCAGCAAGGATCCGGAAAGATGTGAAATCTTTATCGTAGAGGGAGATTCCGCATTGGGGCCTGCCAAGGAAGGAAGAAATCCGGAAACCCAGGCCGTACTGCCACTTAGAGGAAAAGTTTTAAATGTACAGAAGGCAAGATTGGACAGAATCTATGCCAATGAAGAAATCAAGGGAATGATTACCGCCTTCGGAACCGGTATTCACGAGGATTTTGATTTAAGCAAATTACGTTATCACAAAATCATTATTATGACGGATGCGGATGTGGACGGCGCCCACATTTCCACCCTGATGCTGACTTTTATTTATAACTTTATGCCGGAGCTTATCCGAAAGGGACATGTTTATCTGGCTCAGCCGCCACTTTTTACCATTCAGAAGAATAAAAAGCATTACTATGCTTACTCCGATGAGGAATATCAGAGAATTTTAAAGGAAATCGGATCGGATGGAGCAGACGTATCCCGATTTAAGGGTCTTGGAGAGATGAATACGGAGGAGCTGCAGGAAACCACGCTGGATCCGGAAACCAGAACTCTGCTTCGGGTAAATATGAGTGACGAGGATAAGGCGGAGTTGGATATTACCTTTACCACCTTAATGGGAGATCAGGTAGAGCCCAGAAGAGAATTTATCGAGCAAAATGCCCGCTATGTTACGAATTTGGATATTTAAAGACTTTTCCAAAAAGAATTGCAAGTTAAAGGAGGCCAATTTTGGAGCCAAATATTTTTGATAAAGTGCAGGATGTGGACTTAAAAAAGACCATGGAGAATGCGTATATTGACTACGCCATGAGTGTTATTGTGTCCAGAGCGATTCCCGATGTTCGGGATGGTCTTAAGCCTGTACAAAGAAGAGTGCTTTATGCTTTGCAAAGTCTGGGCGTTACTCCGGATAAAAAGACCAAAAAGTGTGCCACAATCGTTGGAGAAACCATGGGTAAATATCACCCCCACGGTGACTCCTCCATTTACGGCTCTTTGGTTTATATGGGACAGCCCTGGTCTATGCGGCACGTCCTGATTGACAAACAGGGAAACTTCGGTTCCGAGGACGGAGACAGCCCTGCGGCAATGCGTTATACCGAGGCTAAGATGTCCAGATTAGCCGGAGAAATGCTGGCAGGCATCAATAAGAACACCGTGGATTTCATGCCGAACTTCTCCAATGAATATGAGGAGCCGGTGGTTCTTCCTTCCCGTTTTCCCAATCTTTTGGTAAACGGTGCCACAGGTATTGCAGTAGGTATGTCCACCAATATCCCTCCACATAACCTGAGAGAAGTGATTAAGGGTGTGGACTGCATTATTGAGAATCGTATTGCGGGAAGAAAGACGGAAATAGAAGAACTTCTTCCCATTATTCAAGGACCGGATTTTCCTACAGGGGCGACCATTTTAGGAAAAAGAGGAATCGAAGAAGCCTACAGAACCGGTAGAGGAAAGATTAAGATGCGGGCGATTTGCGAGATTGAGCCCATGCACAACGGCAAAAATCGCATTTTGGTAAAGGAACTTCCCTATCTTGTATACCGTTCCCGCGTCATTGAAAAGATTGCAGAGCTTGTAAAAGATAAAAGAATTGACGGAATCACCTATATTCACGATGCGGCAGGAAAAAATTCCAAAGCAAAGATTGCCATTGAGTGCAGAAAAGATGTGAATCCCCATGTAATTTTGAATCAGCTGTATAAGCACACCCAGTTACAGGAAACCTTCGGTGTGATTATGCTTTGTATTGTTCGAGGGGAACCGAAGATTTTGAATCTTCTGGAAATTTTGGAAGAATTTTTGGCACATCAGATTCAGGTGGTCACCAGAAGAACACAGTACGATTTACAAAAATGTGAGGACAGAGCCCATATCTTAGAAGGATTGTTAAAGGCTCTTGACCATATTGATGAGATTGTTGCCATTATCCGTGCCGCGAAAAATGTAGAAGAGGCTAAGCAAAACTTGATTACCCGCTTTGCCTTCACCGAAGTGCAGGCCCAGGCTATCGTAGATATGCGTTTGCGTGCTCTTACCGGTTTGGAAAGAGAACGTCTGGAAAACGAGTACCAGGATTTGCTGGCAAAGATTGCCTACTATAAGGAAATTCTTGGAGATGAAAGAAAGCTTCTTGCGGTAATCAAGGAAGAGCTGGATGTTATTGCAGACAAGTACGGAGAGGATAGAAAAACGAGCTTCAGCTATGATGATATCTTAGATGCGGAGGATTTGATTGCCGACGATGATGTGGTGATTACTTCCACCAGCCTCGGATACATCAAGAGAATGTCTCCGGAAAATTTCCGCCAGCAAAACCGCGGCGGAAAGGGCATTAAGGGAATGCAGACCATAGAGAAGGACTATATTGAAGACCTCTTTATGACCACAAACCACCATTACATTATGTTCTTTACCAATATGGGAAGAGTATTCCGTATTAAGGGCTATGAAATTCCGGAAGCAAGCAGAACCGCAAGAGGAACTGCATTGGTAAATCTTCTTTCCTTACAGGAGGGAGAAAAAGTAAATGCCAGCCTCTGCCTGAGAGATCCGAAGGAAGAGCAGGACTTAATCCTCACCACAAAGTCCGGTATGGTAAAGAAAACTGCCCTTTCCGAATATGCAAATGTACGAAAGAACGGCTTAATTGCCATTAGCCTAAAAGAAGATGACCAGTTAATAGAAGCCAAGCTCCTTTCCAAGGATGAAAATATTATACTGGTAACCAAGAAGGGAATGGCAATCCAGTTCAACGAGAAGGATGTGCGTAGAACCGGACGTTCCTCTATGGGTGTAATCGGTATCCGATTGAACGATGGAGATGAAGTAATCGGTATGCAGGAATCTTCCCAGGGAGAAAATATGCTGGTAGTTTCTGAAAAGGGTTACGGCAAGCTTACGGAGAAATCCGCCTTTAAGGCACAAAACCGTGGCGGAAAGGGTATGCGTTGCTACAAGATTACGGAGAAAACCGGAGATCTGGTAGGATTTAAGCTTTGTGACCAGGATAGAGAAATTCTTCTGATTACCACAGAGGGTATTATGATTCGGATGAGTCTGGAAAATATCAGCATCATCGGAAGAAATGCCTCCGGCGTTAAGCTTATGAACCTTGATAAGGACGGGGACACCACCATAGCTTCCGTTGCCAAGGTAAGAGAAAGTGAAGGCGATGGGGAAGAGGATTCGGAAACGGAGCCGGGAGAGGCTGCGGATGAAGAAAAGTAGGAATAAAAAGCCGATTCCTAAAAAAATATTCATTATCTACAAAAATCCATTCCGGAGAGAAATCACCGGAGTGGATTTTTTTAATAATGCAAAAAAGAATATCTAAAAGAAAAAAACAAAAGGGAAAGAATAAAAAAAGTAAAGGGCTGAAAAAGAAAAACAAAATCAAAAACTAATAAGAAAATCAGAAAATAAGAAAATAAGAAATAAAACTATAAGTCCTATAGGGCTAAAAAAATTATAAATTTTTCTTGACAGTAAATGGGGAATTTGCTACTCTAATTAGGCACCTAAGAACCAAATGTTCGGTACGAAAGAAGAAATTCAAAAGTATAGGTGAATCCCTTTTGGCAGGGATAAACGAGGAGTAATACTCAAGAGGCCGAAGAGGCGCCCCTGCTAAGGGTGTAGGTCGGGCAACCGGCGCGAGGGTTCAAATCCCTCTTACTCCGTTTTCCGAATATTTTTTTCGGAAAATGCTTGACAAAGTTAATCACTTTGTTATAATAGCATGGCTGTCTCGAAAGAGAACAGTAAAGTCTGAAGAGAAAATAAAAAAATTAAGAGGAAACGATTAAGAATTTATAGTCTCGACAGAAAAACTGAACCTTGAAAATCAAAGATCGAATAATACACAGACCCTGAAGATTCTT
>NZ_CAUTEG010000120.1:0-6016 GCF_963537195.1 Oribacterium sinus | reverse complement strand
ACTAACTTCAAGCTTCGCTTTGCTCGCTTTCAGTAAGTACTGACGGGCTCAGATTACCCCTATTATAGACCCATACTGCATTATTCGCTTCACTTATTGATTTTTTACAGTTCTTCACTTCGCCGGATATCGGCAAGTATCGGGCTCAGACTACCCTGATTTTCGAATCTTTATTGCAAAAAAAATCCTTTATGATTTTGATTTTACAGTTCGTTTTTCTGTCAATAAAAAAAGTAGAGTAGGAGGAACCTACTCTACTTTTTTGTAAAAGTTCAAAATAATTTTTAAAGCTTATCGAATCCAAACACCGTTGGAATCTACTCTGTATCCGTCAGGAGTAAGCTTATTCATGTAAAGAGATCCTAAAGGCTGGTTCTCTGCCGGTGCCTGAGCGAAATAGTAGGTGTCAAAGTTGATTTTCTGCCATCCGGTTACCATACGTCCGTTAGCTCCGATGTAGTACCACTGGTGCTGACTTACAATCCAACCATAGATTGGTGCACCATTCTCATTGCTTACGAATGACCAAGAACCATCTCTGTTTGCTACCCAGTGTCCGTTGGATTCTGCTACTGTGGTGGTAGATCCGCCGTAGCTGGAAACAGCGCCCTCTGCAGCAAGTGCAGGAATTACAGATGCAGTTGCCATGCAAGCAATTAAAGCTGCAACAAGAATATTCTTTTTCATAAATAAACCTCCAAAGCCATTTTTTTTATTCAAGCTACCTTATTATTATACCTTGTATTACAACATAAGCAATAAAAAATTCCTTTTATTTTTCTGATATTGTTAATATTTTCGTAATACATTGTTTCTTATATTTTTTCACAAAACTTTCACAGGCTTTTAGCACTCAGTGCTTGACTCTGCTAATAAATCCTCTTATAATAGCCCTGTTGTTAAAAAAGACCTGTGAAGAATAGGAGGATTGCTATGAAGTTAGTACCATTATTTGATAAAGTTGTGTTGGAAAAAGAAAAGATGGAAGAAACCACCAAGAGCGGAATCGTTTTACCGGGACAGGATGATAAGGAAAAACCCGGACAGGCTGTAGTTATCGCTGTAGGTCCCGGCGGAGTTGTAGATGGTAAGGAGATTACCATGCAAGTGAAGGTAGGACAGCATGTTCTGTTCTCCCGTTATGCAGGCTCCGAGGTAGAGCTGGATGGAAAGAAGTATACCGTTGTTAAGCAGAATGATATCTTAGCAATCGTAGAGTAATAGAAAAAGGGAATTCCAAGGAGGTAAAATATGGCTAAAGAGATTAAATTTGGAGTAGAGGCAAGAAAGGCCTTAGGGGCCGGTGTAGATGCAGTGGCAAATACCGTGAAGGTTACCCTTGGACCTAAGGGAAGAAATGTAGTATTGGATAAGTCTTACGGTTCTCCGTTGATTACCAACGACGGTGTATCCATTGCCAAGGAAATTGAGTTAAAGGATCCCTATGAGAATATGGGCGCTCAGCTGGTTAGAGAAGTAGCTTCCAAGACCAATGACGTTGCCGGAGACGGAACCACTACCGCAACGGTTTTGGCACAGGCTATTGTGATGGAGGGTATGAAGAACCTGGAGGCAGGTGCCAACCCCATCGTGCTTCGTAAGGGAATCCGCAAGGCTGTGGATGCTGCGGTAGAGAGCATTAAGAAGCAGAGCTCCAAGGTAAAGGGCAAGGATCAGATTGCCAAGGTTGCCGGCATTTCCGCAGGAGATTCCACTGTAGGAGATATGATTGCCGACGCAATGGAGAAGGTTTCCAAGGATGGTGTTATTACCGTGGAAGAGTCCAAGACTATGCTGACAGAGCTTGACTTGGTAGAGGGAATGGAGTTTGACCGCGGATATATCAGTGCTTATATGAGTACCGATATGGAGAAGATGGAAGCTAATCTGGATGATCCTTATGTATTTATTACCGATAAGAAGATTTCCAACATTCAGGATATTCTTCCTCTCTTGGAGCAGGTGGTAAAGACCGGTGCCAAGCTTTTAATCATTGCTGAGGACATCGAGGGTGAGGCTTTAACCACTCTTATCGTAAATAAGTTAAGAGGAACCTTCAATGTGGTTGCGGTAAAGGCTCCCGGATATGGAGATCGCAGAAAGGAAATGCTGAAGGATATCGCCATTTTAACCGGCGGAGAAGTGATTTCCGAAGAGCTGGGCTTAGACTTGAAGGATGCGACCATCGACCAGTGCGGTAGAGCAAAGTCCGTTAAGGTAAGCAAGGAAAAGACCACCATTGTGGAAGGTCTTGGTAAGAAGAAGGAGATTCAGGATCGTATCGCCCAGATTAAGGGACAGATTGAGACCACTACCTCCGACTTTGATAAGGAAAAGCTTCAGGAGCGTTTGGCTAAGCTTTCCGGCGGTGTTGCGGTAATTCGCGTAGGTGCTGCTACTGAAACCGAGATGAAGGAAGCCAAGCTTCGTATGGAAGATGCTTTAAATGCTACCAGAGCCGCTGTGGAAGAGGGTGTTATTGCAGGTGGCGGATCTGCATATATCCATGCACAGAAGGCAGTGGATAAGGTGGTTAACCAGTTAGAGGGCGATGAGAAGACCGGAGCAAAGATTGTTTCCAAGGCCTTAGAGGCTCCTCTTTATACCATCGCTTACAATGCAGGACTGGAAGGCGCTGTTATTGTGAACAAGGTAAAGGAAGGAACGGAAAACTTCGGTTTCGATGCTTACAATGAAGAGTATGTTAATATGATGGAGGTAGGTATTCTGGATCCTGCCAAGGTGGCAAGAACCGCTTTACAGAATGCGGCTTCCGTTGCTTCCTCCTTACTCACCACAGAGTCTGTTGTGGCAGACATTAAGGAGCCGACTCCTCCTATGCCACAGATGCCGGGAGGAATGGGAGGAATGATGTAAGGAAATCCTTCTAAAAACTAGGCAAAGAAGAGAATATCGATTACAATGGGAAAAGGAAATAAACTGAGCTTAGGCTTAGCTTTATTTCCTTTTTCGCGACAAGAAAAGGAGGGCAGGATGGAGAATTATGTGGAACATTTGGTAAAGGGAAAGATAGAGGCGAAGGATAAGGGAATACAGTTATTTGCAGTTTTCTTTCCTTTGGCATTTCTTGTGCTTTGCTACTTTTTAGCAATTCCCTTTATTGCTCTTTTTCCGGTTCTTTTTTTGTCTTACTATCTGCTGAATTCCGTGGATAGGGAATACGAGTATCTTTATCTTGGCGGAAGTTTTACTGTGGATCAGATTATTCATAGAGGAAAGAGAAAGCAGATGATAGAGATTAGCCCGGAGGAAATTTTGGAGATACAGCCCTTTCGTCCGGAGAGAGAGGAAGGATGGAAGAGGGAAGGAATTTCCGTTCTTCATGTAGAGGGCTTGGGAGGAAACAAATCTTACTGTATTCTTTTCCAGAAACAAGGGAAAAAACAGGTTCTTGTTTTTGACGGAAAGGACAGCTTATTAAAAGAAATGAAACTGCAGGCAAGAGGAAAATTTCAGGAGGAAGTATGAAGGACTTTGTAAGAGTGGCTACAGCCTGCCCAAAGGGGAGGGTAGCGGATCCGGAGTATAATCTGGAGCAAATGCTGATTTTGGCAAGAAAAGCAGAGGAGGAAAAGGTTTCTTTACTGGTATATCCGGAGCTTTGTCTGACTTCCTACACCGCCATGGATATGATTTATCAGCACAGTCTTTTGGAGGGCGGAGAAAGGGCGTTAATTTCCTTTTGCAAACAAACGAAGGATATGGACGTCCTTTTTGTGATTGGCTATTGCCTGTTGCTGGAAGGAAAATTATTTAATACCGGAGTGGTGACTTACCATGGCGATATTCTGGGAATTGTACCGAAGCAGTTTATTCCCAACCATGCGGAGTTTTATGAGAGAAGATATTTTCAGGAAGGAAAGGAAGAGGTACGCTTTATCCCCAACATTTTAAAGGGAGAAGGCTATAGAAAGGAAATCCCCTTTGGGGCATCCCTTCATTTTGTTCGGGAAGAGGATCCCAGATTCCGTCTGGCAGTGGAAATCTGTGAAGATCTATGGGTTCCGGTTCCGCCCTCCAGTAAGCATGCACTGGCAGGAGCTACCATCCTCGTCAACTGTTCCGCTTCTGATGAACTGGTGGGGAAGCGGGGAAGCAGAAGACGACTTTTAGAGCATTACAGCGGGAATCTTCATGCCTCTTATCTTTATTCCAGTGCGGGTCCCTCAGAGTCTACCCAGGATATGGTATTCTCTGCCCATTGTTTGATTTCGGAAAATGGAAGAATCTTAAAGGAAAATCAGCCCTTTGAGGAGGGAATTTTCTGGGCGGATGTGAATCTGGCACTCTTGGAAGGAGAGAGGATGCGACAAAGCACCTATTTCGTAAAGGAAGATCCTTCCTATACACAGTATTTTTCCATGAAGGAGAAGAACTACAGCCTTCAGCGCTTTGTGAGTCCCTGTCCCTTCCTGCCAAAGGCGGTAGAAAAGGAAGGAGAAAGGGCAAGAGAGATTCTTTCCATTCAATCCAGAGGCTTGAAAAAGCGTATGGAACATGTGGGATGCAAGAAGCTGATTTTAGGTTTAAGCGGCGGTCTGGATTCCACCTTGGCTCTTTTCGTATGTTTGGAGACCTTTGCCCTTTTGGGATATGATAAGGAAAATATCCTTTGCATCACTATGCCATCCTTCGGAACCAGCAAGAAAACCCATGACAGTGCGGAGAAGCTTGCCAAGGCCTTGGGCATTTCTTTGCGGGAGATTTCCATTGAGAAAGCGGTATTACAGCATTTTTCCGATATCTCTCAGGATTTGGAAAAGAAGGATATTGTGTATGAAAATGCTCAGGCCAGAGAAAGAACCCAGATTATGATGGATTTGGCCAATAAGGAGGGGGCTCTTTTGGTGGGAACCGGAGATTTATCCGAACTGGCTCTGGGCTTTGCCACCTACAATGGAGACCATATGTCCATGTACGGGGTAAACGGAGATATTCCCAAGACGGCAATCCCCATGCTTCTTCGAGAATTTGCAAGAAAATCCGGTAATCAGGAATTGGAAAAGGTGGTGGAGGAAATTATTGCCACTCCGGTAAGCCCTGAACTTTTGCCACCGGATGCCTCCGGGGAGATTAGTCAGAGGACGGAGGATGTGGTAGGTCCCTACCTTTTACAGGATTTTTTCCTCTATCAACATCTGCGCTACGGATTTTCTGCAAGAAATATCTATGAACTGGCTTGCTTTGCCTTCTCTAAGGAAAATCTTGCAAATAAGGAAAATGAACGGAACATTCCGGAATTCACAGCGGCAGAAATCCTGAAAAACTTAAAAATCTTCTATAAGCGTTTCTTTGGCAATCAATTCAAACGCTCTTGCTTGCCGGATGGACCAAAGGTAGGAAGGGTGGCCCTTTCTCCGAGAGGTGATTTACGAATGGCCAGTGATGCCTGCGCAGATGTCTGGCTTTCGGAGCTTTCGGAGCTGGAAGCTTAAATGTCTGCAGCTTGAAGCTTAAAAGTCCATATAGACGTTTTTCTCTTGTTTTGTTATAATATTTTATCGAGTTTTGCCTATTTTTTAGATTAGAAAGCGAAAGAGCTTCATGCATAGAATAGAATCTCCTCACAATGAGGGATTAAAAGAAATCAGGGAACTGACAAAAAAAGCCAAGAAACGATGGGAGAAGGGCATGTTTGTGGCGGAAGGGGAAAGACTTCTGCTGGATTTGCCTGCGTCCTCTTTGATTCAGCTTTATGTGCAGGAAGACTATCGAGGGGCATTACCCAGAGGGATAGAGAAAGAAGATTCCCGGATTTGTATTCTGAGTAAGAAGGCTATGGAAAGTATTTCCACCACGGAGCATGGACAGGGAATTCTGGGGCTGCTTCGTTTTCCGAAGTGGAAAAAGCCTGAGGGAAATCTGTTTCTGATTTTGGAAAATATTCAGGATCCGGGGAATCTGGGAACTCTTTTTCGTACGGCGGAAGCTGCGGGAGTAAATCATATTTTCCTAAGCAGGAATACGGTGGATCCCTTTAGTCCGAAAGTGGTTC
>NZ_CAUTEG010000119.1:0-6206 GCF_963537195.1 Oribacterium sinus | reverse complement strand
ATACACTATCCCCATAATACCAGCCAAAGCACCGTAATATGCATAAACAAATAATCTTATTAGAAAAGGATTAAAACCAGCCCTTCGAGCTGATTCCTCATTATTTCCAACCGCAACAATTCCTCTTCCTATCATTGTTTTATTTAAAATAAAGTAAGTAAGTATCGCTACCAAAAGAACCGGAATAAAGGACAACGTTAATCCACTTGTTCCAATTTGATTACTAACCTTAAAAATCGTTCCACGTCCAAATTTCGATAAACATGAAGGAAGAACTCCTGATCCAAATGATTGATCGCTAATAAAGGTTGTCATAATTCCGTGAAATAAATTCTGCGTTCCCAATGTAATAATAAAGGGAGGTAGTTTTAACCAATTAATTAAAAGTGAATTAATTATACCAAGCACTATTCCTATAAACATTGAGACAATAAAAGCAAAAAATAAATTATTAATCCCTGCTTGAATCATAATAAAAATGGAAGTGTAACTGCCAAATAACGCAATAGACATAAAGGAAACATCAATCCCCCCTGAAATCATAACCACTAAAAGTCCAATAGCTACAATCATGGTGGTGGAAGACGTCTTTGTTATGTCAAAAATAGTCTGAATCTGTAAAAACTGCGCATTTTTTATTCCTACAAATACACTGTAAAGAACTACAATAATCAAAAGAATTCTCTGATAGGAATCTGATTTTTTTTTCGTGGCCATTTATATCACCTCTTTCTCAACCACTACAGCCTGGCTTCCAATCAAATCACTGATTTCCCTTCCTACTCCATCTCGCTTCAGTTCCTTTTCATCATAGAATTTTAATGTTCTACCATTTGCCATAACCATCACACGATTACAATTGGCCATTAATTCGGGGATTTCATCTGAAATCAGAATAATAGCCATCCCCTGTTCTGCAAATTGATGAATCTGCTCATAAATCTCTGCCTTGGAACCAATATCAATTCCAACTGTAGGATTATCCATAATAAAAACTTTTGGATTCATAGCAATCCATTTTCCTATAACTACCTTCTGCTGGTTTCCTCCTGATAGAGTTCCTGCCTTTGTTTCTATAGATGGAGTCCTTACCTTCATCTGTTGAACATACTTTTCAGCCAAATCCATTTCAGCTTTATTATCAAGGATCCCTCTTTGACAAATTTTAGAGATGACTGATGCAGAGGTATTTTCCTTAATACTACGATTCATAAACAAACCTTGAGTAAACCTGTCTTCCGGAAGCAAGGCAATACCCAGCTTTTTAGCCAACATTGGAGAAGTTATAGAAACACCTTTGCCCTTAACCACCATTTTCCCTGAATCCGGCTTGTTTAAACCAAATAAAGACATTGCAAGCTCTGTTCTTCCGGATCCTAAAAGACCCGTGATGCCGAATATATCTCCCGGGCGAATCGCAAAGCTTATATCCTCATAATGACCTTTTCGCGTAAGATTTCGTACTTCGAGAATCGTTTCATTCGTCTCACACTTCCGCTCAAAATGCGGATATTCTACAGCTCTTCCCGTCATATAGTACGCTAAGGATTTTTCATCTAATTCCGTGCTTTTAAAATCGGCTACTTTACTTCCATTTCTAAAAATAGTGATAGTATCCGACACTTTAAAGACTTCATCCAACTTGTGACTGATAAACACTATAGCAAGACCCTTATTCTTCAGTTCTATCATTATTTTCAGTAAACGTTCTACTTCTGTATTGGTTAATGCGGTAGTTGGCTCATCCATAAATAAAATTTTTGTGTCCTGGGCAAGAGCTCTGCAAATAGCCACTATCTGCTTGTTGGCCATAGAAATCTCACCAACTTTCTCATCCAGATCCATTTTTACCCCAATCTTATCTAACTGTTCTTTTGCGATATCATGAATCTTTTTCCAGTCTATGAATTTTTTATTTTCAAATTTCAGCTTACTTATAGCGATATTTTCAGCTACCGTCATATAAGGAAAAAGTGACAAGTCTTGATATATAACTTGAATACCCTGCTTCATGGCTTCAACAGTAGACAGTTCTGTAAAACTATTCCCATTAATGATGATTTCTCCCTGATCAGGTTTATATACCCCAGAAATACATTTCACCAATGTTGATTTTCCACATCCGTTCTCTCCTGCGAGGCAATGTATCTCACCAGCATTAATTTGAACATTTACACTTTCTAAGGCTTGAACACCAACAAAAGATTTACTGATATTTTTAGCTATTAGAATTGCTCCCATTATTATCTCCTATTTTATGGAAACGGGCAGCCTGAAGGCCGCCCGTTACTCCTTTAGAAATCGTAATTGTCGATATTGTCTGCAGTAAACTCAAGTGGTGCATTGCCATAAGCAATACCATCCTTAAGCTTCATGCTTTCATATCCTGTCACTTTAAGGTCAGTACCATCTGTTACCCCTTGACCAGAAGCGATGAGATAAGCTGCATAGCAGGTTGCATAGCCTGCATCTGCCGGTCTCCAGCAAAGTCCCTCTGCCATGGAACCGTCCTTAAGGTACGTTGCAGACATAGATGGTAGAGCAAGGGAAACCACTTTCACTTTTCCTTCAAGGCTATTTTCCGCAAGCGCTTCGCATATTCCACCACCCTGGGCTGAGCAATCAAAGAAACCTGCTATATCCGGATAAGCTTTAAGTACCTCTAATGCTTTATCATGAGCTCCCTCGACAGAGTTTCCGTCTTCGTATGGTTCATTGGAAATGTTTTGCATATCAGGATAATTCTTTTTCAAATATTCTGTTGCAGCATTATACCAAGCCATATGTGTATCCATAGTCAAACCACCTACGAATCCTGCATATTTTCCTTTTCCATCCATAGCCTTAGCAAGCTTCTCGCCAAAAAGTTCTCCAAAGGTCTGGGACTCAAATGCCTCAATATCTAAATCTACTTCTTTTGCAGTACTTGTTGCTTCATGTGTAACAACTGTAATCCCTGCCTTGCGAGCTTTCTGAATAGTCGGAACTAATGCAGCGGGATCATTCGGAACAACACAGATAGCATCAACTCCCTGAGCAATTAAATCTTCCATGATGGAAATTTGGCTTGCCGCATCTCCTTTTTCCGGTACTTGTACAGAAACATTTAAGCCTGTATCTTTTTTAAGCTGGTCAATTCCCGAAGCCATATCGTCAAACCAAGAATCTGACTGCTTCACAATCATCACAACCTTATAGTCAGCAGGATCTGAACCCTTATTGGTTTTCTCCGATTCCGCTTCTGCCTTAGTGGTAGTAGCCGGTGTTGCAGAGGATGATCCACAACCCACAAGCGCTGACATTGCTACCACTGCTGAAAGAGCAAATGCAAATAGCTTTTTCTTCATAATCTGTACCTCCTTAGATAAAAATACGAATCCAACTGCAATCAGTATATTTTGTGCATTATTTAAAGCCAATTTAAAAAACCGAGTTCATTGTCCACTTTTCTTACTATACAGATTGTTATGGTTTTTTCTTTTTAATATAATAAATCTAGCAATAAGCAACAATATCATAAAAATCTCCTTGGATAATATTTCAAATATGAAAGGCTGCAATTAGATGAATAAGATATATTCCAAATTATATAATTCCTTCCTTAATTTCAATCTCCAAAAAAAAATTATCAGCATAACTATTTTTGTAGCTTTTTTAACTTTAACTGCATCTTTACTTTCCTTTTCCGTAGTTCAAAAGGCTAACAGTAGATTACTTTATAAATCTCTTGCAGGGTCATTAAATAGTAGTGCGGAAAATATTTCCGATACCTTAAAAAACCTTGAGGCCTTATCTAAAACAATCATCTCAAATAAATATATACGGAGTGGACTTATATCACTAGTCGATGAAGCTTATTCTCCCATACATGTAAAAAATGTCACGAACACAATTAACCAGCAACTGACTGAAGCTCATAAAAGTATAGCTGAAATTAACTATATCACATTGAAAAACCCTTATACTGTTTCAACCAGTTATGAGCCAGCAAGTTCAAGAATAAATTATGAAATTACAAACAGCGTAATCGAAAAATCCGAAAAAAATGCAGGATATCCAAGCTGGGTAACTGATTATTGCAACACAGATGGTCTTTTCCTGGTTCGCAACTGTATAAGGATTCAAACCTTGAATCAGGAGAATCTTGGAACTCTCATTATTAATGTAAATATGGATAAGCTAATCCAGAATTCTACAGATTCAATATTATATAACGAGAATGTAAGATATATTGTCTATCAGGATAATCAACTACTTTATCACACAAAAAATCTATCCAACGATGAGACCCTTTTCCTTCAAAAAAAATTAGATGCAGACTATAAAATTATCCGACTTAAGCACAGCGATTTTTTTTGTGTAAAAGGTCAAATTAAGAGTACCGGGTGGAATTATATCTGTCTTGTTCCTTATACAGAAATATCTCAGCAGCTAACACTTGCAGTATTTACAGCTTTTTTATTTATATTATTTTCCGTCTTTCTATCTCTGTACTTAGCTTCAAAGTATGTAAAAAGAATCACTGCAGACTTTAATGTTCTTATGGATAAAATGAAATCTTTTGGATCCGGAAATTATAATGAAGAAAACGTCAATTTTGATTATTCAACAAGAAAAGACGAGATAGCCATTCTCCATCATCACTTTGATGATATGACTATTCAAATCAATAATTTAATAAGAGAAAATTATTTAAATGAACTTTTAAAAAAAGACGCACAGTTAAGATCCTTACAAAGTCAAGTGAATCCACATTTTTTATATAATGCTTTGGATTCTATTAATTGGAGAGCAAAAGCCATTGGTGCAAATATAATATCATCCATGATTGAAGCCCTAGGCATTCTTTTAAGAGCTTCAATGAGTCAACAAAAAAACTTGATTTCCATAAAAGAAGACTTAGATATTGTACATAGTTATGTTACAATTCAGAAAATTCGTTTTGATGAAGAACGACTATGCTATAAAGAAAGTTTGCCAGAAGATATTTTCACTGCTTCAATTCCCAAAATGAGTATTCAACCACTTGTTGATAACGCCATTAATTATGCAATGGAATATATCATAGACCAGTGTATAATTGAGGTTTCCGGATTCATTAAAAATGATATCATCCATATTTTAATCACAAACAATGGTTCTCAATTTGAAGATGATTTACTGGATAAGCTTCGTAATGGTACAGTTAAAGCACATGGCATAGGAATTGGCCTACTCAATATTGACCAGCGGATCAAACTTATTTTCGGTAATGACTTTGGGCTGAGCTTATATAATCCAGATGATGATCATGCGACTGCAGAACTTATATTTCCCAGGAGAACAGAATGCTAAAATTACTCATTGCAGATGATGAAAAAGCTATAAGAGATTCTATCAGTACTCTCATTGATTGGAATTCTTTAGAAATCAAATTAATTGGAACCGCAAAAAATGGTATCGATGCCTATAATATAATACTAGACCAATATCCTGATATTATCTTAACAGATATAAAAATGCCCGGTCTTACCGGCTTGGAACTAATTAGGAAAATTCATGAAATTGCCCCCCAGACTGAATTTATTATTTTATCCGGTTATGGCGAATTTGAATTTGCAAAAGAAGCCATGCAATACGGTGTTCAACATTATTTATTAAAGCCATGTACAACGGAACAAATCATTGATAGCGTGGTAAAGGCTCGAGATACGCACCTAAACAAGCTTTCAAAAGAGAACAAAGCTAATGAACTAAAACAAATCTCAAGCTTTTATGGTAGTTCGCTTTTTGCCAACTTAATTAATTGCTATTTATCTGTTGCCCCAGATATACAATTATCCGAAAAAGATATATATCCTTTTTATTCTGATTTTAGGAAATACATTGGAGATATAAATGTACCATATGATACATATTACATTTACTATGTCCAAATCCCCCAACAAAAGCCTTTAATTGAATCTATAAGACGGAAAATAGCCAAATTATATCCTAATATTCAGCTTATCTTTATTGAAGTACAGCATACTATTATCTTTTTCTTTGAGGCCTTTGCTGAAAAATATCCCCTCATTGAAGACGTGCTTTCCGGACTCTGCTTGCAATTTAGTACTGAATATCAACATATTCATTTTCCATCAATTACTGTATTGGCAGAAAAGGTAACTAAACAAATTAGACGATATAATACCATCTCCATAACCTCGCATGAACGCTCTGTAGAG
>NZ_CAUTEG010000118.1:0-6314 GCF_963537195.1 Oribacterium sinus | reverse complement strand
GACGAATCCGGGAATCGAACCCGGGATTCAGCCGTGAGAGGGCTGCGTCTTAACCGCTTGACCAATTCGCCTCAGTCGATTCAAAACCGACTAGCGTATATTAGCAAATATTTTATCCCTCGTCAAGAACTTTTTCAAAATCTTTGAAAAAATTCGGATAAGAAATCTGAATACATTCGGAATCCTCAATTTGCATGGGCTTTTCCGCCCTGCAGAGAAGTCCTAAAACAGAAAAGCTCATTGCAATTCTGTGATCCAAAAAGCTGGGAATCTTCTTTCCTTCCAAAGTAAATACAGAACCTTTTCCCGGAATAATCATGCCATCTTCCGTTTCCACTGCAGAAATGCCCAGGCACTGTAAGTTCTCCACACAGGCCTTGATTCGATTGGACTCCTTTACCTTAAGCTCCGCCGCATCATAAATCCGGGTATTTCCCTCTGCAATCGTAGCCAGTACAGCCAGTAGGGGAAGCTCATCAATCAAACGAGGAATTAAGTCTCCTCCGATATCCACTGCCTTTAAAGCTCCATAGCTAAGACAAATATCCCCCCGCTCTTCTCCATACACCGTAGAGCAGTTTTCCAAGGAAATCTTCGCCCCCATCTTTTCCAATACGGTTAAAATTCCGCACCTGCTGGGATTCAGACCGATATTCTTAAGTCGTAAAAAAGAACCGGGAAGAAAAAATACGGAAGCCATAAAATAGGCCGCAGAGGAAATATCTCCCGGCACAAAATACTCTCCGGGGAGAGCCTTAAGCTCCTGCCCTCCCTCCAAAGAAATCTCCACTCTGCCATCCTCTAAGCCTCTTGTAGAACATTCCACACCCATAGCCCTCAAAAGACGTTCCGTATGGTCTCTGGAAAGACTCGGTTCAATCAGGGAGGTCTTCCCCTTGGCATAAAGCCCTGCCAAAAGAACGGAAGACTTCACCTGGGCGGAAGCAACCGGACTTTCGTAGCAAATCCCATTAAGAGGAGAGCCGCTAATCTCCAAAGGAGCTGTACCCTTTTCTCCTTGCATCTTGATTTTTGCCCCCATCTTTTCCAGGGGAAGGCAAACCCGCTTCATAGGACGTTTTTCCAAACTTTCATCTCCCGTTAAGCAGGAAGAAAAGCTTTGCCCTGCTAAGATTCCTGCCATCAGTCGCATGGTGGTACCGGAATTCCCGCAGTATAAGGCTTCGCCCGGAGCCTTTAAACTGTGAAGACCAAGGCCTTGAATTCGGAGGCTGTCCTGCTCCTGTTCTATAGAAACGCCCATTTTTCGGAAAACGGAAATGGTGGATAAACAGTCTTCCCCCGGCAAAAAGCCTTTTACTTTCGTTTCTCCCTTGGCCAAGGCGGAAAACATTACCGCCCGGTGAGAAATGCTTTTGTCTCCGGGCACCGTTAAGCTGCCCTTTATTACTTTTCCCGCTCCCGCGATGCTTTTCATCATTCGATATAGCCTTTCATTTGCAGATAATTTCTCATCAACAATTCCATCTCATCATAATTGATGCGAGAAGCATTAATCATCAAATCGTAATTGTCCGGTTTCATCCATTCTTCTCCGGTATAATAACGATGATATTCTTTTCTTTCCTTATCAATCTTCTTGATACGCTTCTTAGCCTCTTCCCGATCCACCTTACAATAGTCCATGGTTCTTTCAATACGTTTTTCTATATCTGCATAAACGAAGAAATCCACATGTTCCTTCCCGGCATCTCGAAGAACCACATTGGCACAACGACCGGCAATAATACAGCATTCCTGCTCCGCCAGCTCCACCACCACCTGACTTTGAAAACGAAATAGATTCTCGGGGCTCACGATGTCCTCAGATAAACTAGGCTTTCCCAATCTGGGCTTTAAGGAATCCACGATTTTAAACAGCACATTGCTTCCGGCCTTCTCATCTGCCAGACGAAAATACTGCTCTCCAATGGCGGTTTTCTCTGAGGTGATTTTTAAAATCTCCTCATCATAAAAGGGAATCCCCAGGCTTTCCGCCAAACGCTTTCCCACAATTCTTCCTCCGGAACCGTACTGCCTGCCAATAGTTATTACAAAGTCTTTCTTTAACATAGTCTCTCCTCCCCTTCTTAGGATAAAAGAATACGATCGTTGTCCAATGCCTTTCCTGCCTTTGCCATAAAGAGCTCCAGCAGCTTATCTACGGAAAGTCCCTCTCTCTCCTGCCCGAATAAATCCAAAACGATATTTCCCTGATCCATCATCAAAGTTCGGTTTCCAAGTTCCAAAGCCTGATGCATATTATGGGTAATCATCAGGCAGGTGATTTTTCTCTCTTCCACAATATTTCGGGTCAGTTCCAATACTTTATCCGCGGTTTTCGGATCCAATGCCGCTGTATGCTCGTCCAAAAGCAACAGCTTCGGCGTTACCATGGTGGCCATTAAAAGAGTAAGAGCCTGTCTTTGTCCGCCGGAAAGCAATCCCACAGGATGATTCATCCGATCCTCCAAGCCCATTTCCAAAAGGCTTAGCTGCTCCCGAAAGAATTCTCTGTCCTTCTTTTTCACTCTGGAAAATAAAGAGCTGTGGGAAGCTCGAAGATAGGAAACAGAAAGATTTTCCTCAATGCTCATGTGAGGCGCGGTACCCATCAGAGGATCCTGAAAAAGTCTTCCGATAAATTTACTCCGCTTATGCTCCTGTAAAAAGGTAATATCTTCTCCCTCTAAAACCACCGAGCCGCTGTCCAATAAAAAGCTCCCGGAAATTGCATTAAAGAGGGTGGACTTTCCTGCTCCGTTACTTCCTACTATAGTCGCAAAATCTCCGGAAGACAAATGCAAATTTAAATCCTGCAAGGCTTTTTTTTCATGAATGGTTCCCGCATTAAAGGTCTTATAAATATGGGATAAACTAAGCATGCTTCTCCCCTTCCTTTTTCTGTCGTTCCATAGCATTTCGTCTTAATCTGCTATATTGTAAAAGCTCCTTCACCTTGGTGGAAGAAATTGCCAGCGCTACAATGCAGGCACTGACCAGCTTGAAGGCTTCCGTGGGTACCTTTAAACGTAAAGCCAGTGCAATAATGCTTCTATAAAGCAGAGAACCGAATACCACACCCAAAAGACGCAAAATCAGCTTTTTCTTTCCGAAAATGCTTTCCCCGATAACTAAAGATGCTAATGCCACCGTTACCATACCGGTACCCAAATTAATATCAGCCGTTTTGTTATACTGGGCGATTAAAGAGCCGGAAAGACCGGTTAAAGCATTGGACAGACAAAGTCCTACCGTAATGGTAAAGGTGGGATTAATGGAGGACGCCCGGACCATAGCAGGACTGTCTCCAGTTGCCCGAATCGATAGACCCAGTCCGGTTTTAAAGAACCATTTTAAGAAAAAGCAAAGAAGAAGAACAATAATACTAAGGAGAATCACCACTCCCCACTCATTTAAAAAGGCATTATCCCCTGCAAAGAGCGTAAAAATTGTGTCTGTACCAAAGATGGACAGGTTGGAAGAAAAACCCATCACCGCTAAATTCACGGTATAAAGTCCTGTATTCACAATGATTCCCGCCAAAATACTTTCAATCCCCAGAGTAGTTTGCAAAAAGGCCGTGACAAAGCCGGAAAGAGAACCGGATAACATAGCCATAAAAATTCCCAAAATCGGATGTCCGGAAATTGTAAAAACTGCAGACACTGCCGTGCCTAAAGTATAAGATCCGTCGGTAGAAAGGTCTGCGATATTTAAAATACTATAAGAAATAAATAGTGCCATGGCAACCAGGGCATAAATAAGCCCCAGTTCCACAGCTGTTTTCATAATTCCTACTGTTAAAAATCCACTCATCTTGTATCCTATGATTTAAATTCTTTTTCCGTCTTAATCTCCACAATCTTAGTGCAGAACGGCTTGAAGGCTTCTTTAATCTTATCTAAGGAATAGCCTAATTTTTCGGCAGTTTCCGTATTGACTGTTGCAATACCGTTATCAAAGGTCTGAACCGGAAGGGTTGCCGTGTCCTTACCCTGGCGAAGTACCTCATCCACCATATCCGCAGTAGCCTTTCCAAGCTGTACGTAATCTACGCCGTAACCGGCAAAGGCTCCATTTAACGCAAAGGAATCCGCTCCGCCGTAGTGAGGAATCTTCGCCTTTATCAGCTTCTCATAGAAGGAAAGCTCTGCCTTCTGAATGGTATTGTCTGTAGGAGTGAAGATCGCATCCACCTTCTCTGCAATCAGTGCATCCACAGCCTGACTCACCTCATCGGTGGTGGTTCCGGTCTTTTCTACTACTTCCACACCCTTGTCAGCCAGATACTTCTTCGCTGCTGCAATAGGCTGCTGAGAGGAGTCCTCACTCTTGGAGTACAGAAGACCGATCTTCTTTGCCTCAGGATTCTGGGCAAAAATCAAATCCATAATGGCATCCGTATTTAAGAAATCGGAGGTTCCTGTAATATTTCCTCCCGGCTTTTCCATGGAATCCACAAGCTTTGCGGAAACCGGATCGGAGGCTGCGGAGAAAACGATGGGGATATTTTTTCCTTCGGTCTGAGACTGTACTACCTGAATCGCCGGGGTAGCAATGGGAACAATCACATCCACATCATCCGCAATCAGCTGCGCAGTCATCTGGTTTAATACGGAGGCATCTCCCTGTCCGTTCAAACGATATTCCTTATACTCATACTTTGCTCCGGAGCTTTCAGACAAGCTATCCAGCTCCTCACAAAGACTGTCCTCAATCTGGTTTAAGGAGGGGTGATCCATAAACTTTAAAATCCCCACCTTATAGGTCTTTCCATTTCCGGCATCTGCCTTACTGTCCGCTTCCTTACTTTCCTCTTTCGCTGCGGTAGAGGCCTCTGTAGCCTTCTGCTCTGTGCCCTTTCCACTCTCCGCCTGCTGCTTAGCGCCACAAGCCCCTAAAACCATGGCCATAGACAAGACCAATGCTACTCCAAATCTCTTTTTCATAATGTCCTCCTTAAAAACTGTAAGTCTAAACTCTAGCACAAAAGACCTTCTCTTTCAAGAATTCCCCCATGGGAATGCCCCGGCAGAGCGAAAAGAACCATACTTATTTTTCATATCTCCTATGCTTCGACGCATCTTCTCTTGAAACATAAAGAGTCAGACTTTTACTGTACAAGATTCAAGGGTCAGAACTACGCATTTAAAAGACTCAGATAGCGCTCCATAGGAATACCCTTTTCAGAAAGATGATCCTCCTCATAAGCATCGATAAAGGCTCCGATTTTTTCCACCGCCCACATTCCTGCGGCAAAAAAATCATTTTCCTGCATAAAACGTCCCAGAAGAAGAGCGGAGAACAAATCTCCGGTTCCCACAAAATGCTTGTCTCTCATTCTGTAAGGAATCCGGCAAAACTCCCCCTTCTTCTCGTCATAAAGGAAAACACAATTTTGTCCGTCAATCTTCATACTGGTAATACAAACCGATTTCGCTCCCGCATCTCTTAGAGACTTCACCAAGTCCTTAGCCTCCTCTAAGCTAAAGTCCGACTGCTCCGGATTTTTCCTTGCCAGCAGCAATGCTTCGGTACTATTGGGAACAATATAATCTGAAAGCCCCATAAGCTTTCTTCTACTTTCCACCGCCTCCGGTGAAATCCCGTAATAGAGCTTTCCATTGTCCGCCATAATAGGATCAAAGAAAATAACACAGCCCTTCTCTCTTTCTTCCTTACAAAGCTCCGCCAAAAATTCTCCCTGCTTTTCCCCGGTAATAAAGCCGATAGCCATGGCATCAAAGGAAAAGCCAAGTTCTCGCCAGACCTTAACGCTGCCCTTCATATATTCCGTAGTATCTAAAATTTCTGCCTTACCAAAGTCCAACACATTGGAAACCAAAGCGGTAGGCAAGGAAAACAGCTGATATTTCATTGCCGTTAAGGTAGGAATCATCCCCTGCAAAGCCACCTTCCCATAGCCTGGAAAATCATTACACAAAAAAATATTTTTCCCGCTTTCTCTTTTCACATCAGCCATTGCTTTTCTCCTTTTTATACTATCTGAAATATACTTTTTAGCACTTTATTTTAGCATATTATCACACAAAAAATAAGTATTCTGCTCAGCGCATTTTTGTGGAGCAGAATACTTTTTATCTAATCTTTAATTACAATATGCCCGTTTCCTTCATACCGGTCTGAAAAAGGTATACTCCAAGTGCGTCAGCACTTGAAGAACTTTGCAGAAATAGAAACTGAAGAAATCCATTAACCAACGCGAATGATGCAGTACAGTCTTTCATAGGGGTAGTCTGAGCCCGTCAGTACTTACTGAAAGCGAGCAAAGCGAAGCTTGAAGTTAGTAC
>NZ_CAUTEG010000117.1:0-6374 GCF_963537195.1 Oribacterium sinus | reverse complement strand
AGCGGCTTAGAGAAGGAAAAAGGTAGCCATTTTTCTCTTTTCGGAAAAGAACTCTCAAAAAAACAGCGTCTTGCTATTTCCGCTATGGTTATGCAGGACGTGAATCAGCAATTATTCGGAGACTCCGTGGAAGAAGAGATGGAACTGGGGAAGACAGGAAAAAAACGAAGTCTTAAAGAGAGAAGCGAAGGGATAATAGACAAGCGAGAAAACGAACAAAACAAGTTAAAGCCACATCATGCGCCAAAAGAAGAACTCCTCAGCGCACTGGGACTTTCCGCGTTAAAAGACCGCCATCCCATGAGTCTTTCCGGCGGGCAGAAGCAACGACTGGCCATTGCCGCAACTCTCTATCAGGAGGCAAGGCTTTTCTTTTTTGATGAACCCACCAGCGGCATGAATCAGAAAAATATGCTTCGTATCGCCCGTCTCTTAAAGTCTGCTATTCTGGAGGATCGAATCTTCTTCATTGTGTCTCACGACTATGCCTTTTTACAGGAGGTAGCGGATGAGGTGGTGGAAATCAGTTTGCTAAATCCTTCATTACAGCGAGTGAAAGCATAGCCATTTACAATCATATCCGCCTCATTGGCATTTTATGAATATCATTCATCCAGCATCAACTTGCCCTTTTGGGCTTTATCTTTTAAACGCTTCATCTGTTCTTTTTCTATCTGTTGAATGCTTTTCTCCGGAACAGGCAAATCTTCCGGCATCGTGCCACCAATTTTTTCAATAGCACTTCTGACTTCTTTTCCCACTGTATAGTGAACCTTTGTTGCTGCTTCTGCACCTTCAACTTTGTCTTTCCTCAGTTTTTCTTCTGTCTGTGAAATTCTAAATAAATTAGCAATCAATTCGGTACTTCCCATATAATCCAAGATTTTTTGTCTTGCTGTCAATCCTTTTCTATCATGTATATCTTCTACATCTAACCCACCATACAATCCCATATACCCTGCATTCTGGAATATAGCAAATTCTTCGTTTGTGATAACTCCTGCATCATGTGCTGTTTCTACCAAAAGTTGATTCCATTGTTTAATATCACCACGAACGACAAGTCTTCTTCTATCTTCATCAAGCTGATTAAAATGGTCTGCTATTTCTTGACGATATGTTTGTATAGCAAAATAGGTCTGTCCAAATGCAATAACCTCTTTTCTAGGATCTCCATTTTGCATAATCAAATAGCAAGCATATCTCGTAAGCTCATAATCTTTTATAGACTTACTTGTAGCACCTGCTTCTACGATTTTGCTGACCTCAGCAAAATCGTATGCTACTTCATGACCACTGCTCTTACACGCAATCATTGCTCTATCAATGACTTTTTGAAAATTTCTCCACTGAGAATAATCAAGTACATCAGCAAGTTCCCTTGCACTCCAATACTCACTCCCATCTTTTCGCATGTACTTAATATCTTCAAACTTCCTATATTCTTTTTCTTTTAAATTTGGCATAAAATTCTCCTATCCAATCGGACACAAAACCTTCCCAAATCATTGAAACCACTTACTGCCACTTAATTCCTCCAAAACGTTTTCTAATTCCCCCTGAACTCTAGAATCTTTTGTATCCTTCAATGAGGCGTACAAGGAAAGCTTATCCACTATTCCGTTTTCACAAAGCTTCGCCGGATCATAGTTCCACAATTCCACTTTGCATATATCAGAAGGCTTTTCCCATCCCGGCTCATCAACAATTTCAAATTTATCTACAATCCTGCTTTTCTTAAAACAGGCATACACAGCTATCTCCGGTGGATTTAGCATACTTATTTCTGACAAGGCAAAATCCGAAGCCTTTGGAAGTCCTATCACATCTTCTGTTTTTCTCACATAGATTACATCACGAACAGGACTGGAAAGGACTGAACTTGCAACATTAAACAACTCTTTTGAATCAATTGTAAGCCCCACCTCGATACTTCTTCCTTTTCTTTTCTCTGCAATAAATCTCCTGGAAACAAGCTCTTTTGTACCTCTTGTTACATAGACGGGATCCAGCCCAAGTATTACCGCCAATTCTTTCTTCGTATAATCAGCTTTTTTATTATATACTAGATAAAGCAAAATCAGCTGCGCATTGGCTGTTAATTGCAGTAAGGCACTTCCTTCCGTCCCGGTAAACTTCTTACTGAAAAGTATTCCTAAAAACGGCAAATAAATCTGCGTAGGAACCATCAGAAAGGGGATGTGATGCTTTACATATGCATTCCTGTTATTCTTTGTAAGCGTTTCAAAGCAGAAAGCAACCGGTACGCCAAATTTCTCTTCATATAGCAACTTTTCTTTATAAAGTACCCTACTGTCAATCGCGGAATGAAGCTTTATAATATAAAAGCCAAACTGCTCATATTGTGCTTTATATATCTTCCTTCCCGTAGTTAGGTATCTGGGCAGTCCATTCTTTTCTTTATGTTCAAATATTTCAAAGGATAAAGCAAATACCCTTTCTAATTCTTTCTCAATCATCATAATTACACCTGAATAATCTAATATTTATAAAATGTAATAATTTACATATATGTAATTATAAATCTTGTATGACTATGTTTCAACCATTGAATTTCTTAATTTCAGTTTAGCGAAAGTAAAGAAGAAAATCCCTGCCCAAAGCCCCACCGCCGTGCTATACTGGAGAAGTCAGAATACAAGAAGGAGCGTAAAGCAATGACTCTTACAAAAATGGAATGTCCCAACTGTCACGGCACCTTGCATATTCCGGAGGGAATGAAGGAAGGCTTCGTGACCTGTGAATATTGTAAAACTAAGGTCTACATCGAGCCTAGCAAGCCGAATATCACCCAGAACATTCATATTGATAATGTCAATGTGGGACAGCAAAGAAGTGCTCCTCCGGCAAGGCAGGAACTCAATGCCGTACAGACGCTTGTCCTCATGGGGACAATACTATCTGCCATCTTAATACTTTTCGTCAGCAACACATTTCGTGCGCCTCATAAAAGCGTAAGTCTGACTACGGCGAAGTTTCGAACTGTGCCGGAGGATGAGACCGTAAAAAGCTTCGTAGAAGCAGCCTTCGGAAAGAGCTTGAAGGATATTACAAGGGAGGATTACAACTCTCTTACTTTCCTGTCCATTCATAAAGTCAACAAGGCCGGTTCCGACCAAACAGAGAAGTGGCAGTTTGACTATGCAAAGTCTATGAATGAGGACGGCACGGCCAAGGACCCGGAAACGCTTTATTTTCCTATCACAGATACCATCGATGAAGCGGATATGCAGGTTTTTACAGGCCTGATTAAGCTCTCCCTGGGATATCAGGTGCATTTCAACTATAGTGCCAACGCCGATGCGAATACCCTTAAGAGCCTGACCAATCTCCGCTATTTTTCCGGAGAATATGAGGATTTCCGAACTCTCGCGAAGCTTTTCGCAAATCCCGAACAGATTCTTGGACTCTACAACATTACTCTGGACGATGATGCTACCGGTGATTCCTACTCCGGCGAGGATGCAGAAGGGGAAGATCAGGACGCGCCCTTTAAAGCATTTTCTTCTCTGGAAGAGCTCACCCTTCATATCGATGATGACTATACGAAGGGGCTTCTGTTCCTTCGTAACTTTCCGAAGCTCAAGACGCTTGCTCTGGAGCTTAATGCGGACAAAAGCCCCATGGATCTTTCTCCCCTTTCCTCTTTAAGCAGCCTAAACAGTCTGGACCTCTTGGGAACAGGAGATAGTTCCGTGGAAAATGTTGCCGTACTTTCCGGTATGCCCCAGCTGGAGCGGCTCTCCTTACGGAATTTAAAGGATGTAAAGGACTTGAACTTCGTGCAAAACATGCCGAAATTAAAATCCCTAAGTTTAGTAGACCTTTCAATTTTGAATCTGGACGGTTTATCCGGGCATCTTTCCCTAAACAGTCTCTCTATTGACTGCTCTTCTTTGGAAAATGTCAATGCCCTCAGCACCCTCAGTTCTTTACAGACGCTTTCCTTCGGGTATCACACCTATCAGCTTCCTGATTTACACGGCTTAAGCGCCTTGGAAAATGTGAACTGCTATTCCCTGGATCGGGATTCCATTGCCCACATGCCTTCCATAAAGACGCTGACAATTCATAACTATAGTATTGAATACAGTTCGGATTTTCTGCAGGGAATGAATACATTAACGGATTTGACCATTGTGGGAAATGGCATTATCGGTGCAGTGCAGCCGGACTTGGGACCTATCCTTCGGACACTTCCTGCCCTTACACATCTGGAATTTCAGGATTTGCCCTTTGATAAATATACGGATTATACCCAAACTTTTACAAATAACGGGGCCAAAGAGCTTATTTTCTCTCCGAACAAAAGTCGCTCATCCAGTGACTATCCTGTTCTTCCCGTTTCTCTAAGCCACATGGAGGACGACAACACGGTAGAGAGCCTGACTCTTACAAACGCAACACTCAAGAATTTGGATGATGAATCAGATGATTTTTCCACTAATGCAAAATCTTTCCTCTCTCATTACAAGGCCTTAAAGAGTCTGAATATCAGTGACAATAAACTGCAAAGCCTGGATTGTCTGGATGGCCTAAGTACCCTGGAGGAGCTGGATTTCTCGAATAACTATATCTCCGACATTTCCGTTCTTCGGAATCTTCCAAACCTAAAGAAGGTGAAAATGAGCGGAAACCCCATCGTAAATGCGGAGCTGCTGCCGGACGGTGTGGAGGTAGTGAAATAAGCGAATACTCCAAGAGCCACTGAAGTCTCCCTTCAGTGGCTCCGGTTTTCCTATGCATTGATAGCCATTAATCCACCTCAATCAAATCATGTTCCTCTAATGTGCTCTTTCCTGAACGTACACTCTCGATAATTTGGGATTATCATTTTTTATCCGGATGTATCTTACGTTTTAGATGATAGATTACTTTATAATTATCTCTTAAAAAATAGCAATATTGCTATAATTTAATGCATGTGGTATTCTTTTCTACAGAAGCCAAATGTGAACTTGTAAAACAATATATGAGGAGAAAAATGAGAAAAAGAGCAAAAAAAGCATTGGCATTACTTCTGGCATTATCTTGCAGCTTTTCTACCTATGTTTCTGCAGCAACTATCGCAAATGAGACGGTACTGTCTGAAGGAATAAAGCAAAGTTTTCCGGAAGAAAAGAGTACAAGTTCTTCTGAAAATGTGATGGAAGAAAATGCACTTGAAGAAAACGTAATGGAAAAAAATGTAGTCGAAGAAAAACATGAAGTCGAAAAAGAAATTACAGAAAGAGAGTCTGAGGCTACCGAAGAGAACGCATTTTATGCCGAAAAAGCACTTTCCGGTGTGCTTATTACGGTGCAGGCTGATTCCGGGGTATTTCCAAAGGACGCGACTTTACGAGTAAGAAAGCTCTCTAAAGTTGAGGAACAGAAGGTGGATTCCGCTGTAAAAGAGAAGCTTCAGGAGAATCAGGAAAATCTTCTTCAGAGCATGATTTTTGATATCTCGGTGCTCAATCAGGAAGGAGAAGAAGTGCAGCCGGATACTGCGAAAGGGGAAGTGACGGTTCAATTTTCCAATATTCCCTTTTTACAGGAGGATGCGGAAAAGCAGATTTCCGTGTTTCATCTGGACAGCGTAGATGCAGCGGCAGAGAAACTCGCGGCAGAAAAGATAGAGGAGAAGGAAAGTGCAGTAGAGGTATCGGCAGAGCATTTCTCCGTATTTGCCGTTTCTTTGGTTATGAAAGAAAACTATTTTTCGGATACGGTAGCGGTGGAGTTAGGGGAAACAATCAGTATTTATAAACTGCTTGACTACGATGTTTTGCGCTGTAAAGTGACACAAGAAATGGATCCCGCCGTTGTTAGCCTAAAGCGTGATGCTGATGGAGAAGTCGCTATTGAGGCCTTGCACGAAGGAACAGCCAAACTGCTTGTAACCATAAAAAATGGTCAGGTGGAGGAAACAAAAGAATACAAGATTATTGTACAGAAGGCATCTCTAAGCGGAAGAGCGGGGAAGGAGATTGAGTATAGTTTAAGCGGCTCCGGAAATGATATGACTTTGACACTTCGTGGAAGAGGGGAAACGGATGCATTTGAACTGGCCCCCTGGGAACCCTATAGGGATAAGATTCGCAGAGTGATTATAGAAGAAGGGATAGAAAAGCTGCATGTGGAGGTGGAAGCCTTTGGCAGTATGGAACATCTGGAGACAGTGAGTCTTCCCTCTACCTTAAAGGAAATACCGGACCATGCCTTTTACCGTTCAGAAAACTTAGGGGACATCACGATTCCCGCTTCCGTACGGAGGATTGGGGAGAAGGCATTTTACAAGTCTGTAGGAAATGGAAAGAAAAATACGATTATCAATCATTCTCCGGTATTTATGAGTGAGAAAGGAAGTA
>NZ_CAUTEG010000116.1:0-6506 GCF_963537195.1 Oribacterium sinus | reverse complement strand
CCCAAAAGACAATCAGCAAGGTCTATCTAAAGTCCAGCTTTGATATTCACAATGTCCATGTAGGGGACTTGATGAAGAGGGCTACCTTGTCTACTGAAAAAATAGTATTAACAGATGGTACAGAGATTAAACCGGATCCAAATCCAATATTTTTTACAAATCCCTATCGAAGTTATCCCAATAACTTAGATCAATGGAGGCTACTACTGGATAGTTTTAAAACAGAGGAAGGCTATATAGGAGATGTTTTCAATATAAATGAAACGAAGGCTTTTGATCCGGGGCGTTATCAGATTTCTTACTTGCTTCAACAAAATCACATAATAGATAAGTATCGTCTTTTGATGAAAGGAACGGATGATAACTATGGGAAAGGAACGGAATTCTATGTCAACAACGAGTTATATATTACGGAGATACCTGCTAAGCCGGAGGCTGATTTAACTCCGCGACCATTAATAACCTCTCCTTTATTTGATGCTAAAAAAGCAGAAAATCCATCAAAGAATAATTCCGAAAATTCTTCTCGTGGAAACTCCGGTAGTTCTAGTAGTTCCGGAGGCAATTCTTCCGGCTCCGGTAGTTCAGGCGGAAGTTCAGGTGGGGGTTCCGGAAGCTTTAAGGTCAGCAGTAGCTTGAGCGGACAGGTACTTGGTGTAGATCGTTCCTTATCCAGAGGTCAGTGGATACAGGATGAAAAGGGCTGGTGGTACAAAAGAGCGGACGGAAGCTATCCGAAGAATAGCTGGGGCTATGAAGCCTATAACGGAAAGTCCTACTGGTACTACTTCCTGGACTCCGGCTATATGGCAACAGGCTGGGTGGATGTAAACGGTAGCAAATATTATCTTTTCCCAAATTCTGACGGATGGAAGGGAAGAATGCTCACCGGTTGGCAGTGGATTGACGGAAACTGCTACTACTTGGATTCTCAAGGACAGAATGAGGGTGCTCTCTATAGAAACACCACTACTCCCGATGGGTTTACAGTAGACTCGGAAGGAAGATGGGTAGTGAATGGAGCAGTGCAAAAACAATAAAATTCCCACAAATGGATAGAAATATAGTATAATTTTATATCGTGAAATGGCAATAAATAAGAAAGGACGATGGAGATGAGAAGAAAAAACATGCTGGCTTTAGGACTGAGTGCGGTACTTTGTACAGGGCTTTTTGTCCCTGCAAGCTATGCGGATAGTATTACGAAGGATACTTACGTTCCGGAGGTAGAAAAAACTGCTGAAACAGCAGGAACTGCAGAAGGATTAGATGATTTTCCGGAAGAAACTGCTGTGGAAGGGAAAACTGAGTCCATAGAGGAAGAAGTGTCGACTACTGAAGCGGAAGACCCCGAGGAGCTTGCTGAGCAAAAGAGTGAGTCTACAGAGGACTCTACAGAAGGCTCTACAGAAGATATAAGAGGAACAGACTCTACGGTAATGACCTCCGGATATTCAGGGTTTAGAAATGCTGCAGTAACGAGATCTCTTGACAATAAGGTTATAAGGGTGACTGTATCATTTGAAGATTGGGACTTTCCGGCAAGAGATCATATGAAAGTGCTTCGAGATAAAAAAGTAAACGTAACAGGTGTCGTTTTAAGAGGAAATGAGCCTGGAGTCATCAATAATCCAAGCCCGGATCTTTATAAAATTCTCCCGGAGAGGGAAGTGGAAAAGAAAGTAAATGGTCAGTGGGTTCCTTACAATCTCAACTACTTTACCCCGGGGGAGTATCACTATGTATATACACTTGCTGAAGGAAAGAAGAGCCAATTTTATATTTTACCAATAGCAGAACAGGATGGAGATGGTATATTTGCTTATACAAGTGTTTCTGTGGAGGAAAGGTATTTTTATCAGAAAGGGGTACATAGTTATGATCAAGATAATTTGAAAGCTACTCAACGGGAAGATGCAAAGTATAAATATTATACCTTTGAAAGCGAAACTTTTACTGTGAAGGAAGCAAAGATCATGACGAAAGTATATCTCCGTTCCAGCTTTGACATCCATAATGTTAAGGCAGGTGATACTACGAAGAGGGCAACGCTTCAAGTGGAGAAGATTGTCTTAAAAGATGGTACGGAGCTTCTGTCTAAGGATTTACCACAGCCTTTTCTTATGAATTTTCGTAATGATTTTCCCAAAAACCTAGACCAGTATAAACTCTATCTGGAAAGCTATCCGAATGAAGCGGGAAAAAACGGAAATCTCAGATTTACGCAGGAAGAAGACACAATTTTTCCGGAAGGCCGTTATAAGGTACTATATGTAATACAGCCTTATTATACAGTTGATAACTATCGTTTCTTAGTGTCGGAAACTGATGATCCTTATGGCCAAGGTACAGAGATTTATGTAAATAATGAGCCCTATAAAGTCTATGGGGTTATTCCCGTTTATAATATATCAACTATTACATCAATAACATCCCCTTTCTTCGATGCGGTAAAAGTAGAGAAGAAAGAAAATCATTCCGGCAATACGGGAAACTCCGGCTATTCCTCTAAAGGCGGTTCTTCCAGCTCCGGTAGTTCCGGAGGCAGTTCTTCCGGTTCCGGCGGCTCAGGCGGTAGTTCCGGTGGCGGCTCCGGAAGCTTTAAGGTCAGCAGTAGCTTTACCGGACAGGTACTTGGCGTAGATCGTTCTCTATCCGGAGGACAGTGGGTACAGGATGAAAAGGGCTGGTGGTACAAAAGACCGGACGGAAGCTATCCGAAGAATAGCTGGGGCTATGAAGCCTATAATGGAAAGTCTTACTGGTACTATTTCTTGGATTCCGGCTATATGGCTACAGGCTGGGTAGAGGTAAACGGCAGTAAATACTATCTTTTCCCAAACTCTGACGGTTGGAAAGGTAGAATGCTCACCGGTTGGCAGTGGATTGAGGGAAACTGCTACTATTTAGACGCTCAAGGACAGAATGAAGGATCCCTTTATAGAAACACCACTACCCCCGATGGTTTTACAGTAGACTCGGAAGGAAGATGGGTAGTGAATGGAGCAGTGCAAAAACAGTAAAACAGCCATTATGTTTTATAGAAATGTTTATATAATCTATTTTAGGGAAAAGCTAAAATAGAAAAAGACAGTAATTCTAAACAGAAATTCGACAATGCAAAAGGTAAAGAAACCGAGATAGAAGAAATGCTTCTGTCTCGGTTTGTGGAAGAAGGAGTAATTTATGAAAAGCTTTATCTTGGGGAAGAGAGGAAAGAGGCTGATAGCCCTGTGCCTTGTTATATTACAAGTGCTTTTTCAATTTCCTGTAGAATGGAAAGCGGAGGGAAGTCAAGCAGAAGGAAATCCAACGCAGAAAGATATAGAACTCCACTTTTTGTTTAAAGACCATGAGCAGAATCTGGCTCAAGCAGCAAAGGTGGAGGTCGAGCTTGTCATATACAAAAAAGCTGAGGAAGCAGAAAAAGAAGAGACAGAGGAGACAGATGAGAAGGAGCTGACTTCTTCCGTGATAGATAAAGATAAGGAGGAAAAGGTATCAGCTTCTTTTTTTGAAGATGAAGGGAAAGAAAAGACTAGCTCCAGTACTTCCGGAATAGAACAGGGCGATAATTATACTAAAAAACAAGTCAGCTGGGATAGGAATGACGGATTTCCACATTTTTATAGCAATTCGAAATATAGTGAAGATAATCCTTCGAGCGAGATACATCCGGATTATGGAATTGTTCAGGAAGTTTTATTTTATACCGGACAAACAAATCAAGATGGGGAAATTTTACAGAAGATTCCGGCAAATTATATGACCACAAACTATACGATAGAGATTCGTGTACGAGGAAGTAATGAGTCTTATGAAACGTCTGGTTTATATGAAGAACGTATTACAGACGGAAATTTACCGGATGACCTGCATAGAACTATAGAGCTTGAGTTGAATCAAAAAAAGAAAAAGCAGTGGCAAGGAAACTTAGTATTTCCTCCGGTAAATGATGTAATTTTGAAGGAGGGGGAAAGCAATCCTATTCCTTTGGAAGCATACTATCAAAAGGCCAGTGAGGAAGAGGATGTAACTGTACCCCAAATAGAATATTACCTTGCGAATTCCAGGGGAGATAGAACTCGGATTTATAATCCTACTGCTTTTTTAGTTGGTACTTCCGGAAGATATACCATCATCGCCAGAGTACCGGAGGACGCCAATCACGCTGCTTTAGAAGCTCGTCGGAGTTTAGTTGTAAAAAAACGCTTTAATGGAGAAATCATTATAAATAAAAATATTAAAATACCACTGAAAAAGGGTGAAGAGATTCAGCCGGAAATTAATGAAATATTTAAAGCTAAGGTTTACTACTCTATTGTTTCTCCGAAATTAAATGCTTCTATTGAACTTGATGAAAATAGACGCATAATAAGAATGAGGCATATTGGAAAGGCTAGAATAGAGGCCAGAGTAGATGATTGGGTAGACCCTAAGGATGGAACAATATATACGGCTGAACCGGAGATAATTTATATAACGATTACCCCCGGGAACCAGAACCAATTTTCCTTTAGTTTAAAAGATTTTGGACAGCCAAGTGAAGAAGAAAGGGGAGGGAATAAGGTATTCCGGTATACCGTGCATTACGGAAAGGAGAATCAGGAAAGAGGATGGACTTTAGGGAAACATTCTTTTCGCGTAAGTACCAGAGGCGCTACAGGCACGAGTGTAAGTTATAAGCTTGAAGCAGGAGAGGATATTGCTGATTTTAATGCACAGACAGGAGTCCTTACTTTTAAAAACAGTAAAGTTGGTCCTGTCCTAATATCTGCTACATCTGTTGACCCAACAGGAAATTATGATCCAAAGACCATTTATGCGGAGATTAATGTGGTTTATCCGGACTTCTCTAATTTCATAGATAAGCAAGGGAAAGCTAATGATAAGGGCTGGTATAACACGAATATAATATTCTCCCCTAAGTCAAAAAATGATAGCATTTCCGATAGTGATTCTTGGGATGACACTAAGAATAAGTGGGAAAAAAGCTTTTCAATTGAGGAAAAAGACGGTGCTTTGGAAGGAAGAGAACTTTTTATCAAGAAACCTAACGGAGAAATTGGTAAAGCGTATGTACTTGAAAAGTATAATATTGATACTACCAAGCCGGAGCTTATCTCCATTTCCTATAGGACGGACAAAGAGTCCAGAGTCAAAACCCTTGCGGGCTATGACTTCTATAAAGACACACTGGAAGTGGAACTAAAAGCCAGGGATGAGCGTTCCGGGATGGCTGCCATCTGTTATCGTTTTGACCTACAAGATAGTGATGGGATTGTTCATCAGGGAAATACTTTGTACAAGCTTACGGATAATGACGAGAGATTTAGCAGACCCTATGATTTCACAGCCATTGCAAAAATCAAGATTGATCCTCAGTTCAGGGGAAAGATTGTATTCTTCGCGGTAGATAACGCAGACAATACAAATGAAGATCAGCCTCTTAAAACCGATAAGTATTTGGTAGTGGATACAATAAAACCAAAGGGAAGCTTTGATTTTCAGCCTGAGGGTAAGAAAGTTAATGACCACTTTTATTTTCAAGATAAGGCATTTTTAACTCTGAACGTGGAAGAAAAGAACTTTTTTCCTGAGGATCAGGATTTTTCTTTGAAGGTTTATAGCAGAAGAAATGGAGAAGACAAAGAAAGTTCCTATAGAGTGCAGGGCAATAGGGAAGCTCTCACATTAAAGAAGAATTCTACTTTCATTAGTGATGGAAGAGAGAGCTTGTTAAAGGACAATTCTACTTCTTTCATACAAATCATGCCTAATGGGGAACAGAATGATTTGACAATGAATTTCACCCAGGAAGGACATTATCGTTTGTCCTTTGACTATAAGGATCCTTCCGGAAATCCTTTAGAATGGAAGAATACTTTAGGATTGGAGAAGAATGGAGAACTGGCTATCACTGTGGATCATACGGATCCCAAGATTTTCTTTGACCCTTCTTCCGAAAGTGGTCAGGTACGGTACTTTGCGAAGGATGTCAAATTTACAACAAAGATTTTAGAAGAAAATTTTAGTACCAATGATACCCACCTTAACTATAATTTCCTTCCGGATACTGTGAAAAGTTCGCCTTCATCTCTGGCTATGCCGGTAAGTCCCAGCACTATGCCCGGGCGTATTCTTCATCCCCGTTCTCTGGCTTCGACAAGAGGCGTGCAACAGTTTAAAAATCATACGGTTACGTGGAAGAAGGAAAAGCTATCCGATTCCAATCTATATTCTTCTGAACTAAATTTCACAGAGGACGGACAGTATGAGGTTATGGTGGATACTACCGACCTTTCCGGAAGGAAGGCCAGTGCCTCCAATTTCCTGGTAGTGGATAAAACACCCCCTAAGATTCGGCTGACTTTATCCAATGACGGCCTGGCCAATGAAAAATACTTTAGAGAAGTCAGAAAGGGACAAATCGAAATCGAGGATGCCCACCTGGATTTCTCTTCTCTTCAGGTAGATTTTTCCGTAAAGGACAAGGCGGGGAATCC
>NZ_CAUTEG010000115.1:0-6666 GCF_963537195.1 Oribacterium sinus | reverse complement strand
GGTGTGCTGGAAATGATGCAGGATTGCACCCATATCCGTTCCTTACAGGGCTCTCAAACTCTTTTGACATGGGAGCAGCAGGAAAAGGGAGAAAGCAAGGAGACTTCTGAAGACGAAGACAAGAGGGAAGGCTCAGAGACTTCTGAAGATGTAGGCAATAAAGAAAGCGCAGGGACTTTGGGAAACGAAGGAAATAGAGAAAGCACAGGGTCTTTGACAGCCGGCAAGCTGACGGAAATCACCGAAGATACCCTATTAAAGGATATTTTGGAAGCGGATTCCAATGTAAAGACTCTCCTTTTCCGATTAAGTGACCGCTTTAAGGCCTTAAACACTCCTCTTGCCCGCATTATGATGCCTAAAGCTACAGTGAAGATTATGAGTGAACGGGCAGAGGTAGATTTGGATACTCTGCTTCGAGAGCTTCGGGAGTATTTTAAACTATGAGCATTCAAGGTTTACTCTTAGGCCTGGTGTGTTTTCTCTGCATAGGGATATTTCACCCCATAGTGGTATATGCGGAATATTACTTTAGTAAGAAAATAGCCTGGCTTTTTTTCTTAATTGGTTTATTCTCTTGTATAGCCAGCTTTTTTCTTCCTTCCCTTTTTTTCTCCGGAAGTCTGGCCATCTTCGGCATCTCCTGCTTTTGGAGTATCCATGAATTATACGAACAGGAAAAGAGAGTGGAAAAAGGCTGGTTTCCGAAGAATCCAAAGAGAAAATTTTAGGATTATAAAGGAGTACCGTACGTTACGCGTACGGTACTCCTTTAGCTCTGATACTTCTTCTTAATCTTGGTAGTTTACAATCTTGGCAAACTCCTCTTTCAGGGATGCACCGCCGATTAAACCGCCGTCGATGTTTGGCTTGGACAGAAGCTCCTTGCAGTTTCCGGCATTCATAGATCCGCCATACTGAATACGAATTTTCTCTCCAACCGCCTGGGAATAGATTTCGCAAATTACCTTACGGATGTATGCACAAACCTCTTCCGCCTGCTCTGCTGTTGCAGTCTTTCCGGTTCCAATGGCCCAGATTGGCTCATAAGCGATAACGCACTTTCCGGCATCCTCAGCGGAAATTCCCTGGAAAGCCGCCTTAATCTGCATGGAAATCCACTCGAAGTAAATACCCATCTCTCTCTGCTCTAAGCTTTCTCCACAGCAAATGATAGGGGTAAGACCCTTTTCCAAAGCCTTCTTAGCCTTCTTGTTGATATCCTCATCTGTCTCATGGAAATATCCTCTACGCTCGGAGTGTCCCATGATAACATACTTTACTCCTGCATCCACCAGCATATTGGCGGAGATTTCTCCGGTGTAAGCGCCGGCCTCTTCAAAATACAGGTTCTCAGCGCCTACGGAAATCTTGGAGCCCTGAAGCTTCTCCACTACAGGTACAATGTCGATAGCCGGTACACAGAAAACCACGTCTACTGCATCTGTATTTGCCAAGGGAAGCAGTTTATCACACAAAGCCTTGGCCTCAGTTACGGTCATATTCATCTTCCAGTTTCCGGCAATAATTTTCTTTCTCATCTTCTCACCTATTTCCTACAATTTCTATCCATCTTATGCATAATACTCTATATACTGATTTCTGTATTTACTGACTACCGTCCTTAATGACATCTGTATATACTGACTTCTATGCATACGGATTTATCTGATTATTTATAGAACTTCTTACTTATTATTTGCAGCTGCAACGCCGGGAAGCTCTTTTCCCTCCAGGAACTCTAAGGAAGCTCCGCCGCCGGTGGAAATATGAGTCATCTTATCTCCGAAGCCCAGGATATTTACCGCTGCGGCACTGTCTCCACCACCGATAATGGTAGTAGCCTCTGTCTCTGCCAAAGCCTTTGCTACTGCAATGGTTCCCTTAGCCAATACAGGGTTCTCAAAAACACCCATAGGTCCGTTCCATACCACAGTCTTTGCAGACTTCACCGCATTGGCAAAAAGCTCTGCAGACTTCGGTCCGATATCCAAGCCCAGCATATCTGCAGGAATCTCGGAAATATCCACAGTCTTTACTGCTAAGTTGGCATCATCAATAGGATCCGGGAAAGATGCCGCACAAACCGCATCTACCGGAAGCAGAATCTCACAGCCTAATTTCTTGCCCTTTTCAAGCATTTCTTTACAGTAGGAAAGCTTCTCGTCATCCACTAAGGACTTTCCGATTTCATAGCCCATAGCCTTTACGAAGGTAAATGCCATACCTCCACCAATAATCAGAGTATTGCACTTCTCTAAAAGGTTGGAGATTACATTTAACTTATCGGACACCTTGGCACCGCCAAGAATGGCAACGAAGGGACGAACAGGATTTTCTACAGCCTGTCCCAGGAACTGAATTTCCTTCTGCATTAAGTAACCTACTACAGCAGGTCCGGAAATAAACTGGGTAACTCCCACATTGGAGCAGTGTGCTCTGTGTGCGGTTCCGAAGGCATCATTTACGAAAACATCCGCTAAAGAAGCCAATTCCTTGGAGAAAGCCTCTCCGTTCTTGGTCTCCTCTGCACGATAACGGGTATTCTCCAGAAGAACTACATCTCCGTCCTTCATCTTTTCTACAGCAGCTCTAGCATTTTCTCCTACTACCGTATCATCCTTGGCAAAAACAACCGGCTGTCCCAAAAGCTCGGAAAGACGCTTTGCCACAGGAGCTAAAGAAAGCTCAGGCTTAGGCTCTCCCTTTGGCTTTCCAAGGTGAGAACATAAAATTACCTTTCCGCCATCTGCAATCAGCTTCTTAATGGTAGGAAGCGCTGCAACAAGACGGTTCTCATCGGTAATCTTTCCCTCTTTTAAAGGTACGTTAAAATCACAACGGCATAAAACTCTCTTGCCTTTTACGGAAATGTCATCTACGGTTTTCTTATTTAACTCTGCCATACTTCTCTCCTTCTCTACTTCGGAAAAAGCCACCGGATCCTCTCCGGCGGCTTTCCGCAAAAAACTATGCCTATAAAATTACTTTACAAACTTCTCGAAGTACTTAATGGTACGAACCATCTGAGAAGTATAGGAGTTCTCGTTGTCATACCAAGATACAACCTGAACCTCATAAAGGTCATCGCCAACCTTGGATACCATGGTCTGGGTAGCATCAAAAAGAGATCCATAGGTCATTCCGATGATATCGCTGGAAACCAACTCTTCCTCTGTGTAACCGAAGGTCTCAGGATCGGAAGCATTCTTCATAGCAGCATTGATAGCTTCCTTGGTAACTTCCTGAGAAGACTTAACTACTGCGAAAAGGAGGGTTGTGGAACCTGTTGGAACAGGAACTCTCTGTGCAGAACCGATTAACTTACCGTTTAACTCAGGGATAACCAAGCCGATAGCCTTAGCAGCACCGGTAGAGTTTGGAACGATGTTGATAGCTCCTGCGCGAGCTCTTCTTAAATCTCCCTTTCTCTGTGGTCCGTCAAGGATCATCTGGTCTCCGGTGTAAGCATGGATAGTTGCCATGATACCGGACTGGATTGGAGCGAAATCATTTAAAGCCTTAGCCATCGGTGCAAGACAGTTGGTTGTGCAGGATGCTGCGGAAATGATGTTGTCCTCAGCCTTAATGGTCTCATGGTTAACGTTGTATACGATAGTAGGAAGATCATTTCCTGCAGGTGCGGAAATAACTACCTTCTTAGCACCGGCCTGGATATGAGCATTTGCCTTATCCTTGGAGGTGTAGAAACCGGTACACTCAAGAACTACATCTACGGAAAGCTGTCCCCAAGGTAACTTGGAAGCGTCAGCCTCCTTATAAATCTTAATCTTCTTTCCCTTAACTTCGATATAGTCTTCTCCGGCAACTACTGTATCTTCATACTTATATCTTCCCTGAGAAGAATCATACTTTAAAAGGTGCGCAAGCATCTTAGGATCGGTTAAATCGTTGATGGCAACAATCTCTGTTCCTTCATGATCAAACATCTGACGAAATGCCAAACGTCCGATACGTCCAAATCCGTTAATCGCTACTTTTACTGCCATATCCTTTTCCTCCTACATAATAAATCATTTTAATTTCTTAAACAGCACGTTCATTCTATTGCAGGCAATGTGTTTTTGCAAGTACAAATGACGAAAAAACGCAAGTTTTCACCAAAAGTTTACAGATTTCTAAAAAGAAAAATTAAATCATTATTAAAATAATTATTTTTAAATCCAATTCCGCTTTCTTGAAGTTCTTACTATCCTCCTTATTCCGGAAACCATAGCATAAAAAAAGAGTGGTAAAATCAAAATATATAGGTTTTCGGCAATATAGGTCTAAATATCGGGTAGTCTGAGCCCGATACTTGTGAAGAGTCGGCGATGAGAAGAACAATACAAATCAATACTTGAAGCGAATGATACAGTGTGGGTCTATAATAGGGGCAATCTGAGCCCGTCAGTACTTACTGAAAGCAAGCAAAGCGAAGCTTGAAGTTAGTACTGCTACGAAGGCGAGGTTAGCGAGAGCGTGCCCCATTTATAGACCCACACTGTATCAGAGCACTTTCTTATTACGAGTGCAGTCCTTCACTGCACAGGGCGAAGCTAGCGAGAGCGTGCCCCGATTTTAGACCTATATTGCATAGAAAACCATTTTGATTTTACCGCTCTTTTTTTAAATCATCGTTTTCACATAGCCCGCCACATTATCCGCATGGTCGGAAATTCTTTCCAAGTCGGAAATGACATCCAGGAAAATTACACCGGCCTGAGGCACACAGTCTCCGGAGCTTAATCTTAGAATATGGGTCTCTCTCATATCCTCTTCCATCTCATCCACCTGATCCTCCAGATGAGCTGTTCTTACCACAGCATCCAAGTCATTGTTCTCAAAAGCATCAATACTGGCTTCAAAGGACTCCATAACCTTATTGGAAATCTTCTTTAAATCATCCTGACCGATTTCCGAGAAAGAGATATCGTGATCCTGCGCATACTGAGCCTGCTCCGCAATATTTTCCGCATGATCCGCAGCTCTTTCCACATCGGTAATGGTATTAAACATATTGTTCACTTCCAGCTTCTGGTTCTCATTTAAAGAAAGGTTTCCGATGTGAATCAGATAGTCCGTCAGAAGCTTCTGCATATTATCAATGATTTTCTCTCTGGCATAAACCTCTTGGATTTCTTCCACCTTCTCTTCCAGTAAGATGCCCATAGCGTGAGAGATATTTACCGCCGTAATTCTGGCCATATTGACAACCTCTGCCTTAGTAGCGGAAATGGCGATGGCGGGGGACTCCAAAATACGCTTGTCCAAGTGCTGAATCAGATTCTTCTCCACCTCCGTGTAGTGGTTCGGATTCTCCTCATCCTCCTTATCCTGCTTGCTCTCTCTAACCAAAGTTCCGGAAAGATTCACCAGCAGATCTCCAAAGGGGAATAAAACAATGGTGCAGGATACGTTAAATATGGTATGGAAGAGGGAAATTTCTACAGGGCTTAGTTGTCCCTGGAAAAAACTCTTCATTGGAAGACTTAAAAAGAAAATAATAGCTCCGAACAAAATCGCACCGGTCACATTAAAGAGAAGGTGAATTACCGCCGCTCTCTTCGCGGTTCTGGAGGCTCCGGTAGAGGAAAGCATAGCGGTTACACAGGTACCGATGTTTTGTCCTAGAGTGATATAGAAGCCCGCGGCTCTTGGTACCGCACCGGATAAAGCCAAGGTCTGAAGGATGGATACGGAAGCTGCAGAGGACTGGATAATTCCCGTTACCACCGCACCGGTAAGAATACCGAGGATAGGATTGCCTCCCATTACCTGAAAGGCTTTTGCAAAAATAGGAGAATCCGCATAGGGAGACACGGAATCACTCATAAATTCCAAACCGATAAAGATAAAGCCTACACCGATACAGAAATTGGCTACAAGGTCATCTTTACCTTTTTTCCCGAAAAGAAGGCGAAAGGCACCCACTCCGACTAAGAGCGGTGCGAAAAATTCCGGTTTCAGAAAAGCCAGGGAGGAACTGGACACCTGGGTTAAGGAAACCATCCATGCAGTAATGGTGGTTCCGATATTGGCACCCATGATAATGCCGACGGATTGACTAAGATTCAGGATTCCGGCATTTACAAAACCTACCACCATAACCGTGGTTGCAGAGGAGGATTGCACAAGAGCTGTTATGGCTGCTCCTAAAACAACGGCCATCACACGATTTCCCGTTACCAAATTCAGGAACTTGGACATACGGGAGCTGGCGGCTTTTTGCATACCGTCACTCATCACCGTCATACCGTATAGAAACATTCCCAAACCACCAATTAAGCCAAAAAGGCTTCCGATGAATACCATGATTCTTTTTTCTCCCCTTTTCTTTAGACCCGTAAAGAGACCGTTTCCTTCAGCTCTTTCTGTAGTCTATAACCTACCCGACTTCCCTCCTGAGAAATCCTGTAACGTAAAAAAAGCCAGTGTAAAAAACACTTGGCTTAGTATACAAATACTTTCTTAAAAAAACAAGGAATTTCTCTTGAGTCAGGAGAGGGGCAGTGAAAACCCGCACTACAACAAGCCTTGTTTCCAGCTTCCTGCAATGTTTTCCAATGCCATATTCGTTCCTATCTCATTTCCTTATAAATTATCGGCCTATTTCAAAATCATATAAGAAGGGGATGTAAAAAATCAAAATAATTTTTTACATCC
>NZ_CAUTEG010000114.1:0-6730 GCF_963537195.1 Oribacterium sinus | reverse complement strand
GGACTTAAATCTGTCGGTGCCCAGCAGTACAGTGAATATGCTGGGAGGAATTCTTACCGTTCCCATGGTGGAGTTTGGCTATGAAACGGATAAGCTGATGTACTGTAATGCGGAATTTGTCATGGATGGCAAAAGTCTTCCCTCGTGGCTTTTGATGTTACCTGATATAAGCTCCTTGAATACGATTCTGGAAAAGCTGGGAGTGTAAACCATGCTTTTGGAGAAACAACTCAAGGTAGGGATTGGCGACATGAAGCTGACCCGAGGAGAGGGAGTGATCATTACCTACGCTTTAGGCTCCTGTATAGGACTGGCCTTTTATGATTCTTATATCAAGCTGGGGGCACTACTTCATATCATGTTGCCGGAACAGGTCAATTTATCGGATCCCAACGTATTCAAATATGCGGATACCGGGATTAGGGAAACCCTCCGGAAAATGGCAGCCTTCGGTATGGTGAAAAGCCGTACCACGGTGAAAATCGCAGGAGGAGCCAAGATGTTCGAAATCAGCGGAAATGCGGGCTTCGGAAATATTGGACAGCGAAATATTGAAAGTGTTAAAAAAATTCTTCGGGAAGAGGGAATACAGCTGGTGGCGGAAGACACCGGCGCAAATTATGCAAGGACCATGAGTCTGGACACCGGAACGGGGGAAGTATTGATACGGACCTACGGACGGGATGATGTTCGGATTTAAGGATAGATAACAAACTGTAATGCGGGCAAGAGGCTAGTCCCGGGTTCAGGGAAGAACGAAAAGGGAGAGGATTATAGAAATGAAGAAGAAAAACGAAAAGGAAGGCATTTTATTAGAGTCCGGAACCAACGAAATTGAGATTATGAAGTTTCGTGTTCTGGGAGAGTTTTACGGAATCAATGTGGCTAAGGTAAAAGAAATCATGATGACTGAGAAGATTAAGCCTATGCCCCATTCTCATCCTTCCGTAGAGGGATTTTTTAAGCCGAGAGAGCAGCTGATTACCGTAATCAACCTGGCGAACTATCTGACCGGCGCTACACCGGAGCAGGGAGCAAGAGATCTGTTCATCATCACTCATTTTAATAAAATGATGGTAGCTTTCCGTGTGGATTCTATCGAAGGCATCAGCCGTATTTCCTGGCAGAGCATCCAGAAGCCGGATCGTACCTTGGCAAATGGTGCGGAATCCGTAGCTACCGGTATTGCTCAGTGTGATAACCAGCTGGTAACCATCTTGGATTTCGAGAAGATTGTTGCGGAAATTTCTCCGGAAACCAGCATCCAGATTGAAGAAATCGAGCAGATGGGTGAAAGAGACATTACCACAGCTCCGGTAATCATTGCGGAGGACTCTGTACTTCTTCAGAAAATGATCGGTACTTCTTTACAGAAGGCAGGATTTAAGGATGTTAAAATCTTTAACAACGGACAGGAGTGTTGGGACTATCTTTCCTCTCTCAAGAACGATCCGGATCTTTACAGAAAGGCAAATGTCTTAATCACCGATATTGAGATGCCTATCATGGACGGACATCGTCTTACCAAGCTGGTAAAACAAGATATGCGTCTGAAGAGAATTCCTGTTGTAATCTTCTCTTCCTTAATCAACGATCAGATGCGGGTTAAGGGAAAAGAAGTAGGAGCGGACGAGCAGCTGACCAAGCCGGAAATCGGCCACCTGGTAGAGGTTTTGGACGTTTTAATCAAGCGCTTCTTGGAGTCTGAGCATGCAGGCTTCAGAAATGAAGAGTAATCAGGAAAAATTTCACTGAACGGTAGAGTAGTTTGGAAAGTTTTACGGAACGGCAGAGTATGCCGAGTGGCTTATACTGAACAGTAGAGAAGTTAGAAAAATTTCACTGGACAGAAGTGAAAAGATATAATAAGAATTGAGATGGACCAAGGACGGAGGAGCACTTTCAGGAAGAAAGAAGTTCTTTCGTCCTTTTTGTTCAATATACTATACATTGGATTTTGAATTGGGTATAATGAAGGAGATAAGGGATGAAGATTAAAGGATTTATGCAGAAGGAGACAAAGACTCTTTCCCGAAACGGAAAGGACGCTTTGTCCCGTTGTCGCTTTTCCAAAAAGGGTGTAGCTTTCCTGTTTGGTCTTTCCGCATTGTGCTTATCCGCAGTGCCGGCCTTTGCAGAGGTCAGTGCTTCGGACGGAGAATGGGTGCAGCAGGGAGAATCTTGGTATTTTATGCTGGGGCCGAATACTCCTTTGGAAAATGAGTGGATTAACTATAACGGACAGTCCTACCATATCGGAAGCGGCGGCCTGATGACCACAGGAAAGTATGTGGATCCGGAAGACAAGACAGAGTACTTCTTCGATCAGGACGGAAGACTTTTAGAAGAAGAGTTTTCCAAGGACGGTAAGACCTATATCGGGAAGGAAGGAAAAGAGCTTGTAAACTTCAACAAGTATCGTCAGATGCTTAGAGAAGAGCTGGAAAAGGACAAGACCAAGGACTTCGGAAAGAAGCGGGCGGTGGATGTGGCTGATCCGGAAAGCTCCGAAAAGACTCTCACCGGAGAGGAAGTTTTTCCAAAATCCTTTGCCTTAATTGATATGGATCAGGACGGCTATAAGGACCTTGTCCTTTATAAAGAAGCCGTGGAAGAGGGAAAAGAAGAACCGAAATCCGTATTATCCGTTATCCTCTATCAAGAGAAGTTACCAGAGCAGAAGGGAAGTTCTGTAGCACAGAACAAGGAGAGAAGCCTTGCGGCCCTTTTAGAAGAGGAAGCCAACGGCGCTTATCAGGTAGAACTGAGAAAGAACAACTTAACGGGAGAGCCGGTAGTTTATCGGCATAACGGGAACAGCGATTCCATTTTCCGTGTCACAAAGAATGCGGGATTGGAGCAGATTTTCTCCCTGTCCACCGGGGCAAATGCCTACGGAGACCCGGAGTATCGTTCATTTTCCGACAGTATCTCCCAATCCTTGTACCAAAGTGAGCTGCTGACCCTGAAGAATCAATACGGGGAAAGCTATCCGGGAAAGCGTTTTAATCTGGATGAGGCAGGTATCACGGAGGGCTTAAAGAACTTTACAAAGGAAGAACTTTCTTTCTATTCATCACAGGAAGGTGCATAAGAAAAATCTTTTCCCTAAGCATGCTGTTTCGTTTGCTTAGTCAGGATTTTTTGATGCAGGGAGGTTCATTTTGTCAATCATTATCACAGTATCCAATCAAAAGGGAGGCGTAGGAAAAACCACCACCTCGGCAGCCATCTGCGCAGGACTGGCAGACCGGGGAGCGAAGGTTTTGGGCATTGATTTAGACCCACAGGGAAACTTAGGCTTTTGTATGGGCTTAGAGGGAAGCAACCCCACCACCATATTGGATGCCTTACAGGGCAAGGTTCGGGTGCAGCAGGCGATTCGTCGGCTGAAGAAATGCGATATTTTACCCTCCGACATTTCTCTTTCCACCACAGGACTGGAAAAGCTGGCTCCCGGAAAGCGGGAAGTGGCTTTGAAGGAAATGCTGCAACCTTTGATGGATTACTATGACTATGTGGTGATTGATACTCCCCCGGCATTGAATTTATTAACCATCAATGCCTATGCCGTATCGAATTTCTTAATTATTCCCATGTCCTCTGACATCCTGTCTTTGGTGGGATTGTCACAGCTAAGGGAAACTATTGATACGGTAAAACAGGGGCTTAATAAGGATTTAAAGGTCTTAGGGATTCTCTTGAACAAGTTTGACAAGAGAACCACTTTGGCAAGAGACGTGGAGGAAATGGCAGGAGGCCTAGCGGAACAGATTTCCACCAAGGTTTTCGAAACGAAGATTCGTCCCGGAGTGGCCATTGCGGAAGCGCCGGCCCATGGGGAAGATATCTTTTCCTACAACAAACGTTCTCCTGCGGTAACCGATTACGCAAGATTTATTGAGGAAATCGCAGAGGATATCCATTTAAGAGAGGTGATCGGATAATGGCTACAAAGAAGACAACGAAATCCAACAAAACATCCCATGTATTGAATTTATTAACCTCCGCTCCTGTAGCGGAGGAAGGGCTTGAGCAGGCCGGAGGAAGTACACAGGCAAATGCCGGAGGGAATGCTTCCGGAACCCCAGGCGTTACGATAGATCCTGCTATGCTTTCCGACTTCCACGAGGCGGCAAAGAAAACCAAAGAGGCTGCAGAGCACTTTGACGGTGCGGTAAGCAATTTCCAATCTGCTGTGGATAACTTCGATGTGAAGGAAGAGCAGATGAAGGAAGAGCATAAGAAAGAAGCCGAGAAGGCAGAAAAGCAGAAAGAGGAAAAGCAGAAAGAAGAGCTCCAAAGAGCATTAGAAGAGGAAAGTAGGGCGGAGAATCATGAAAAAGAGGAGCCGGCATCCCTTCCTTCCTACAAAAAGAGTAAGATTACCGTTATTGATGAGTCTTCCGAAAATGATAAAATCACCAACGAAATTCAGTTGAATCTGGAGAAGAAGCTTCTGGCGGAATATGATGAGCCGGAACCTGAGTTCCACATTGTAAATGTGATGCTGGATATCCTGAAAACCAAGGACGTACGAGGCCTGATTCAAAAGCACGGAGGCTGTACCTGCGATAAGTGTATTGCCGATGTTACCGCCCTTTCTCTTACCCAGCTTCCTGCGAAGTATGTGGTGCTGGATAAGGATAAGACCTCTCCCATGATCGGTTTCTATCAGAGCAAGTACCAGTCCGACATTTTTGTAGCAATGTTGAAGGCGGTACTGGAGGTTAAGATGCATCCTCACCATGATCCGAACAGAGGTAGAGATACCACCAAGTTTGATGCGGAGGAGAGAAAGAATCTGAAGAATAGTCAGGGGATTGCGTAAGGATTTCTTTTCCCGGTAGCAGTTTAGAGATAAGCGAAATAAGCGAAATAAGCGGAATTATCACATTTTCCGACGTTTCTTGATTACTACAAAATCCCGAAATTGATTCAAAAAATTATATAAACAATTTATATTTATTTAAGGGCTTTCCGAAAGGAAAGTCCTTGTTTTATTTGTATTTATAATGATACAATTATTCCCAGTAAATAGATGGGATATGAAAGAAATATCCCATTTAAACCGGTACAGTTAGCAAAGAAAGGAATTTTTATGGCATACGGATTACAGGAACAGTATGGATTGTTTATTGACGGAGAGTTTTGCGAGAGTTCGGATAAGGCGACCTTTACCACCTATTCTCCTGCTACAGGAGAGGCATTGGCCAAGGTGGCTGAGGCCACAAGAGAAGATGTGGATAGAGCAGTGAATGCGGCATGGAAGGCTTTTGACAGCTGGAAGAAGCTGGATAAAATTCAGCGTTCCAAGATTCTTTTGGATATTGCGGATGTGATTGATAAAAACAAGGAGCATCTGGCAAAGGTGGAGAGTTTGGATAACGGAAAGCCCATCCGGGAAACCATGAATATTGATGTTCCCTTTGCGGCAGACCACTTCCGTTATTTTGCGGGGGCTATCCGTACGGAGGAGGATTCCGCCAATTTCTTTGATGAGAATACTCTCTCCTTAATTATTCGGGAGCCCATCGGCGTAGTGGGACAGATTGTACCCTGGAACTTCCCCTTCCTGATGGCGGCTTGGAAGCTGGCGCCGGTTTTGGCTTCCGGATGTTGTACCGTTTTAAAGACCAGCTCCGCCACACCCCTCAGTGTATTGGAGTTGATGAAGCTGATTAAGGATATCGTACCGAAGGGCGTAATTAACATTATCTCCGGTGCAGGCTCCAAGTCCGGACAGTATATGCTGGAGCATAAGGGATTCAGAAAGCTGGCCTTCACCGGTTCTACAGAGGTGGGCTACAGCGTGGCAAAGGCTGCGGCAGAAAAGTTGATTCCGGCAACCCTGGAGCTGGGAGGAAAGTCTGCCAATATCTTCTTCCCGGATTGTGATTTTGATATGGCTATCGACGGCTTACAGCTGGGAATTCTCTTTAATCAGGGACAGGTTTGCTGTGCAGGCTCCCGTGTTTTTGTCCATGAGGACATTTACGACCGCTTCGTAGAGGCTGCGGTAGAGCAGTTCAATAAGGTGAAGGTGGGAAATCCTTTGGATCCGGATACTCAGATGGGATCCCAGGTCAATGACAGACAGGTGGAGAAGATTCAGTCCTGCGTGGACATCGCAGTACAGGACGGTGCTAAGATTGCCTGCGGCGGAAGAGTCTTTGATGAGGGAGAGCTTTCCAAGGGCGCTTTCTACAGACCTACACTTTTGGTAAATGTAGACAACAGCATGAAGGCGGCAAGAGAAGAAATCTTTGGACCGGTAGCGGTTATCATCAAGTTTAAGACAGAGGAAGAAGTGATTGCCATGGCAAATGACTCCGACTTCGGCTTGGGCGGTGCAGTATGGACCAGAGACATTAACCGGGCTATCCGGGTATCCAGAGCCATTGAAACCGGAAGAATGTGGGTTAATACCTACAATGCCATTCCGGCAGGAGCCCCCTTCGGCGGTTACAAGACCTCCGGCGTGGGAAGAGAAACCCATAAAGTTATCCTGGAGCACTACACCCAGATGAAGAATATTTTGATTAACCTGAAGGAAGAGCCCTCCGGCTTCTATCCGAAGAAGTAAAATACGAAATATCTAAACAAATTTCCAAAGAACAAAATAGAGAAGAGGCTTTAAAAAATCAAAATAGTTTTCTAAGCAATATAGGTCTAAATTTGGGGCACGCTCTCGCTAGCTTCGCCACGTAGCGGATACTAAGCGAAAAAC
>NZ_CAUTEG010000113.1:0-6735 GCF_963537195.1 Oribacterium sinus | reverse complement strand
TTTCCAAATTACCGGAAAGCTATGTTATATTTATTACAGATAAAGATGTATTGGGTGAGGGAGAACAATTATATCAGATTGAACGTGTTATCAGGAAATCCGGCAATTTGTTTAAAGATGGTTCCCATATCCTTTATTTCAATACGGCAAGGCAAGATGATAACGTATTAGGAAAGCTGGCTAAAGATTTTAAAGAAGCTAATCCCAAAGAAATTCAGTCTGAAGTTTTGTCTCATAGAGTAGCCTCAATAAAGGAAGGTAAACTAGATCGGGAGGGAGAAAAGAAGATGAACGTTTTGTTAGAAAAGTATAGAAAAAAAGCAGTAGAGGAAGGTATAGAGAAGGGCATAGAAAAAGGTTTAGCACAGGGAATACAACAGGGATTAGAACAAGGCCTTGAAAGGGGCTTGGAGCAGGGGAAAAATCGTCTTGCTCTTTTGGTGGGGCATTTACTGAATGCAGGACGGATGGATGACCTTAAGAGGGTATCTTACGATGAAGCTTATCGGGAAAAGCTTCTGAAGGAGTTTGGACTTTAAAATACCTTCTCATTAATTCAGTGTCAAAAAACATCAGTATTGTTCTTTGTGTGGAGTATAGGAGATTCCTCCACTAGTAGAAATATAGGTATCTAGAACAAAATGTGTTGATAAAAACCGCTCTATACTCTTGTAAATCAAGGCTGTAGGGCGGTTCAATCTTATTCAAAAGAACTTTGAGGATGGAAGAATTATAAAGCTCTGGAGTACTAACTGCCCACTATCACCAAGGCACGCTCCCGATAAGCTTCCCCCGGCTAGCGGTACCAAACTCAAGGGCATTGCATATATAGGGGGCCAGTGCTCCTTAGTTCTCGATATAGGCGAAGATGTGGATATGCAGTGCTCCTATGTTTTAGGATATGCCAAATGGTGAGAACAGGCAGTGCTCCTAAGCTATCGAAGATGCCAAAGAGTGGTGATAGGCATTGGAAGGATGAGCTGTGCTATTTCATCAACTATCCTTTTATATTATCAATATACGGATATTATCCGAATGTGGAGTATAGGAGATTTGCCAATCTGGAAGTAAGATAGTAAGCAATAAGATTCAAGTATATTCAAAGATTCTAAATCCTAATCCCAGTCTTAGTCTGATTCTCTATATCCTTGTTTCAATTTATCTATTTGAAAATTTAAATAAACTCATTATTCACTTTTATTATTCCAATTTTCCGTAGGTGACTTATGAAAAAAACAAATTCTACTAATGCTAAAAAATCCGGTCGTTTAAAAGCTAATTCTAAGAGAACAAGAAGAAAGATGGATGCTCTGGAAAAGAAAAAAATCATTGCATCTCTTACTTTGATGGATGATCTCTTTATGCAAGTAGTTCTGGAAGAGCAAGCTTGTACGGAGTATATTCTGCAAACGATTTTGGACAAGTCTTCTTTAAAGTTAAAGGAACAAAGACTTCAAAAGAGGTTGCCAAATCTGCATGGAAGAGCTTTAGTCTTGGATTGCCTTTGCACCGATGAAAAAGGCTTGCTTTATAATATTGAAGTACAGAATTCATCTGCCGGAGCCATTCCTAAAAGGGCTCGTTATCATGCCGCACTTATGGACACGAATACTCTAAAGAAGGGAGAAAAGTTTTCCAAATTGCCGGAAAGCTATGTTATATTTATTACAGATAAAGATGTATTGGGAGAGGGAGAACAACTGTACCAGATTGAAAGAGTTATCAGAAAGTCCGGTAGCTTATTTCGGGACGGTTCCCATATCTTCTATTTCAATACATCAAGACAAGATGACAATGCATTAGGAAAGCTGGCTAAAGACTTTAAAGAAGCCAATCCTAAAGAAATTCAATCTGAAGTTTTGTCTCATAGAGTTGCCTCATTAAAGGAGGGTAAATTAGATAGGGAAGGAGAAAAGAAGATGAATGTCTTATTAGAAAAGTATAGAAAAAAAGCAGTAGAAGAAGGTATAGAAAAAGGTTTAGCCCAGGGAATACAACAGGGATTAGAACAAGGCCTAGAACAAGGTTTGCAACAAGGCCTTGAAAAGGGCTTGGAGAAGGGTCAAAATCGTCTTGCTCTTTTAGTAGGTCATTTACTGAATGCAGGACGGATGGATGATCTTAAGAGAGTTTCTTTTGATGAAGAATATCGGGAAAAGCTTTTGAAAGAGTTCGGGCTTTAAGCTACCGAAGATCTTGATAAAAGATTGGACTATAAGACAAAGGAGCAAACTTGGATACGAAAGAGAAATTAGCTGAATTAAAGGAGTTAATTCAAAAAGCGAACTATATCGTGTTTTTTGGCGGTGCAGGCGTATCTACGGAAAGCGGTCTTCCGGACTTTCGTTCTGTGGATGGGCTCTATCATCAAAAATATGCCTTTCCGCCGGAGGAAATTTTGTCTCATGATTTTTTTATGGCACGACCTAAAGAGTTTTATCAGTTTTATAAGGAAAAGCTCTTGATTCCGGGGATTCTGCCGAATCCTGCTCATTATGCCTTACAAAAATTGGAAGAGCAGGGGAAGCTAAAGGCAATTATTACCCAAAACATTGACGGATTGCATCAGATGGCAGGTTGCAAAACGGTATATGAGCTTCATGGCAGTATTCATCGCTACTATTGTGTGAAGCATCATCATCGAATCCCGGAAGAAGAAATTGACTTTTCGACATCCATTCCTTTGTGTCCTCATTGCCGTAGCATGATACGTCCGGATGTGGTTTTGTATCAGGAAGGCTTGGATGAACGGATTCTTTCAGAGAGCATTGCCCATATTCAGAATGCAGATTTATTGATTATCGGAGGTACATCCTTGACGGTGTATCCCGCTGCGGGCTTGATTCGATATTTTCCTCATCATGGAAACAATAAGTTGGTTCTTATTAATAAAGAGGAGGGGCGACTGGATACAGAGTGCGATTTGGTACTTTATGGAAAGATTGGAGAGATACTTTCGGAAGTGGTAAGTTAAAATAGGAGAGGTAAAGTGTTTAGAGGCGGTTTTTACCGTCTCTTTTTTTAAAAGTGTTGCATGATGTAGTATTTTACAAGAGTGCTTGATAACGTAACAGGATAGAGTACTGAATAAAATATCTTTTACAAAAAACTAAATATTTTTATACAAATAAGTGGAGCATTTTGCTATAATCAGAGGGATGTTTTGTATACAGTTTTTATAAAGAAAGCAATGGGGTGACCGGGAAGGACAGGATAGAACTACTCCCCACTACTTTTAGCTGTTACGATAGGCAGAAGTATTAAAACGCATTGCTTTATAAGAGATTAGGAGAATGAGAATGAAGGCTTTTTTACAAAGGAAGAACATTGAGATTTCCCTGAAGCGCTATGGGATTGATGCCTTATCCGCTATGGCTCAGGGCTTGTTTTGTTCCCTCTTAATCGGAACAATTTTAAACACCCTAGGGCAGAGGCTGGGGATTTCCGCATTAACCAGAGTGGTTGCCACCATTGGCGGTGTGGATTATACCGTGGGGGCAATGGCTTCCGCTATGAGCGGTCCGGCTATGGCAACGGCTATTGCCTATGCTTTACAGGCCCCTCCCTTGGTACTTTTTTCATTGATTACTGTGGGCTTTGCCTCCAATGCCCTGGGAGGAGCCGGGGGACCATTGGCGGTACTTTTTGTGGCGATTCTTTCCACAGAAATCGGTAAAGCGGTTTCCAAGGAAACAAAAGTGGATATTTTGGTGACGCCTCTTGTAACCATTGGCTCCGGAATGCTTTTTTCGGCAATCTTGGCTCCGATAATCGGAAAAGCGGCGATTCAGGTGGGAAGCCTGATTATGTGGGCGACAGAGCTACAGCCTTTCTTTATGGGAATTTTGGTATCCGCCTTGGTTGGTATTGCATTGACACTTCCCATTTCCTCCGCGGCGATTTGTGCTGCTCTAGGACTTACGGGACTTGCGGGAGGCGCTGCGGTGGCAGGCTGTTGTGCCCAGATGGTGGGCTTTGCAGTGATTTCCTTCCGGGAAAACGGCGTTTCCGGTCTAGTTTCTCAGGGGCTTGGTACTTCTATGCTGCAGATGGGAAATATTGTAAAAAATCCCCGGATTTGGATTCCGGCTACATTTGCCTCCATGATTACAGGACCACTGGCTACCTGTCTCTTTCATTTTGAAAATAACGGTCCTGCGGTTACCTCCGGTATGGGAACCTGCGGTTTGGTTGGCCCTATCGGCGTTTACACCGGCTGGCTTAAGGGTATAGAAGAGGGGAGTAAGACAGCTGTAACTGTAAGGGATTGGCTTTCTCTTTTGCTTTTATGCTTTATTCTTCCGGCAATATTTTCTTTGCTTTGTTCTGCTTTTTGCCGGAAAATGAAGTGGATCAAAGAGGGGGATATGAAGCTTTCCTCCTAAAGCGAAGCTGTAATGTAAGAACTTGTAAGAAATTTTCTATGGCTTTTTTGTAAAGAACTGAGTATAGTTGGACAGGTCAAAGGCTTTAATTCTTAAAGAATAAGCCAAAAGATGGTCAAAGATATTTGCACTGTGTAATGCAATAAAGTAAAAGCAGCAAAGCAACGAAGCAGAAAGCAAAAAAGTAGCAATGCAGCAATGCAACAATGCAACAATGCAACAAAGCACAAAGCAAGTATGTCAGTTCAAGGAGAGGAAAATGGCTTTACAAGGAAAAACAAAGAATGTAGCCATGTTTATGTTAAGCATGGCATTTACGGCGCTTTTTTCCACGGGAGCTTTCGCTTATAATCTTTCGGCGAAGGTAAAGGACGTGGAGATTACAGACAGCAGGCAGGAGATTCAGTTGCAAATGGATGCAACAGGAGATAGTAGCGGTACCGACGGCTCGGTTTACATTTTCGAAATCAAGCCTTATCAGACCGATCTTGGCGGTCGTACCGACTTTATTGCCAAGGGAAGTCTTGGGGAAAACCAGAAGTTTAACTTCCCCTTATATGCAGGTCCTGGAGAGCTTCGTCTTTACAGCGCCTTTGTGCCTGCAGTAAAGGTGGGAAGCCGTTATGAAATGATTGCGGATAGAAGATATATCGAGAATCCCGAGGTGGTTGCGGAGAACCAAAGTCCTGCGTTAAATCCGGGAAAGAAGGGACTTCGTGTAGACCCTAATATCTTAGAGGATGCTTTGAGTCTGAACATTAAGCATGCGGGCGTAGATATTCCTACCCAGCGTTTCTTCGGTCAGGGAATTTCCTATTCCTATGAGGGAAAGACCTTCCAGATTAACAAGGAGCTGATTGATCAGCTGGACGGAGAGGTGAAGCGCCTTAGTGATTCCGGCGTAGCGGTCACCGCCATTTTGTTGAACGCATGGAACAATACCGTACCGGAGTTAAATCCCATCGGCGTTAAGGAGCTTCCCAAGGAGCAGGCGGTTTACTATGGCTTTAACGTAGAGTCCGAGCAGGGCTTTAGAGCGGTAAAGGCTATGGCTTCTTTCTTGGCAAAGCGTTATAACGGTCAGAACGGTCACGGAAAAATTACCAACTGGGTAGTGGGAAATGAGATTGACAACCAGTATTGGAACTATGAGGGAGACTATGATGTTTCCACCTATACCAAGAAATTCCAGCGTGCCTTCCGCGTATTTTATACCGCGATGAAGTCCGTTTCTGCCAACGACAACATTATGTTCTCTTTAGATCACTACTGGAACATGTTCCCTGAGGCGGCTCCTGTAGGCAAATATAAGGGAAAGGATGTGGTATTGGCCTTCCATCATTTTGACAATCTGGAGGGACATATGGACTTCGGTCTGGCATTGCACCCCTATCCATATCCTATTTCCTCCCCGGCCTTCTGGGATGATGATAAGACCGGAAAGGTTAACGATACCATTGATTCTCCCATTATCAACTTTAAGAATCTTCATGTGATTACCGACTTTATGCAGTTGGACAGCATGAAGAACAAGAAGGGAGAGGTTCGAAAGATTTTCCTTACCGAGGAAGGTTTCACCAGTATTCAAAAGGGACAGGATAAGTCGGATGAGCAGGCTGCAGCAGTAGCATACTCCTACTATATTGTAGATAACAATCCGTATATTTCCGCGTATCTCATGAGTCGTCAGGAGGACTCCGATGATGAGGTAAAGCACGGACTGGCTTTCGGACTTTCCAGCATTGTGAACCATCAGTTGGTACATAAGAAGGCACACAGCGTCTTTAAGTATATTGACGATGCCAGCGCAACGGAAGGAACTGCAGACTTTGCCAGAGCCATTATCGGTATTGATTCTTGGGATCAGCTAATTCCAAATTTCCGTTTCCCGGGAAGATAAAGAAATGGAAAAAGAATTGTTGCAATCAATTTTGGAGCTTGGAGGGAAGGGCTTATTGCTCTATCTTTTGGGCATCAATATTCTTTGTTTTCTTAGCTTTGCCTATGACAAGTGGCAGGCCATACATAGGGGATGGAGAGTGCCGGAAAAAGTCTTATTGGGGCAAGCCTTCTTGGGCGGCGCCTTAGGAGGAATTCTGGGAATGTATCTTTGCAGGCATAAGACCAGAAAACCAAGATTTTTAGTCTTGATGCCGGTGGCGCTGCTACTATGGATAACCCTGATTTTTGGAAGAAAATAAAAAGGCTTGAAAAGATTAAAATAAATTTTTCTAAGCAATATAGGTCTGAATTGGGGCACGCTCTCGCTAGCTTCGCCTGACTGAGCAGTGGTTTTGTTAACCACTGCTCACTTTGCTTGTGCGCCTAGCGGCGCACGTTTCTAACGGGT
>NZ_CAUTEG010000112.1:0-6748 GCF_963537195.1 Oribacterium sinus | reverse complement strand
CTACTATAGCCTTTCTGCCCCTCTTTCCCCATAGTTTTTTTCATTTCTTAAGGTAAACATAAGGTACGCACAAGGTTCCCATAAGCTTCCTTCGCTATTCTCCTCTCGTAAACAAACACATGGAGAAAAAAAATATGGAGGAAAAAAATGATGAACTATATTCTGGAAACACAGCATCTTAGCAAAAAAAGCGGAAACAGTTACCGTGTAAAAGACCTTTCTTTATCTGTTCCGGAGAAATGCGTTTACGGCTTTTTAGGTCCCAATGGCGCCGGAAAAAGCACTACCCTCAAAATGATTCTGGGCTTGATTCACCCCAGTGAAGGAAAAATTCAGTTTCTGGGAAAAACAGTAAATTCCCAAAATCGACTTTCTCTTCTCCAAAAGACCGGAAGTCTCATTGAAAATCCCGGCGGTTACGGGCATTTAAGCGGACTGGAAAATATGCAGATTGTGCAGAAATTAAAGGGCGTTAAAGAAGAGGAAATTGCCTCGGCATTAAAAACCGTCCGGCTCTATGAGCAAAGAGATAAGAAGCTTGGCAGTTATTCTCTGGGTATGAAACAACGTCTTGGTATCGCTATGGCTATTTTGGGAAATCCGAAGCTTCTAATCCTGGATGAGCCCACAAACGGCTTGGATCCTGCCGGCATACAAGAAATTCGTGAGTTGATTGTTTCTCTTCCTAAAGAAAGAAATATGACGGTCATCATTTCCAGTCATCTCCTCAGTGAAATAGAGCAAATGGCAAGTCAAGTAGGTATCATTCACCATGGACAGTTGCTCTATGAAGGGCCTCTTAAGGATCTGGAATGTAACGGAAAAAGTCTGGAAGAGGCATTTCTGGAAATGACCGGCGGAAAGGAGTCTTTATGAATACCCTAAGCAATATCCCGAAAATTGTTTCTATCGAGTTTCAAAAAGCGCGCCATAAGCATTTTCCTTTGCTGTTCCTCGCAGCTCTGCTTTTGGATTGTGCCTATCTATTTTATGGCACAAAAGCGCATTCCGAGACATGGTTAAATATCTTTTATGCTCTTCCTATCATTAACACTCTGGTTCTGTCCGTACTTATGGCGGTAATTGCCTCCCAGTCTGTGGACATGGAACACAAAGGCGCTATGTGGAACCTTCTTCCCACCTTGGAAAGCAGAGCTTCTATCTATCTGGGAAAGCTTTTCTTCGGTTTTATTGCCCTTGTCCTGTTTTGTAGTTTCCAAATCGGTATGGTCCTTCTTGGGGGAAAGTTCTTAGGTTTTACCGGTGATATTCCGTCACATATTGTTCCCGTTCTGTTCTTTTCAGAACTTATCGGCGGAATGATTCTGTATCAGCTTCAATGCATGCTTTCCCTGCTGTTTTCCAGCCAGTTTGCAGCCCTTTCCATCGCCTTCGGCGGTACCCTGGCCGGCTTATTTCTGGCCTTTATCAGCACAGACATGTGGACTCCCTGGTCCGTTTTCTTCTCTCTTAGCCCTATCGGTATGGACTATGACAAAGCATCAAGACTCATGAGCCTAAGCCTAAGATCCATCCCTATTTCCGATATTTTGCTAAGCCTGCTTTATCTCATCGGCACATTTCTGCTTGGTCTCCTTCTTTTCACTCGGGCAGAGCAGGGAGAGACTTTATTTTCTCTCCATAGACAAAAAGTAAGTCGCAGTATGCACAGCAGCTTGTCCCCGGAATTTATCAAGTTAAAAAGGAACCCCATCTGGATTCCTTTCCTTCTGATCCCTCTGATTTCGGCACTGATTGGAACGGTGAATTTTGTGCAAAATCAGGGTGTCTTACAATATACTTGGGAGGATCTCTGGACTCAACAATCCCTGTTTCTGGGAATGTTTTTCCTGGCTCCCCTCATCGGCATTCTTTGCAGTCTTCTATGGCGAATGGAGCATCAGGGCAGTAACTGGAATCTGATTTTAACCGTCACCACCCCCGGAAAACTGCTTCGGGACAAATGGTTTACAGCAACCCTCCTCAGTACGCTCTGCATGGTCTGGATCAGTTTTATTTATCTTCTGAGCGGTAAAATCCTCGGCCTTCCGGGAGCTGTTCCGGCAATCTTTTGGATGCGAATCCTATCCGCTGCCCTTTCCATTGCCGCAATTACTGCCCTGCAAAGCACCCTGTCCATGTTCCTCCACTCCTTTGCCCTTCCCATCGCGCTGGCTTTTCTGGGTAGCTTGGTCGGCCTTACACTGACCGTTAAGGGTGCCTACTATGCCCTGCCCTATTCCACCCTAATTTACGGTATGGGCAGTACTTCTATCACCGGAGAGCTGAATTTTCCGATTCTCCTTCTAAGCTGTTCCTTTTATATTTTCGCTGCACTGGGTATCGGTATTCTGTACCTAAAGAAGAGCGATGTGAGAACACATGTCTAAAAGGAAAGAGCTCTTGGTTTTGTAAAACATGGATGTTATTTTTCTTATCGGAAGTCTCTAAATGGGGCTGTAAAAAATCAAAAAATTTTCTAAGCAATATAGGTATGAAACGAGGCACGCTCTCGCTAGCCTCGCCGCGTAGCGAAGAACTGTAACTATTAAAGAAGTAAGCTCCGATGCAGTATAGGTATGAAATCGAGCACGCTCCCGCTAAGCTCGCCCAACGGGTAGGGTACTAAGCGAAAAACTACAGTACCTTTGTTTTTCGCAAGTACCGGCGGGCTCAGATTGCTCTCTTTCATACCTATACAGCATCTGTCGCTTCAGCTTATTGATTTCTACAGTCCAACGCTTCGTAGGTTTTCGCAAGTACTGATGAGCTCAAATCACCCTCATTTTAGACCTATACTACATAAGCCTCATCTACACTTCTGATTTTTTACTGCTCCAAATCGCTAAACTTATGGCAAAATCTCCAGCCAGTAGCCATCCGGGTCTTCAATGAAATAAATACCCATAGCTTCATTTTCAAAGCAAATGCAGCCCATCTCCTGATGCTTCTTGTGCGCTTCTTCAAAATTATCCGCCTGAAATGCCAGATGGAATTCACACTCTCCCAGGTCGTAAGCCTGGGGGTGGTCTTTCAGCCAGGTAAGCTCCAACTCAAAATCGCCCACATCGCTTCTTAAGTACACAATGATAAAGTCTTCGCTGGTCTTTCTTCTCACCTCATGTAAGTCGAGGGCTTCCTCATAGAATCGAAGGGAACAATCCAAATCGGATACATTTAAATTCTCGTGAATCATCTTAAACTTCATAGTTCTTCTCCTTTCGCTGTTTCCGTGTTTTTGATCTGTGAACGATACTTTGGATATTCGGTAAGAAAGCGCTGAATCACAGCGGGCTCTCCCCAGTAATGCATCGGAAATACGGCATCGCAATCCACATTTTCAAGGAAATACAGAATCCCGTCAGCGTAGTGCGCCTCCAGTCTTGGATCAAGGGGAACGAAGGCAAGGTCAAAATGTCTGCCTTTGATTCGCGAAATCTCCCTGTGATAAATCTCGCGGAGCCTCCGATTATCTTCTTCCGGTTCTCCCTCCCAATACCAGTCGTTTAAGTCCCCGGCATGATAGATAGAGCCTTCCTTTGTTTTTAGTATAAAGGCGACTCCGCTATCATTGGAAAGCAGCGTCTCAAGCTGAATTCCATGATCCAGCGGATAGCTTTTATCGGCTTCGACAAAGCAATGCCTTATCTCCGATAATCGTTTTTTATCCCGTATATCGTTTGCCAATACCGCTTGATACTTCATCCCGTACCCGTCGAGCAAGGAAAAAATCTTCGGATTATAATGATCCCCATGGACGTGACTGCAAAAAACGAACACTTCTTTTCTCTGGTTCAGAGGGGGCAATTCTCCCCTGTAATAATCAAAAATAATATAGCAGTCTTCTAATTCCAGCAAAAAACCGCTGTGGTTCAGATACGTTACTTTCATGATGTTACTCCGTAAAATATTTTGCTTTCTCGGTATGGAGATTGTTGTTCTCCCTTCCTTACCTGCTTCCTTACTTACTTTACTTGCTTCCTTGCTTGCTCCCTTACGTTTTCCTACTCTATATGCTCTTCAGTATAAGTTGCCCTACATTTACTGTCAACGAGGGACTAAAACAAGCTCATTTGTCCATCCACCCAGGACTGCTGGGGTACATCATGAATACTGTCATTTTTCTCGTAATTCCCGATTAAGAATGGGGATTTTGGATCATGTAGTCGACTTTGCTTCATAACGATAGAGGGTTCTGCATTGGCATAGCAATATTTACAAAGGTGCTTACAGCTGTTATAGGCGCCGATATCACAGGAAAGATAACAGTCACATGCTGCTCTTGCCCCCTTCTTTTTCGGTACATGCAAGCGTTTTCCAATGGCTTTCTCATAGTCGCTGATAAGCATACATCCACCGCAATCTGCCCCATACTCAGCCAGTTCATCTCCCTCCGCACAGGGCTTCAGTGTCATGCCATGGGAACGAGCAATCGCAATCATGACCTTCCCCAGCAAAAGCCTGTCTTCCTTCCCAAGCATCCGAAGCTCCGGAAAGTTCCGCTTCACCTTTGGGTAAAGGTCTACAAAGCTGATAACAACGGTTTTCGTATATCCATCCAATGCCGTAGCAATTTGCTCGAAGGCTTTCAAATGATAGTCTTTGCTATATCTTTCAGACAGAAAAATCGGGTCGTAACGCCACCCGATAGAATTCACTCCCAGCTGCATGGAAAGATGCTTGAAATGCTCTATGAGCAAATGTTTATCCGGCACATTCGGCTCTATATCCTTTCCATAAGGTGTAATAGTGACAAACCAGTATTGTCCATACGCCTTTAAAAGCTCCATATATGGGAACATGGGGGCCGGATTTTTCGTGCAGAAACCAATGACATCCACCACGGAAGGTTCAAGACGGTAGCGACTGACTTGATTCGGATTATAAGGATTTCGTACACAAACAAAGCCCTCTTTCAGCCTGTTTGCAAACCATTCCGCATAGAAGGCGGGAATGTCTGTCCTCTGTCCCGTGTTAATAATCAAGTTCAGTTGCCTCCTTTGCTCTCGTGATCCGGCTAAAGTAATCTCTGTGACTTTTCATTCATCCATGGAGCAAAAATAATCTGTCCTTTGTAATAGAAATGTGCATAATTTTGCACATCAAAACATACTTTTTGCCCACTTTTCCGAATCCTTATTGTCCTTCAGAACCAGTTCCTGCCATATTCCGGCATAATAAATTCCTCCCGGGTCTTTGGCTGAATTCTTGCGTTTATTATCTCTATTATTTATCTTGTTTATATTGTCTACATCATATGCTTTTTGCTTCGTCCAGGTTGCCTTAGTTTTTCCGGGCATTGTAAGTACTCTCTTTTCATTGTAAGAAAAAGTCCCATATCCGGGCATATTTGGTGCAAATGACAGATTCTCTTTAGCTGTAAATATTATATTGTTTTTTTCTTTAAATAACCGTTTCTCACAAGCATGTGGGTGCCAGAAAAATTTCTCTTGCTCTTTAGGGTCCGATATAATTTCTCCCACCTGAAGATATCCCCATATAACCTGCATTTCTTTTCCATAGTATGAATCTGCTGAATTTTTATTTCTGCGTGCATACTTATATTCCCCACTACTCTCAACAACATGCCTAAAGTTACCAAAAAACAAAAACAAGTCGCCGCTTACTATCTGATTATTTATCAGATATGATGCAGACTGATTTATTTGTCCAAATGCAGGTTTCCACCCTTCAACCGGCACTACTCTTCTTTTACTTTCCAAGTCCGGGTCAAGATGACAGTATTTATCGCCTTTATAGCCAAGATCTTCCAGTATCTTATTTAATGGAATATTATTACAGGTCAATTCTTCATATGCAATTTTATCCTTATCATGATCCTTACTCGGGATTGGAAATGATAGCATTGTACCATCTTCAAATATCGGGCTTGCTATACCGCCATTGGCACTATCAAAACCCTTCCTACTCAATATTACCTTCACCGTGAATTCCCCTTTCTGCTGTCAAACTTTACATAGTGATAATACTGTAATCATTTTTTATACTTATTGTTCATTTCAAAAATGGCTTTTTTGAGTCGATTATCTCTACTTTGCCATCTTGTCCAGACGATAGTCGGAAATGTCGTCATACTTATCATAACTGCTCTTCAGAAGACGGATTATCTCTTGCTGAGTCAATCTATGTTCTGCATCTGAATACTGCTCCAAAATATTCTAGGGCAACGACATACGCTTATGCATTTTCTATGCCATTAAACTCATGCAAAACTCTATTGGTTTGATGGATTACCTCGCTGTTAATACTATTATATAACTTTCGATTTCCAATAATATAGAACTCTTCTTTCGCTCTTGTGGCTGCTACATTCATAATATTGGGATTATCCGTTCCAACTGCCCAGCTAGCAGCACCTCTGCTTTTTTCGTCACATCCCAATACCAAAAAGACTATATCGGCTTCTTTCCCTTGAAAGGTATGGACTGTTCCAATGTTGCTGGGTTTCCCATCCTTGCCATATCTTGTAAAATTAATTTCTCTGAGTTTCTGTGATAACTGATATGCTACATTCCTAAATGGGGAGATGACGTAAATCAGGTCTTTTTCTCCTTTATTGACAATATTAGGATTCTGCTTTATTAACTCTAATATTTTTTCCTTAAGGAAGTCTCCCTGTTCTTTCACATATTTATCAGTAGCATTTCCTTTCACATCATACCAAGATGCTTTTCCCGGGACAGCTGTACTTTGCACCATATTTCCACCGTAGGAAATGGCATTGGAA
>NZ_CAUTEG010000111.1:0-6768 GCF_963537195.1 Oribacterium sinus | reverse complement strand
AGTTTGAAGAAGAACTGAAAGAGCATTCCGTGGCAGAGGTTTATGAGAGGATGGAGAGGAAATAGAGCACTTTCAAAAGATGAAAAAAATTACAGTTTTGAAAGTGGGTGAATGATGAAGATTATAGGAAGATCAACTTATTTAAAGAGACTTATTCGCCTACAGGGTACTCCGGATATTAAAATTATTACAGGATTAAGAAGATCAAGTATCTTATATAAAAGATGTATATCAAAGTGTAATTAAGAGGGATTTGTTGGATAAGTACGGCATAAAAGAAGAAGCTCTTTTAGACTCTTTAATGGAGTATTTGATGGATAATGTTTTCAATCTTACCTCCGCCGGCAAGATAAGTACTTTTTTCAAGCAAAATGGGTATGAAACAAACCACATGACGATTGGAAATTATATAAAGTACTTATGTAGTGCGTATATGTTTTACAAAGTAAAACGATATGATATTCGTGGGAAGAAATATCTGGAAACCTCCGATAAATACTATCTTAATGATTTAGGATTTCGTTATGCCATACTATCTGAACAGATAACATTAGCAAGAGAGTTAGCTCCGCTACAGTCAATCAAAGATTCTTATCCCAAAATTCTTATAGCGAATACAGGACATGAAGAGTATGACATTGATGGTATAAAAATATTGAACCTTAGTGACTGGATGCATAAAGTATAAAAATATTCCCCCGAAATCTAAAAATATTCTCCCTTTTCTTTCTTTTTAAATCTTCTAAAATGAAAGAAGAGGGATATTTTAGAATGTGAAAAAGAGGCGAATATGGGGAACAGTTTGGTTCAAATGAAAAATATTGCCAAGTCTTTTTCCGGTACCAAGGTTTTGAAGGGCGTGAATCTGGAATTAGGCCATGGAGAGATTTTGGCGCTTTTAGGAGAAAACGGAGCAGGAAAATCCACTTTAATGAAGATTCTCAGTGGAATCTACAGTAAAGACAGCGGAGAAATCTATTTAGATGGAGAACTTTGCCATTTTCAAAATCCTAAGGAGGCTCAGAATAAGGGCGTTGCCATTATTCATCAGGAGATGAACCTGTGTAATGATTTAAGCGTAAGTGAAAATATCTTCCTGGGTAGAGAAGTAATGGAAGGCTTAAGTCTAAATCATAAAAAGATGGATGAGGAAGCCCAGAAGATTTTGGATGATTTGGGCATCAGCATGAAGTCTACGGAGTTAGCAGGGGACCTGAAGGTATCGGAACAACAGATGGTGGAGATAGCTAAGGCTCTTTCTCAAAATGCCAAGGTACTTATCATGGATGAGCCCACTTCCGCCTTAAGTCGAAAAGAAATTGAGGACTTGTTTAGGGTAATTCGAAAGTTAAGAGATGAGGGTAGAGGAATTATCTATATTTCCCATAGATTGGATGAGCTTCGGGCGATTGCGGACAAGGTCAGTATATTACGAGACGGGGAAAATGTTATCTCCGGCGACTTAAATGAATTTTCCATTGATGACATTATCCGACACATGGTGGGAAGAGAAATTCAGGACAAATTCCCACGAATACACTGTGAGAAGGGAAAAGAAATCCTTAGGGTAGAGAGTTTAAATGCCGGCCCCAAGGTAAGAGATATTTCTTTTAGCCTGTATGAAGGAGAAATCCTTGGAATTGCGGGGCTGATGGGAGCGGGAAGAACGGAGATGACCAGAGCGCTTTTCGGGGTGGATGAAAAGACTTCCGGGAAAATCTACCTTTTTGGAGAGGAAGTCAAGACAAATACACCTAAGGAGAGCATAGAGCTTGGTATGGCTTTGATTCCGGAGGACAGAAGAAAAGACGGACTTTGTACGGATTTAAGTATACGAGAGAATATATCCCTTCCTAATCTGGACAGCATGAAAAATTCTTTAGGAGTTCTATCTAAGGACTTAGAGTTGAAAATTAGTGAGGATACCATAAAAAGCTTGAATGTTAAAGCTAAGGACCGGGAAATGATTTCCAAGAATCTTTCCGGAGGCAATCAACAGAAGGTGGTTTTAGGAAAATGGTTGGTAAGAAATCCTAAGGTAATCCTTTTTGATGAACCCACTAGAGGAATCGATATCGGAGCCAAGGTAGAAATCTACCAGATTATGAATGAACTGAAGAAGAAGGGTGTAGGGGTTCTCTTTATTTCTTCGGAAATGGAAGAAGTGCTGGGAATGTCTGATCGAATCTTGGTTTTCTGTGATGGAAGAATCACAGGGGAGCTTAGTAAGGAAGAGGCAAACCAGGAGAATATTTTGAAATATGCAACACAGTATGAAGAAAAGGTATAAGTACTGATATAAGCAAAGGAGAATAGGGCTTAGCCGATAAAAAGGCCGGGGTATGCGGCCAAGAATAAGACTGTATTGCGGGGAGAGAGAATGAAAAACAAAGTAAAAGAAATACTGAAAATCAGAGGAATGAGAGGAGCGATTACTGCCTTAGTGGGGCTTTTGATCATTTATGTTGTTTTCGGATGCATCAATGACAAGGTCTTTTCTTTACAAAACAACTTAAATCTGCTTCGTTCCATGGCAAAGTACTTGCTCATTGGAATTGGGCAAAGCTTTGTGATGATTACCGGAAATATTGACTTATCCATCGGTTCTGTGGTGGGCATGAGTGCCATGGTTACCGCAAGCTTGATGACAAGAGGAGTGCCCATTGTGGTGGCTCTGTTGGTCAGCCTCCTGATTGGTCTTATTATCGGATATGTGAACGGAGAATTGGTGGGAAAATTCCAGATGCCTCCCTTTATTGCCACTCTGGGAACCATGTTTGTGGCAAGAGGAATTGCTTATCTGGTTAACGGAAACCGAAACACGGACAATATTGCCAGCATCTTAGGAAAGAATCAGGGTAAATTTTTTCAGGATGCCTTTTACTACGGAAAGATTCTGGGCATCTATACTACCTTCTGGATTGCCTTTTTGATTTTCCTGATTTTCAGTTTTATTTTAGGGAAAACGAAGCTGGGTAGACATATCTATGCTGTAGGCTCCAATAAAGAAGCCTCCAGACTTTCCGGTGTGGATATCGTTTCCGTAATCAAGAAAACTTATCTGATTTCCGCATTTTGCTCCGTGATTGTAGGATATATCCTCTGTGCACAGGCAGGAATGGGAAATATGGAAGCCGGAAATATGTACGAAATGTACGGTGTTGCCGCAGGTGTAATCGGAGGAGTATCTCCTCTTGGAGGCTCCGGTCTCTTGCTGGGAACTTTCCAGGGTGCACTACTTTGGCAGACTTTGGAAAATGGTCTGAACATGGTGGGGGCTCAGGTAGGTATTCAGAGAATTGTAATCGGTGTAATTGTGGTACTGGCAGTACTCATGGATGTCTTAGTCCGAAACGGAAATTTATTTTCCAAGAAGAATAAGAAGTAAATGAGGATTGCTCCATTATAGAAAGAGAGGAAAACATTATGAAAAAGAAACTTATCTTGCTTGCAACTCTTTTATCCGCTGCAATGCTCTTTGGCTGCAGTTCGGATAAGCAGGAGGCTGCGGAAACCACTGCTGCAGTGACAGAGGGAACTACCGCTGCAGGAGAGGAAAAGGCTACGGAAGAAAAGGCGGAGAATAGTGAGAAAGGCGCTGTAAAAGCTGATAAGGCTTATCAGTTGGCTCTTATCACTATGGACTCCCTTGACCAGCACTGGGTAACCTTAAATGAAGGTGCTCAGGCGGAAGCAAAGCTCGTTGGCGTGGAAGTAAAGTTTATGTCTCCGGATACCAAGGATGACTCCAAGCAGATTGAGTGTGTAAACAATGCCGTTGCAGGCGGCGTGGACGGAATTATGATTGCAGCAAACGGGCCGGATGCCATTTCTGCTTCTTTAAAGGAAGCACAAGCACAGGGAATCAAAATTGTTTATGTGGATTCTCCTGCCAATGTAGATGCGGAAGCAAGCTTTGCAACCAACAACAAGCAGGGTGGAAAGACTGCCGGAGAAGAGATGAAAAAAGCTTTGGAAGCACAAGGGATTACCAAGGGAAATATCGGTGTAATCAGCACTAATGCTTCTACTCAGTCTACAGTAGACCGGGATAACGGATTCCGTGAGGCATTTGAAGGATCGGATTTTACCGTTGAAGAAACGCAGTATTGTGACGGAGATGCTGCGAAGGCACAGACTATTGCGGAAAACTATATTACCAAAGGTGTTGTAGGGATTTTTGGAGGAAATGAAGGTTCAACTGTAGGAATCGGAAATGCTATTAAGGCTTCCGGCGACAATAAGATTATTGGTGTAGGTTTTGATAAGTCCGATAATATTAAGAGCTTAATTCAGGATGGATATCTTCTTTGCACAATGGCACAGAATCCGGATGTCATGGGTAAGATGGGTGTGGATGCATTAGTAGAATCTTTGAATGGAAAAGACTTAAAGGGCGAGACTGTGGATACCGGTGTATCTGTTTTAAATAAGGATAAGCTTAAGTAAGCTTTAACAAAAGAAATAGGAAGGCGGCTTTTAGAATAATCTGAAGCCGCTTTTCTTGCATGAATTGAAGAGAAAAGAGGGACGTATGGAGAGATATTATTTAGGATTTGATTTAGGAGGAACAAAATCTGCAGTCATTTTGGGAAGAGATGCGGGAGGGCCCATAGAAATTTTGAAAAGAGAGGCAATTCCTACTTTTCAGGGAAAAAGAAGTCCTTTGGAAACGATAGAATGCCTCTGCAAGATAGGAGAAGCCTTCCTTTTAGAAAAAAATATCCAACTTCAATCCACAGGAGTAAGCTGCGGTGGGCCATTGGATGAAGAAAAAGGACTGATTCTATCGCCACCAAATCTTCCCGGCTATGATAAGATTCCTATAAAGCGTATTTTAGAGGATAGATTTCAAGTTCCTTCTTTTTTGGAAAATGATGCCAATGCCTGCGCCCTTTGTGAGTGGAGATTTGGAGCAGGTCAGGGGACAAAAAACATGATTTTTTTGACCTTTGGAACAGGGATGGGAGCTGGACTGATTTTGAATGGAAGTTTATATCGGGGAAGTTCCGGAATGGCAGGAGAAGTAGGGCATATCCGTCTTTCCAAGGGTGGTTCCTTCGGCTACGGGAAAGAAGGATCTTTTGAAGGATTTTGCTCCGGAAATGGTATTATAGAGATGGCAAGGAGGATGTATAAAGAAAGAGAAGAAGAGGGCAGTTTGGAAGAACAGGACAAAGGTATCACAGACTTTACTGTAAAAAACCTGGCTTCTTTAGTAAAAGGCGGTTCTCCCTTTGCCAGGTCGGTATTTGATCGTTCTGCCTATTATTTGGGAAGAGGCCTTGCCTTACTTATTGATATTCTAAATCCGGAATGTATCGTGATAGGAAGTATTTATGAGAGATGCGAAGCTTTATTTAAAGAAAAAGTAGAGGCAGTAATTCGGGAAGAATGTTTTACAGAAAGTGTAAACTTATGTAAAATAGAAAAATCAAAACTTAGTGATAATATCGGAGATTATGCGTCTCTTTCTGTAGCTATGGAAGTTCATGCTGGTGGGGAATAAGCGTATTAGTTAGGCAACGAAAGTTAAGGAAACAGTGATGAGAGTCTTGATAGCGGATGATGAAGAACGGATTTGCGAGTTAATTAAATTTTTGGGGGATTTTCAGGAGGAAGGCATGGAATGTCTTCCTTTTGCAAAGACGGGAAAAGAGGCATTAGAACGGGTGGAGAAAGAACTTCCTGAGCTTTTGATTACGGATATTAAGATGCCCGTTTTTTCAGGGCTGCACATTGCCAAAGAAATTGCCAGAAAGAAACTTCCTACCAAGGTTATTATTGTTTCCGCCTATTCAGATTTTTCCTATGCCAAGGAGGGAATACAGGCAGGGGTGTCGGACTATCTTTTAAAACCGATTAAGAAAAAAGAGCTACAGGAAAGCATTCGGAAAATCAAGGAAGAGTTAAAAGAAAAAGAGTCTATTGCGGAAATTATAGAAGAAAAAGCAGAAGAAACAATAATGCATCAAGGGATTTTAAGAGAAAAAAGTCTGTCAGAATCTTCTCTAGAGAAAAAAGTTATGGAAGATTTGCTTTTGGATGCACCTTACTCACATTTGGTTTCTTTATCGAAAAAATTTATTGACCAATGTTTTGAAGAGGATATTGGTCTTGAAGAAGTGGCAGAACATTGTAAGGTTAGTGCCTCATATTTAAGCACACAGTTTAAGAAGGAACTTTCCCTTGGGGTAAATAAATATATATCCGGTCTTCGGATGGAAAGAGCCAAGCAACTTTTGGCAGAGACCAATTTAAGCATTACGGAGATAGCCTCCCGACTGTTTTATTATGACACAAAGTATTTTTCCAAATGTTTCTTTGAGAAAATGGGGATGAATCCCAAGGACTATAGGAATTCCTTACATGAAAATCGAAGCGAAGAAGACAGAATATAAGGTAGAAGAGAGAAAAGGTTTAGTGGGAGCAGAGAAGAATAGAAGGAGTTCCTTATCCTCTCGCCTTATTTGGCTGTATGCTCTAACGCTGGCTTTATTTTTGTTATCTATTTTTATTATTTACCTACTGCTCGCCACAGGAGGCAGCTTCTTTAAGACGGGAATTAAACTGCTTCTTCTGGGGCTCTTATTTCTTTGTATATTGACAATTAATTATTTTTATTATGGTATCCTTAGACCTTATAAAAGCTATCGTTCTACTCTTCGAAGAGTCTTGGAGGGCTATAGCGAAGTGCAGGAATTACAGGAACTGCCGGTTTATCTGACAGAGGAAAGTCATGAAGAATACCATTATATTTCGGAGATC
>NZ_CAUTEG010000110.1:0-6777 GCF_963537195.1 Oribacterium sinus | reverse complement strand
CTGAATAAATTCAGAACATTGCTAAAATACCATAAAGCGACAGCACTGTCAATCAATTTTTTTCACTTTTTTGCTTTGCCATGTAGGATTACAACACCACCTCCATATACTCTCTAAGTTTTTTGTCCACATGAAAAACTTGCGCATACTCCATAAGTTTATTCAGTTTCTTGTCCTTTCTTGCAACATATGTCTTTAGGGCTGTCTGGAAATCCTGTATCTCGAATCTACTTTTCGATCGCATCAAGTCACATATTGTACGCTCTAGGTTATAAATTGGAATCTCGTGACCCTGACATGTTTTAACATACTCTTTACCGATATCCATCAGCTCTTTCTTTACTGTAAATACCTTTATCCCATCCGCAACCAAGCGCGACGTACCGTACCCAGTATAAATTGTAAGGGTTCTTTGCATGGGCTCCCTTTCAATTAAGCCATGATAATATAGTGCCTCATCGTGAGAATATACCCCTTGAGGACAACGTAGAGATAATATATAGAGATCATCTTCCCATGTCTCCGGAGAAACATAAACTCCATATGCCACTTTTTCAAACTTTTTTTCTTTTATATACCTATATAAGATATGTTTTGGTATGCCTGCCTCTATAGCATCTTTTGCCAGTAAAATTCCCGATTCATCCACAATATTCTCTATGCTCATCATTTATCTCACCTACTTTCGTACTAATATTGTATATTATATTAGTACGAAAATAAATATAAGAATTATTCTATATCCTCACTTTTCCTTTATCTCTATTTTTCCTCCCTCTTGCACTTTCCAATAAATCCTATACAATGTATTTTACCGAAATCAATTTCACTGAAATTTATTTCACCGAAATAAATTTCACTAAAATATTTTTAAACTATTTATTTTGCACACTACCATCGACTATAGTATAGAAAGGAAAAAGCCAAAAATGATGACAGAAATCTTTCGAGGAAGACAGGCAGAACTAAAAATTCTCCGTAAAAAATTTGCACTTCGGGGATTTATGATGACCGTTCTTTACGGTAGAAGAAGAATCGGAAAGACCATGCTAATCAATAAGTTTATGCAAGAACAAGATTGCAAATGCATTTCCTTTACCTCTGTAGAACGGGGAGAAACGGAATTACTTTCCTTAATGACAGAGGCAGTCCTTAGCGCATTGGCTCCGGAACTATTAGGAAATATCAGCTTTAACAGTTTTGAAAACCTTTTCGAATATATCGGAAAATCGGCAGAAAAAGAACGAATCATCTTCTTTATTGATGAATACCCCTATCTTGCCAAGCAATGCCCCTATATTCAATCTGTCTTACAGAAGGTTATTGATACCAAATGGAAGTCTACACAACTTTTCTTTATCCTCTGCGGCTCTCTTGTAAGCTTTATGAAGGACGAGGTTCTGGCAGAATCTGCGCCTTTACATGGCAGAAGTAATCTGGAACTTAAACTTAAGCCCTTTAACTATTTGGAAACAGCAGAGTTCTTAGAAAAATACAGTTTGGAGGACAAGGCGATTGCCTATGGACTAACGAACGGCGTAGCCAAATATATAGAACAATTCGATCCTGGTCTATCCTTGGAAGAAAATATCTTGGAACAATTCTATTCAATTGGAGGATATTTCTCCGAAGAACAGATTAAAACGATTATCAGCAGCGAAAGACAAAATCCGGGACTCTATAACTCCATTATATCCGCTGTAGCCACGGGCCACACTAAGCACAACGAAATCGGAGGATTTGTAGGAAACGAGGATATCAACTATCCCTTAAAAGTTCTATGCAATGCAGAAATTTTAGAAAAAAGGATGGGAAAAAGGCCTTATTATGTTCTGAATGACAGCATGACAGAATTTTGGTTTCGCTATGTAAACCGAGCCACCAGCCTTATTAATGCAGGAAACGGTGCCGCCTATTATTACGCCCATGTAAAAAACAATCTGCATGATTTTATGGGTAAAATTTTCGAAAAGATGGCCAAAGAATTTCTAATGCTCCATGCCGGGAAGGATGATTTTCCTATCCTTACGGAAATAACGGACTTTCAAGGCACCGTCAAGAACGAATCAAAAGAGCTTATTCCTATAGAAATTGACTTACTGGGAAAAAGTGGTAAGAATATTCTTCTCCTTGGTGAATGCAAGTTTAAGAATTCCCCCTTTGATAAGACGGAATATGAAAAGCTTTTGGAAAAAATCAAATATATTCCTGCCACTCATCCCTTAATCTGTATTTTCTCTCTGGGAGGATTTACTGATTATGTCACAGAAAACGCAAAAAACTGTAAGCTAATTAGCATCGAGGATATGTATCACTCATAGTTTATCGGATTCCGTACCTCTCCAGGATATAATCCATATCCTTATCTCCTCTTCCGGAAAGGTTGATGAGGATAGAGCCCTTATTCATCTGCTTTGCCAGCTTCATACCGTAGGCCACCGCGTGGGAGCTTTCAATGGCAGGGATGATTCCCTCCATTCTGGAAAGGGTGAAGAAGGCATCAATGGTTTCGTCGTCATTGACCACATCGTACTTCACTCTGCCAAGGTCATGTAAGAAGGCATGCTCAGGGCCGGAGGAGGGGTAGTCCAAACCGCTGGCAACGGAATATACCGGTGCCGGCTCGCCCTTTTCGTCCTTTAACATAATACTGTTAAAGCCGTGCATAACACCTTCTTCTCCATAGGTAAGGCTGGCTGCATGGTCACCAAGGGCTGTTCCTCTGCCCAAAGGCTCCACACCATAAATGGTCACAGGGTCATTTAAGAAGCCGGAGAAAAGTCCCATGGCATTGGAACCGCCGCCCACGCAGGCCACGATGGCATCCGGCAGTTCTCCCGTCATTTCCAGGAACTGCTCTCTGGCTTCGATGCCCACAATACTCTGAAAATCTCTTACCATCATGGGGAAGGGGTGGGGGCCAACTACGGAGCCGATGCAGTAGATGGCATCCTTATACTCCTTCATATAAGCGGCAAATGCAGCGTCCACCGCCTCTTTCAGAGTCGCCAGGCCTTCCTTAACCTCAACAACTCTTGCTCCCAAAATCTTCATTCTAGCTACATTAGGTGCCTGCTTCTTGATATCCACAGCCCCCATGTAAATGTCACATTCCATGCCGAAGTAGGCTGCTGCGGTAGCTAAAGCTACACCGTGCTGTCCTGCACCGGTCTCCGCAATCACCTTTTTCTTCCCCATGTACTTCGCCAAAAGCACCTCACCCATACAGTGATTTAACTTGTGGGCACCGGTATGGTTTAAATCCTCACGCTTTACATAAAGCTGTACCCCGGTGTTGATCTTCTCGGAGAGTCTTTCCAAATGAGAAATGGGTGTAGGTCTACCCTGAAATTCCTTTCGGATTCTTCTCAACTCCGCAATGAACTTTCTGGACTTGGAAATCGTCTGATAGGCATGGTCAATTTCCGCCATAGCCTTCTTTAATTCCTCAGGAATGTAGGCTCCACCATACTTTCCGAAATAGCCATTGGCATCCGGGTAGTTCTTAAAGTAAGTTTCAAAATCCACATTGTTCAGCTGCATCGTTCTTTCCTCCTCTTTCTTTCCTGCCTTTTAGCAGGGTGGTGAATGGTGAATTTCTTAGCCAAAGAGCTGATAGTATTTACGGAATCGTCACACTTCGTGCTTTTAGGATTCCTTCCCACGCCTCTTCCTAGTGCATTGCGTATTTACGGAATCATCGCACTTCCAAGCCGATACTCGGCTTTCCGTGCTCATGTCAGGGGCGATTCAGAAAAGTCTGCGATGTTCATGCAAGCAAGCTTGCAGAGCATCTTAGACTTTTCTGTCTCGGTAAATACAAAAAGTCCCCGGCAAAGAAAATAGTCTTTGCCAAGGACGAATAAGATTTAATTTATCCGCGGTGCCACCTTGTTTCACAGCTTCCGCTGTGCCGCTTAGCAGGATACAAACATATCCCCGGGAACTCACGCATCCCTACGCGTTGCAGAATACTCCGGAATATCCGTTTCCCTGCACCCTCAGTGGTCCATTTGACAATTTGTTTCTTACCCGGCTCTCAGCATCCCGGACTCTCTGTAAAGGCATCATTGCCGTTATCTCCACCTCAACGGTTTTCGATATTTAGTTATGCAGAAAATTTACATGGAAAAGGGCTATATGTCAAGTTAGATATTATTACAAAATTTTTACTAATTATCGTGTTGGCCTATTGGAGCATTTAATCCAATGCAGCTAAATCTTCCCCCCTGTTGATATCCCGTTTACAGTTCTTCCAGAATAAACGGTAGCATATAAATGGGATAAAGCTTCAGCATCTCCTCATTCCCGAGATCCTTTTGAGACAAGAGGATTTCCTTCGCAATATATTTAGAATACTTCTTTTGAAACTCTATAATCGATTTATGACTGCCTAAACCGGAGGATTTTACCTCTATGGGAATGAGTTTCGTTTTTGCACTAAGTAAAAAATCAATCTCATAATAAGACGTCTTGTCTTTTTTCCAAGTATGATAATAAAGACCTTGGTCGGAAGTCGTAATCATCTGCGCTACAGCATTTTCATATAAATATCCTAAATCCGCAGGAAGAGAATCACTCAATAGCTTGTTATAAATATTCTCATCCGTTTCTCCGGAAGAATTGAAAATCATGGTGGTAAATAAGCCTGTATCTGCTAAATACAGCTTAAAGGTATCATTGTCTCTGGTTTGGGGTAATGCAATACTTGGATTAAGGACATTGTAGGAAGCCACTACAGTCTTTGAATCCAATAAATCATACAAGCGCTCTAAATCTTTATTAATCTTCTTTTTCCCGGTAGCCGCAGAGATAACATAGCTTCTTTTGCCTGTTGCCAACTGAGTAGGAACTGAATCATACATTCTTCCGATCAACCCTGTTCCATCAATTTTGAAAAAATCATCTTTATACAGATTAATGATTTCTCGCTTTACTTCATCAATTTCCTGAAAATTCTTTCCCTCCACATAGGCTTCCACCGCCTGGGGCATTCCTCCCACAGCCATGTAAATCCGAAAATCCCGCATCAGCTTTCTGTTTAAGGAATTCCCCACCGCCTTACCACGCTGATATAATTCCCGTAAAACAGAATAGGTATCATTTCCGATTGCCCACATAAATTCTTCATAATCCATCGGATAAATGGGTATCTTCATTTCCTCGGAGGGAAGTACGATATCTTTGACATTTTTCTTGATGCTGATTAAGGATCCGGTCTCTATATAATCGTATCTTCCATCTGCAACAAGATATTTTATAGCTTGGCGAACCTTAGGCATAAGCTGAATCTCATCAAAGATAATGACAGATTCTCTTTTATACAAAGTTACGCCGGTTGCAGTCTGTAATCGGAGGAAAAAGATATCCGGATCTGCAATATCTTCAAACACATCCAAAAGCTCTTTCCTGACATTGGCAAAATCCACTTTAATGTAAGATTTGTATTCCTGTTTTGCAAATTCCTCGGCAATCGTTGACTTTCCAACTCGTCTTGCTCCTTCTAAAAGGACAGAGTACTTCGGTGCCTTTTTTTCTTTCCAATATTTTAGTTTGTCAAATGCTTTTCTTTTAAACATAGCTTATCTCCGCAAATCACGTTTTTTCTTATCTTCAATGGTTAAAGCATAGTATACTACCGTTTTAAGAAGATTAAAAGCACTAAAAACTACCGTTTTAAGAAGATTGAAAAACCAATAAACTACCGTTTTTCTATATTAAAAATACAGAAATGTAGCAGTCAAGAAAAGTAGACACGAAAAATTGTAGCAATTAAGAAAAAGTCCCCGGACAATACTCTTTCACAAAGTATCTGTCCGAGGACTTTTTATACTACTTATTATTACTTACAGAGCCTATGTTTCTTTAGAATTCTTCTTTCTTCTTCATGCCGAAAGCAATCGCTCCGGAGAAGAGAATAAATGCTGTGAAGACCATAGCAAGTGGTCTTGCTTCTTCCACAACTCCTGTTGGAGAAATGGGGTCTTTCACATTTCTAAACTGAAGAACTTGCTTTGAACCATCCGCGTTTCTTCCCAATAATTTTTTCTTGGTGAAACGGAAGCCCTGGGCATCGGTTGCTTGTTCTAAAACATAACCGGTACTTACGGAAGGTAGATATCCGGAAGGATTCTCACCTGCCATATAGTAATAAGTCTTTGGCAATAAGAATTCTAAAGCCTGATTATGCTTCAAGTTAAAACTGATTGTTGCAGTTCCAGGATCAAAGCTGATAGCACTCTTTGTTGCCGCAGGGAAATCTGCTTTAATGGAATCGAAATCACTTTGTGTAATAGGCTGATTCTCTGCCTTAAAAAGCTTTAATCGGAAGGGGAAAACTTGATTTTTATCTGCCATTTCTCCACTTACCTGCTTTTCAATTCGAAGAACCTGTCTATCCTCCCGTTCATAGGTATTCTGCACGTTGATTTGTTTTGTTTCATTCTTACCCATGCTCACGGTAGCAATTTCATAGTTTCCGGAAGTGACTTTGCTATCTCCTCCGGCAGTAATTGCCATTTTCTTAAAATGAAGCTGTGATCCCCCAATGACAGGATTCTGTCCGGAAGCACTAATTAATTCTTCCACCTGATATTTTCTGCCGGGAATGAGACCATTAATGCTTAAAACATACTGTTTCTTTCCCCCCTGCATTGTTGCTTGTAAAGTTCCTGCACCTGCAGGATTTTCCGGTGTTAAATTTTTACCGGTTCCGGACATTTTAGTTCCATTTAACTCTTCTGAAACAAGATATCCCAAAGCAGTACTGGTAGATCG
>NZ_CAUTEG010000109.1:0-6822 GCF_963537195.1 Oribacterium sinus | reverse complement strand
CTGGTATTTATAGATACAATTCTCCTTCCGTTGCTTTGTAAGTAGATTTTCTTCGGAAAGATAAAGGGTTTTGTGGGACTTGGGAGAAAAATGGAGGTTTTTCGCATTTTTTTCGGAGAGAAGCAGAAGATCCACTTCCTTTTTCTTGGAGAAGCTTTCCAGGCTTTCTTTGTTAAGAATCGGATAGATTTGGAAGGGGAGCTTGGTGTTTTGCCGAAGGTAAAGGCTAAGACGCTTGCAATACAGGGCATCTTCATCGTAGATGGCAAGAATTTTTTCCATGACGAATATCCTTTCTGTGGGAATTAAGAATTTATCCTTTCATCAGCATAATCGGGGTGTAGCCGAGAAAGAGAGAAAAAGCATAGGGAATGTCTTCTATGTGACAAATGAAAAATAAAAGGAAAGAGAAAAGGGATGCCAGGAGGAGAAGGGGAAGACTTTCTTCCAAGGGTAAAAGGGGGATAAGAAGGGAGCATAGTTTCCAGTCTGCTCCTCCGGCGGCGGTGAAATAAAAGAGGGGATAGCTTACGAAAAGACTTAGAATCCAGTAGATAAGGGTAATAAGGGATTTTTTCAGATCTGCGGCTTCAAAGGGGAAAGCAAGAAGGAAGAAAAAGAATGAGGGAAAAAGTATAAAATAGACTTTGGGGATTTTCCGTTCTTGTAAATCTTTGATGGCTGCATAGAGTAGAAAAAGATAAAGAAAATGATGTTTGAGATAAGGCATATCCACCTCCTGAAAAGGATTATAGCGGTAGCCTTAGGAATCTCCTATACTCCACATTCGGATAATATCCACTTACGGATAATATCCGAATGTGGAGTATATAGGGGAAAGTGTAAGGATATCAGCTTATCCGCCGCCCTGAGAAAAGAAAAAGTCATAATGAGAGAAAAAAAGACAGTCTTTGTGGAAAACAAATAAGTTTTAATGGAAAATTTAGTAATTATTTTGTGCTGAAAACAGCTATCATATAAGTTTAGACATAAAGTCCAAGTGGGGGCTTTTAACGAGGATTTCAACAGGAATTTCAACAGGAATTTATAAAAGAAGCTTTTTAACGATACTTTCCAAAGAAGCTTTAAAGAGATTAGGAGGATGACCGTTATGCTACAGATTCGAAAAGCAAAGCCGGAAGATTTACGGCAGATTATGCCTTTATACGAAAAGGCCAGAGAATTTATGGAGAAAAACGGGAATCCTACGCAGTGGGGAAAGAATAATCCTCCGGAGGATTTGATTCGAAAGGATATCAAAGAGGGATATCTCTATGTAGGAGAGGCGGAGGAGATTGAGCTGGTCTTTCATTTTCATGTGGGAGAAGAGCCCAATTATAAAGAAATCTATGAAGGAGCTTGGCATAGGAATGAAGCCTATGGCGTCATTCATCGGGTGGTATCCTCCGGAAAAATTCCCGGTCTTGCCCAGTTATGCTTTCAGTTTTGTAAGGAACAGCATCCCTACCTTAGGATTGATACCCATGAGAATAATCAGGTCATGCAAAGGGCCATTCAGCGTTTCGGATTTCAATATTGTGGAGAGGTTATCGTAGGAGATGGAACCAAGCGTTTAGCCTACGACTATTTTACGTAAAGATTTCAAATTTTCTAAAAGGAATTCTAAAGGAATTCCCGCGGGTAAATCCCGTTGTGGAACCTAGTTTGAGAATTAACTCTTCAAATCTTCAAAACTTTTTTGAATTTTTACTGCCCCCGTATTGACAAGCAGAGGAACATTCTGTATTATCGTACTGTTGCAAAACAATGCGACGTTTTCAGGGAAACTTGAAACGCCGGCGTGGCGGAATAGGTAGACGCACAGGACTTAAAATCCTGCGGGACAAAAATCCCATACCGGTTCGACCCCGGTCGCCGGCATTGTGAAGGAATGGCGAGACTGTCTCGCCGTTTTTTTTACAAAAAATCAGGAGATATACCCAAGTGGTTGAAGGGTCCGCACTCGAAATGCGGTAGGTCGGGAAACCGGCGCGAGAGTTCAAATCTCTCTATCTCCGGGATAGGCCGGGAAAGGAAAGCGCGTAGAGAGCATTTTTCTTTCCCGGCTTTTTAAACGTTAGGAGGCAAGAGGATGCAGGAATTCATTTTAGTAGCGGAAAAGTTATTTATCGGCTTTTTTGCTTTGATTTTTGTCATTAACATCTCAGGAAAAGGCAATCTGGCACCCAGTACAGCCTCCGATGCGGTACAAAACTATGTATTGGGCGGTATTATCGGCGGTGTAATTTATAACGACAACATCAAGATTTGGGAATATCTGGCGGTGTTGGCGATTTGGTGCGGTCTGGTTCTGCTTCTTCGCTACGTGAAGATGCACAATGTAAAAATGAAGCAGGTTCTGGACGGTATTGCCCTTCTCGTAGTGGATGAGGGGGCTATTCTCTATGACAACTGTAAAAAGCTGGGGCTTTCCGCCCATGATCTCTCCTTTAAATTACGAACCAATCGGGTATATTCCGTAACGGAGGTGAAAAGGGCTGTTTGTGAGCAGAACGGACAGTTGATTATCGTAAAATACGGAGAGGAAAATCCAAAATTTCCCCTGATTACCGATGGACACCTTCAGAAAAACATTCTGACCATTATCGAAAAAGACAAGGAATGGCTTCAAGAGGAATTGAAAAAGCAGGGCTATCAAAGTATACACGAGGTATATTTGGGAGAATATAATAAAGGAGAGCTTAAGTTATTTCCGTATAAATCATAGAGAATGCTAAAAATAGAAAAAAGCTTCTTTTCCATAATGCAGACTGGTTTAGTCTGGGGGAGAACAGTTCAGTTCTGTCGGAGGAAAGTGAAGCTTTTTTTTGTGAAGAAAAAATGTTATAGTAAACTAACTTTGTTACAGAAGACATCTTTAGTTTTTCTTGTTGAAAAATGGATTTAAAGGCTAAACCGGAGAGCGGTTTTGCTGTTTTTTAGAAAGGAGCAGTTTATGGAATGGAAAATAGAGAAGCATCAGATTCGCTATGAAGAGGCCGGAAAAGTACTGGCGGAAATAACTTTTCCTTATTATATAGAAGAGGAAAAGGTCTATGAGTTTGACCATACCTTTGTGGACCCCTCTCTCCGAGGACAGGGGATTGCAGGAACCTTGGTGGAAAAGGCTATTGCAGAGGTTAAGGGACAGGGCGGAAAAATTCTTCCCACCTGCCCCTATGTAAAGACATGGTTCGCCCGTCACAAAGAGGAAGAGGGGATTTTGTATCGTGAGCACTAAAAAGACATTTCCTCATGCTTCTTTTTCTTTTTTACGCCTTCGAAAGTCCTGTCTTGCCCTTGGCGCTTGCCTTGTCCTCAGTGTCTGCCTTCTTCTTAGCGGCTGCGGAAAGAAGAATCGCTACCAGGACCAGTTTATGGATGTCTTTGATACGGTTTCTCTGGTCATCGGCTACGAGGGCAATGAAGGTGATTTTCAGAAAAACTTTAAGGCAGTGCATAAGCGCCTGCAGGAGCTCCATCAGCTTTTTGATGTGTATGACGATTATCCCGGAGTACAGAACTTAAAGTATGTAAATGAAAATGCCGGCACTGCTCCGGTAAAGGTGGATTCGGAGATAATGGCCTTACTGAAGTTCGGAAAGGAAATTTATGAAAAGACCGATGGAGAGGTAAATATTGCTTATGGGGCAGTGCTGCGAATCTGGCACGATTACCGGGAGGCAGGCATTGCCAATCCGGAAAATGCAAGTCTTCCGGAGGAAACTGCTCTTTTGGAGGCGTCCAAACATTGTAATATTGAGGATTTAATTTTGGATGAAGAAAACTCCACCGTGTATTTTCAAGATCCTGAGCTTAGGCTGGATGTAGGCGGTATTGCCAAGGGCTGGTCCGTGGAAAGGGCCGCAGAGCTTCTGGAAGAAGCCGGTGCTAAGCATTATTTACTGAATATTGGCGGAAACCTGAGGGCTATCGGAAAAAGGGGAGACGGAAAACGCTGGGTTTGCCCCGTGGAAAATCCCTTTTACGTGGATGGACAGGATGAAGAACAGTTTGCGGTGGCGGGAGAAATTGAAGACACTTCTTTGGTCACCAGTGGAGACTATGAGCGTTTTTATGTGGTAAACGGAAAACGATATGCCCATATCGTGGACCCGAGAACAGGGATGCCGGCTGACCGCCACCGTTCCGTAAGCATTTTGACTAAGGATTCCGGCCTTGCGGATGGGCTTTCTACGGCTCTTTTTATTCTGGATGTGGAAGAGGGAAAAGCGCTTCTGAAGAAGTTTCAGGATGGCGGAACGGATGTGGAAGCCATGTGGATCGAGCCGGATGGAACACAGGACTATACGGAGAATTTTTTGAGGAAAATATCGGCTGACAAGTGAAAGAAGTCTTTACAAGGCTTCTTTTTTCTATTATACTTATGCGACACGCACGGTGGCGTGGAATTGAATCCGGAAACAAGGATTCTTGGTGATAAGTTGATTTGCTTATGTTTTTGATTTTGTGCAAAAAAAGCGGGATAAATCTTGCTTTCCGGCCGGGGATATGGTATTTTAGTACGGCTGTGGCATGATAGCGTTGAAGGAAAAGATTACTATAGAAATGAAAGCAGTAATGTATAAGTTTCTACAGAGAGCTTTCTGGAGCGAATGTCAAGTTTTGAAACTGACGGCAGGTCACTGTACTACAATCTAAGCACCAAGCAGCGGGTGCGGCGTGTGTATTTTTATAAGATACGCGCGGAAACGTGTACAGTCACCAACTTATCGTCAATAACCCGATAGGAGGCGACTTTTTTTATGGCAAGTCAAGTAATGAGAATCACCCTCAAGGCTTACGAGCACGGCCTTGTGGACGAATCCGCCGCAAAAATCGTAGAGAACTGCAAGAAGACAGGTTCTCAGGTTTCTGGCCCAGTACCTCTTCCTACCAAGAAGGAAGTTGTAACAATTCTTCGTGCAGTGCACAAGTACAAGGATTCTCGCGAGCAGTTCGAGCAGAGAACCCACAAGAGATTGATTGATGTCATCAATCCTAACCAGAAGACCATGGACAGCTTACAGAGATTGGAGATGCCCGCAGGTGTTTTCGTAGACATCAAGATGAAAAACAAATAATTCTAGTATGAACCGATTACGGTTCCGCTGTAGAAAGGAGAACAGATGAAGAAAGCTATTTTGGCAACAAAAGTAGGAATGACACAGATTTGGGATGAAAATGGTGTGTTGATTCCAGTAACTGTACTGCAGGCCGGTCCTTGCGTGGTTACCCAGGTAAAGACCCTTGAGAACGACGGTTACAAGGCAGTTCAGGTGGGATTTTTAGAGAAGAGAGAGAAGCTGGTGAACAAGCCTCTTAAGGGACAGTTCGACAAGGCCGGCGTTTCTTACAAGAGATTCTTAAGAGAATTCCGTTTTGAGAATGCAGAAGAGTATAAGGTTAAAGATGAGATTAAGGCAGATATCTTTGCTGAAGGAGATAAGGTAGACGTAAGTGCTACTTCCAAGGGTAAGGGATTTGCATCTGCTATTAAGAAATATGGACAGCACAGAGGACCAATGACCCACGGTTCTAAGTTCCATCGTCATCAGGGATCTAACGGTACATCTGCAACACCATCCAGAGTACTTCCCGGTAAGGGAATGCCCTCTCACATGGGTGCGGTAAAGGTTACTACTCAGAACCTTACTGTAGTGAAGGTTGATGCAGAACAGGGATTAATCCTGGTTAAGGGTGCGGTTCCGGGACCAAAGAAGGCTCTTGTAACCATCAAAGAAGCTGTTAAGTCCTAAGACGAGAAGGAAGGAGGAACATACTAATGGCTAACGTATCTGTATTTAATATGCAGGGTAAGGAAGTTGGCAAGATGGATCTGAATGATGCGATTTTCGCAGCACCGGTTCACGAGCACTTATTACACCTCGCAGTAGTTGCACAGCTTGCTAACAAGCGTCAGGGAACACAGAAAGCCCTTACTCGTGCAGAGGTTTCCGGAGGCGGAAGAAAGCCTTGGAGACAAAAGGGAACAGGTCATGCAAGACAAGGTTCCATTCGTGCCCCGCAGTGGAAGGGCGGCGGAGTAGTATTTGCCCCGACTCCAAGAGATTACACCACAGGCATGAACAAGAAGGAAAAGAGAGCAGCGTTAAAGTCTGCACTGTCTAACGCGGTAGCAGAGAACAAGCTTATTGTATTGGATGAGATTCGTTTCGACGAGATTAAGACCAAGAACTTCCAGAGCATGTTGGACGCTTTCAAGGTAAACAAGGCTTTCGTTCTTCTGGATCAGAATGATCAGAATACTGTGCTTTCTGCAAGAAATATTCAGAATGTAAAGACAGCTCAGGTTAACGAGTTAAACGTTTACGATGTTTTGAAGTACGGCACTGTATTAGCTACAAAGGCGGCTCTTTTAAAACTTGAGGAGGTATACGCATAATGGCTAACTTACAATATTTCGATGTGATTCTTCGCCCTGTTGTGACTGAGAAGTCCATGGCAGACATGAGCGAGAAAAAGTACACCTTCCTGGTAAATCCTGAAGCTAACAAGATTCAGATCAGAGAAGCTGTAGAGAAGATGTTCGAAGGAACAAAGGTAAAGGCTGTTAACACCATGAACCTTGACGGAAAGAAGAAGAGAAGAGGAATGGTATTCGGAAAGACAGCCAAGACTAAGAAGGCAATCGTTACATTGACTGCTGAGTCTAAGGAAATCGAGATTTTCAGCGCACTGTAAATTGCTAAGAACTGCGTGAAAAAATTTCTCAATTATACGCAGAAAGAAGGAGAAAAAGGAAAATGGGTATTAAGACATATAAAGCTTATACACCGTCCAGAAGAAATATGACCGGTT
>NZ_CAUTEG010000108.1:0-7217 GCF_963537195.1 Oribacterium sinus | reverse complement strand
TTTTTCCAATCTTTAAGATAGTATCAGAACCGGCATGCGTTGACTTTAGCCAATATTAGCCAACATACAGCATTCCCCTAAAGAGTTCATTTTCATCTTTTCCATTGATATTTAAAGTCCAATTCTGCGTATCTCTTTCAACTGGTACTCGGTAGCAAGTTCCATTGTATTGGAATTGACTAAAATCATTTAGGTTAAAAATGCTGAAGTCCTCATTTCCTACATTGTCTATATATTTTTCATCAACAATGCGCATATCCATGTAAGAGGCATTATCCGTATACATCAGTAGGAGATAGGAACCGGTGGGGATAGTTCCTTCTTTTAGCGCATTCCCATTTGCATCTACTTCTTGAACCGGAACATCTTGAATGGCCTGGATAACATGATTGCTGGTTATTTTGTATCGGTTTCCATTGGGTTTTGGATAAGCTTCCGCATCAATCAACCAGTCTATTTCTACAGTATTGGTACTGAGAAAGCCGTTGTCTTCTGCTCCGCAAAACCCTTTAGCATCCGTAAAATTTTCCTTGAGAAGATGCGTATATTCGATATTGTCTACATTTTTAAAGTAGTATTCTCTAGCGGATAGGTCGACATTCCAGTTTTCCTCCGGTTTTAATTCCATAGTGGAGAGGTCAATTCTATAGAGTAAAGTTACCCCGTCTTCTTCATCCTTAAAGAGGTAAATGTAGTATTTTCCGGATTTTTTGAGAAGATATGGAGTTCCGTCAATGCCTTCCACAGCTCCACTTTCTCTACTGCCGGAAACGACGGAGATATCCAAATAAAACATTCCCTCTTCTTCCTGTTTTTTTAGATAAACGGGCTCCCGTTTTCCGCTTCCCTCCACATCTAAATCCAGATACATATTGTCAAAAAGTGGGATTACATAGTCTTCTTCCGTCTTAGTATATTCTTCGGCAAATATATTCTCCCCTTCATCAAAATATACGGTAAGAACTTTGGGAGACTTAAGAGACCGGCCGGTAAGATCGATATCGGAATATAGGGAAACGCCCTCCGCATTTACTGTCCAGGTAAGTTCATCTCCCTTCTCTTTTATACTCTGTACAAGTGTAAGAGGAAATTCCACCACTGTACCTGCGGATTCTTGTGCTCTTTTTTCTGCCAAAGCAAAGAAGCTGTCCCTGTCTTTTACCACATCGGAAAAAGCCAGTCGTTTTCCGCTTTTACTATCAAAATTCACAGAATAGTACTGATACTCACTTCCGCTTCCGGTGTAATCTATGGATTTGGAATTTAAAATGCTGACGATGCTTTTGTCTGCGCGAATAACATCACTATTGGTCTTTACTTCAGGAGTATTTCCTAAGTAGTTCGCCACATTCCTTTTGGCCTCTTCTGAAGTATTAGCAATATTTGTCAGTTCCGCAAAATCCTTTTGATATAGGTTTTCTACTTCCTTGTTATAGTCTTCAAAGGCCCTTCTCAGGGCATCAAATTCCTCACCCTCTTCCTTCAGGTGTAACTTAGTACTTTCTATACTATACAGATAATGATAGTTTGCATCTGTGTGCCTTTCTCCGATTTCTTCTAAAAGGATATGGGGCATTCCTATTATCGTGCTTTCAGCTTGTGCTTCTTTTTCTTCTCCGCTGTCCTTCTGCGGCTCCTGTGAATCACCGGATTCTGCCCCTGTTTTGTCCGTCCCGCCAGCTTCTTTTTCTGCCTTTGCACAAGACAGAAAAACAAAGCTAAGGAGAAGGAATAGTACTAAAATGAATTGTTTTTTTGCTTTCATTTTGCCCTCCTTGCCTTTTCTCTTTAAGAGATTTTACTTATCGTCTCTGTTTTTGTTCCGTACTATTCAAACATTAATTTTTACTATTTTATCATACTTTGTTTTCGTTTCAATATGATTTGAAGAGTAGATGGAACGTCAGAGCGTATAGGGACTGGAGGGAACTTAGTTGCGCCGGCAACTAAGGCAAGGAAGATGGATTTTTATATATATTTCTTCAATTCTCCATACCCCTCTTTTTCCATTTCCTCATAGGGAACAAAGCGGACAGAAGAGGAGTTAATGCAGTAGCGCAGGCCTCCCAGTTCTCTTGGACCGTCATTAAAGACATGACCCAGATGGTAGTCACCACCTTGGGAACGGACTTCTATTCTACGCATTCCCAGACTATCATCCTCCAGATAGCGGATTACTTCTCCGGCAATAGGTTTTGCAAAGCTGGGCCAGCCGCAGGCGGAGTGAAACTTGTCTTTGGAGGAAAATAAAGGCTCTCCGGTGGCTCTATCCACATAAAGCCCTTTGGCATTTGTATCCCAATAAACATTTTCAAAGGGGCGGTCTGTAGCACTATTCACCAGCACATTGTATTCGTCTTTTGTCAGCTTTTCCTGTAGTTCTTCTTCGGAAAGAGGCTGATATTGCTCTGAGTCAATCAATGGCTCATCCGCCAGGGCAAGGGAAATGTGACAGTAGCCTCCCGGATTTTTATTCAGATAATCCTGATGGTATTCTTCCGCAGAGTCAAAGGCTTCTAAGGGAAGCACTTCCACTACCAAAGGAGAGCTGTACTGCTCTTGCTCTTTTTTTAGAGCTTCCAGGATAATTTCTTTATCCGCTTCCTCTACATAGTAAATGCCGGTGCGGTATTGGGTGCCCACATCATTTCCCTGCTTATTTAAGCTGGTAGGGTCAATAATCCGAAAATAATAGCGCAAAAGATTTTTTAAAGGCAGGCGCTCCGGATCGTAGTCTATTTTTACGGTTTCCGCATGGCCGGTATTGTTGTGGCAAACCTCTTTATAGCTGGGATTTCTGCTGTTTCCGTTGGCATAACCGCAACAGGTAGAAAGCACTCCCGGAATTCTTTGAAAATAGGCTTCTACCCCCCAAAAGCAACCTCCTGCAAGATAGATGGTTTTCTGCATAGTAACTCCTCTCATACGGTAAGTTCATCATGAAGTAATCTTGTGGCATTGAAATTAAAGCTAGAATATTTAGCAGAATATTTGCTAAAGAAATCATGGCTTTGATTTTTAGCAGTCTTTTTTTACTTTAGCACAAATGAGAAGGCAATCTACAATATTCCCCATGATTTCCGGCTTTTTTTAGATTTGTATTTCGAAAAGTAAAACAATGCTATAGTATAGTGAGTGGTTAGAGAATGATACTTTGACAGATACAGAAAATAGAGAGACGGAAGCCGGATATGTATGAACCGGAGATTCCAAAAACGGGGATGCAGAAACCGATGATGCAGAAGCCGGGGATGTAAAGCCGGCGATGCAAAAGCAGCGATGTAGAAACCAGATATGTTGGAAGCAGAGATGGAAAAAATAGGAATGGAGAATATAGGAATGGAAAAAGAGCTGAAAATATCGTCCTTTTCCGTAGAGGGAAAGAAAGCGATACTGTATCAACCGCTTGAAAGTGTGGTGGAGAATAAATTAAATCAGGCGAATACAAATAGCAGACTGAACACAAATGGTCAGACTATGGAAGCAAAAGCTTTGGGAGGCAAATTATCCTCTCCGCTACTGATTCTTCATTGCTTTTCCGAAGAGGAAGAGGCGGTGGTAAAGCTTTTAAAAGGGCAGGAGTACTTTAGCTTTCCGCTTCTTTGTATCAATAACTTGGAATGGCAGAAGGACATGTGTCCCTGGAATAGTCCCGCTTTAATTAATACGGAAAAGGACTTTATCGGCCGGGCGGATGAATATTTGTCCCTCTTAGAAAAGGAAATTATTCCTAAGGCTGTAGAAATTCTTGGAGAAGAGCCGAACTGTTATGCCTTGGCAGGGTATTCCTTGGCGGGGCTTTTTGCCCTATATGCCGGCTATCGAAGTACTTTATTTTCTCGAATTGCCTCTGTCTCCGGCTCTCTTTGGTATCCAGGCTTCGTTTCCTTTGCCAAGGAGAAGAAAATGCTGGGCAAAGTGGAGAGGCTCTATCTTTCTTTGGGAATTGAGGAAGCGAAGACAAAGCATGCCGTACTGTCCACCATAGAAAGAAAAACCCGGGAACTGGTAGAGCACTACCAATCCTCGGGCTACTGTGTGAATTTTGAGCTAAATCCCGGAAACCATTTTTGTGAAGTGGAGCAAAGGATTGAAAAGGCTATCCGGTGGATTATGAAAGAGTGATTATCTTTTTATCCGATAATTTCCGAAAGCTTTACCTTTCTGTCTTCCATTCTGGACTTTGTGCAGGCATCCGCTGTGGCAATAGCGGCTCTTGCGGCTTCTCCGGTGAGAAGGGGCTTGTATTCGTCACTTACTTCTTTACCGTGCATTATACCATTGAGGAAGGCCATTTCCTTCTTCATAATGCCCTGTAGCCATAGTGGGGGCTTTCTGCCGGGTTTACCGTATTGAATGGCACCGTCCATTTCCGTACCATGGTAAATGCGGGTTCTGTCCGCATCTTCTTCCTCACTTTCGTGGAGAAGGAAATGGCTTTCTTTTCCGTCTACCTTCAGGGTGCCGCCGGCATCAAACATATCCAGCTTGATGGCGCCCTTTGTACCCTGAATCAATAGATAATGCTCCGGCCAACGGAAGGCGGAACCCCATTCCATCACAGCATAACGGCCATCCTTAAAACGAGCAGTAATGAAAATCATATCATCCTCATCACCAAAGGCCTCGCCCTGATGAGCCACATTTCCTGCCTCCATAGTAACTTCTTCCGGCATCCCTCCCATGAGGAACTGAACACAATCCAGCTCATGAATGTGGTGATAAAGGTGTCCTCCGGACTTCTCCCGAATTTTCTTCCAGGATACGGACTCCTGCACATCTTCCCAGCCGTTTCTGGCGGAATGGCAGTAGAGAACCTTTCCGATTTTTCCTTCGTTAATCAGTTCCTTTGCATGGTGTACACCATTGAAGAAATTCATGATGTGTCCTGCCATGAAAATCACGTGATTTTCTTCGCAGGCCTTTACCATTTCATCACAGTCTGCGTAGGAGAGGGCGATAGGCTTTTCGCAAAAAACATTCTTTCCGTGCTTTGCAGCCAAAATTACCGGCTCTTTGTGTAAATAATTTGGGGATGCCACGATAACGCAATTTACATCCGGTCTGGATACAAGGGATTCCAAGCTTGCTTCTGCATCGCAGGATAATTCTTTCGCAATAGTCTCTCCATTTTCCGGATCATATACGGCAACAACCTGTGCATCTTCTTGTTCTTTCATGATACGAGCCAATTCTGCACCGAAATAGCCCACACCCACTACGGCATAATTCATCATATTTTATTCCTCGCTTTTTTATCATTTACAAGAACTTACTTTACAGCTCCTTCGGACAGTCCTCCTGCAATCTTATTCTGAATCAGGCAGAAGAAGATAATGGAAGGAACTACTACCAATGTGGAAGCCGCCATCATATCGCCCCAGTCCAATATTTCTGAACCGTTTAGAGAGCGAAGGGCAACAGCCACAGTCATCTTGGAAGTATCATTGATTAGGATTAAAGAGTACAAAAACTCATTCCAAACATTGATAAAGGTATAAATGGCGGTGGCTACGATACCCGGTGCAACTAGGGGGATAACTACTTGCATAAACACCTGAATTTTATTGGCTCCATCTATCTTTGCGGCTTCTTCTATTCCTATGGGTACAGTTTTAAAAAATCCAACCAAAAGCCAAACCGCATAGGGAATACTGAAGGAAAGGTAGACCAGTACCAATCCGATTCTGGTATTGGTCAGTCCCAGCTTTGCCATTACGATGGAATAAGGAATGGCTAAAAGGATGGGAGGGAAAATGTAGGTGGTAACCAAAACCTTCGATAGTACCGTTCCGATTTTAGGGAAGAATCGAACAATGCCATAGGCTGCCAAAGAGGAAATTGTGATGGCAATTCCGGTTGTTGCTAAGGAAATAATGACACTGTTTTGGATATTTACAATGAATCCCAAATCAAAAATCACATGGCGATAATATTCCAAAGTTACTACCTTTGGGAGAAAGGCTGTGGGATTCCCGGTTAATTCGCCCTTTCCTTTAATGGAGGAAATAATAATCCATAGCAAGGGGAAAATGGCGAAGAAACAGAGGAGCAAGAGGTAGATGTGGCTGATTAAGCTCGCAAAATATTTCTTTCTCATTTATTTTCCTCCCTTTCCCAGCAATTCATAATGGTGAAGTAGATAATGCAAACACTCATTAAGAAAATAAACAGCAGCACTGTTACAGCAGAGGATTTTCCCAGCAGCTTGGTTCCCCAACCCATTTCATAGGCATAAAGGGGGACGGTTTGCGTGCTTCCGGCAGGTCCTCCACCGGTAATCAGATAGATTAAGTCGAAGTTATTGAAAATCCAAACCGTTCTTAAAACCACCAAAAGTCCCATAACCAGCTTGATGTGAGGAATGGTGATGTGTTGAAAAGACTGCAAGGCACTGGCACCATCGATTTTTGCGGCTTCATACTGGTCCTGTGGTACAGTTTGTAAAGCAGATAAGACATTGACCATAATCATCGGTGCTCCGAACCAAATGTTGATGAGTACCAGTACGATAAAAGCCAGATTCTTTTCTGTGAGAAACTGTGGAGCGGTTTCGCAAATTTTCCATTTCACCAAAAGATTCGGTAAAATGCCATAGACTCCGTTTAAAATCCAAGTCCAAGAGAAGGCGATAACGATGGAAGGGAAGGCCCAGGGAATAATCAGTAGAGTTTTATACATCCCTTTAAAGAGCTTTACCCGATTTAAGGCCAGAGCAGCAGTGAAGCCTACCAATATCTGTCCCAACAAGGAAAATACAGTCCATTTTAAAGAGTTCAAAAAGGCTGCCCAAAATTTGGGATCACTTAGAATATCTTTATAGTTTTTCAGTCCCAGAAAACTGTATCTTGGTCGAATTAGATTCTTACTGGTCATACTGAAAAAGAGACTGGAAAAAATGGGATAGACAAAAAGGGCGGCTACGACAATGACGGCAGGAAGTACAAACAACCATTTCGTATAAGATCTTGTCTTCATTTTCTGACCTACCTTTCTAGTTTGGAGAGGCTGCAAGAAGAAATCTTCTTGCAGCCTTTTCCGAGAAGAAAAAGATTATTGCGTAGCAGCTTCCATTAAGCTGTTTAACTTATCTTCAGCTTCTTTAGCGGCTGTCTTAACATCTGTTCCGTTGGTAATGATATCTTGGAACATTTCTTCAATCACGTGCTGGTTGGTAAGGATACCTGCCTGTACGCTTGGTCCATGCTCAAATCCGA
>NZ_CAUTEG010000107.1:0-7249 GCF_963537195.1 Oribacterium sinus | reverse complement strand
CCTTTAGGAATAAATCCGTAAATGCTCGCAGTTTAGGAAATCCGCTTCTATCTGCAATTTCCGTAATGGAAAGGTCGGTAGATTTTAAGAGGAATACTGCGTGACTTAAGCGAATAGTGGACAAATAAAATTTGAAATTTCGTCCTGTTTCACGATAAAAAAGCTTTGAAAAATAAGCAGTGGTAAAACCGAAGTGAGATGCCACATCCTTCAATTGAATATTTTCTCTATAGTGGACGTTGACATAGTCTGTGTATTGCGATCCGCTTTTTAAGGATAGAGCATCCATGGTATCGGCACTTTCTTCTTCCTCTTCATTCTCAGTGAGAAGGAGGGTAAAGATGGATAAAATACAGCTGTTCATCCCAATAATCCTATTGGATGCGGTAGAAAGAGAATATAGATACAGCTTGTATAGGAGCCGCCAGATTTCTTCTTTATGGGGAGCATAATTCTGTTTGGTAAAAAGCAGAACCTGTTTTTTATCCGGATTTTCAAAATACATGCGGATATATTCCTCGGGAATCAAAACGGCAAAGCCGAGATAATCTTCGCTCACTTCGTAGGAGGTATGAACAACATTCGGATTGATTAAAACAAACTCCTCCGACTCTATATAACTCACTTCATTTTCTATATGATTTTCGAGCCTTCCGTTTATACAGACATTAAATTCGTAACTGCTATGCCAGTGAGGAAGAGGGCGACCGGTGGGACTTTTTTTTTCTTTCTCAATGAGTTGTGAATGAAAAACCTTGCAAAAGCAATTGATTTCCGGAATAACTTGTTCGTACTCTATTAATTCCATTGTTAATCTCTCCGAAAATAGCATTTCAATAATTATAAACGCTATTATACTATTGCTGGACGAAATGCACAATAATAAATATATACAAAAGAAAAAAACATAAAAAAAGCACAAATAAGACAAAAAAAGGCATTGCTTAAAAGCAGGATAAAAAGCAAAATGAAAACAAAAAATTCACTTTGTAAAGGAGGAGAAATGAAAAAGAAAGTTTTGGCGAGTATTATGGCAACGCTTGTTGCAACGACTGCACTCTTTGGCTGTGGAAGCTCTTCCGGTGATGCGGGAAAGAGTGAGACATCTTCTCTTCAGGAAAAGGCGGATGGAGAGGATCAGAAAGCATCAGAAAGGGCCATTGCCTACAATGGAGAGGAAGCAACCGTGACCTATTGGCATACGCATTCGGATGCAGAAGAAGAAGTTTTAACGGAACAGATTATCCCCGAATTTGAAAAGCGCTATCCTAAAATCCATATTGATGCGGTAAGAATGCCCTATGACGGCTTGATGCAACAAATCATTACCGGTATCTCCGGAAATACCGGCCCAGACCTAATGAGAATGGATATTATCTGGGTGCCGGAACTTGCAAAGATGGGGGCACTGGAGCCGGTAGACGATTTGGAAGGCTTTAAGGAGATGAAGGATAAGCTCTTTGAAGGACCGCTGAAGACCAATTATTATAACGGGAAGTATTACGGTCTTCCGTTAAATACCAATTGCCTTTCCGGTACCTGGAGTAAAGCAGTGATGGAGCAGTTGGGCTTAAAGGATTTTCCGAAGACCTATGACGAGGTTGTGGCTCTTAAGGATAAGCTGAATCAAGACCAGTATCTGATTGCCTGTGAAGGTCCGAACCCGTGGTCCATGGCGCCGCTGTTTAATTCTCTGGGCGGTGTGTATACCAATGAGGATTATACGAAAGCTTCCGGCTATTTAGACAGTGAAGCAAGCATCAAAGCGATGGAAACCATTGTGAAATGGTACGACGAGGGAATTATCGGCCCTTGCATGAACGGAGGAAAGCCGGATGCGGCAAACGGACTGTATGACGGACAGTATCTCTTCTCCTATCAGGGACCATGGTTCTATGCAAATGACGATGAGGAGCAGATTGCGAAGGTAGAGGGAGGACTTCTTCCGGCAGGCAGTGCAGGTTCTCTTACGGTTAACGGCGGAGAAGACCTGGTTATTTTTAACGGCAGCAAAGTCAAGGATGCTGCATGGGTATTTGCGCAGTTCTTGATGAGTGATTACGCACAAACCGCACAGGCCGTAGGCGGAGGACATCTTGTTCCGACGGTTAAATCGGTTGCGGAAAGTGACGAAGTAAAAAATACACCCTATATGGACATTTATTTGAAGCAGTTGGAAGGTGCCGTACCCAGAACGCCGACACCGGTTTGGGAAAAGATGTCCGATAAGTTGACAGTTGCTTTTACCAGCTGCTTATTGCATGAGGATGAGCCGGCGTCCGCTTTAAAGAAGGCGGCAACGGAAATCGATGCACTCCTTCAGGATGCGGATAAATAATTGAACTTAGTGAAATAGCGGGGAATTTTCGAACAAAGCTTTTGCTTGTAACGAGAGATTGGTCTAAAGTGCCGGATACCTCGTTTTCAGAAAAATCTCCGCTATTTTTGTTTCATAACGAGTATCGTGTACAAAGTGTGCGATTTCTCGTTTAAAAGTTCTTAGACAGGAGAAGTAGGGAAATGGGAGAACAGTCATTTTCAAGACGATTTAAAAAAGGGATCAGAGAGTGGATTTCGGTTATTCCGTTTTTATTGATTGGAACCGTGCTTTTTATTTTGTTTGTCCTCTACCCGCAAATCAAAAATATCTATATATCCTTCACCAATTACAGCATTATGCCCGGAGCAAAAAACGAGTTTGTCGGCTTGGCCAATTACAGGAAAATCTTTACAGATATACACGTAAAAGGCTCCGATGCCTACTTTTTCTGGATGGCATTTCGAAACAATATCCTTGCCATACTGATTACCGTGCCCGGACAGCTGATTTTAGGACTCTTGGTTGCGGTCTTCATCCATAACCTGCGTTTTGGAAAAAATATCTACAAAATTTTACTTTATATCGCTGTTATTTGTGACTGGGTTGTTTTCTGTAATATCGTGGATTATATTTTTCAGCCCGATAACGGGAGTCTTGTCAATTATATTTTGACGAGCATTGGGATTCTGAAGGAGCCGGTTTCCTGGCTGAAAAATACCTGGACGGCAAATTTCGTCATTTGGTTCTGTTCTATATGGAAAGGCTTCGGCTGGGTAATGATTATTTACACAGCCGGTCTTCAGGGGATTCCCATGGATCGTTATGAGGCTGCCAAGGTGGATGGTGCGAACAATGTACAGATGTTTTGGTATATTACGGTTCCCGGCTTGAAAGCCACCACTTTTTATTTGCTGATTAATCTGATTAACGGTGCGATGAACATTTTTATCCAGGTATTTCTGCTTACAAAGGGAGATCCGATAGGCACAACCGATGTGGTTATGGACTATGTGTATCGGCGTGCATTTAACTACTTTGAATTCGGTTATGCCGCATCCTGCGGTTTAGTGATGGGAGGCGTTGTTTTCATCCTGTCCATGTTTTTAAAGAAGTATCTGCGCTACGGTCAGGATGAGTAAGGAGGATAAAAATGAAAAAGAAACAGACAATGGAACAGTTTTTGGTTCATATCCTTCTGATTCTGATATGTGTAATCAGCTTACTGCCATTCTTATCCATGGTATCCACCTCCTTTATGAAGGTTAAGGGCGTACTTCCCAATGAACCGATTATTTTCCCGAAGCTTCCGCTTTATACTAAAAATTATGTGAAGGTCTGGTTCTCCGGTCATTTTCAAACGTACTTTTTGAACACGGTGATTGTCACGGCTGGAGGCGTATTCATCAATCTGTTTGTTTCGGTAACTATGGCCTATTCCTTTGCCAAGTTTAAATTTCCGGGAAAGGAATTATTGTTCAATATCCTGTTGCTAACCATGATGATCCCCGCTCAGCTGGCTATGATTTCTCAATATACGGTACTGAACGGTCTGCATCTCATCGATGATTATAAGGGAATATGGCTACTTTGGGGCGGAACCTGTGTGGCCGGCAGTACCTTTTTTTACAGAGGATTTTTTGAAGCCATACCGAGAGAACTGGAAGAGTCCATGTATCTTGACGGTGCATCAAGGCTGCAAACTTTACTGCATTGCATTATCCCCTTAAGTAAGCCGGCTATTGCAACCCAGGTTGTCTTTGCGCTAAACGGTTACTGGTCAAATCTCTTTGATATTCTTACCTTTACAAAATCCATGAATAAGAGAACCTTATCGGTGGCCTTGCAACTATTTAGAGGGCAACACACGACGGAGTTTGGACGCCTGTTTGCGGCAAGCACCATCGTGATTCTACCCAATATACTGCTGTTTATCCTTTTCCAAAAACAGTTTATTAAGCAGGGCCTGACCGAGGGTGCAGTGAAAGAATAGAAAAGAAAGAATGGAAGAGAAAGAATAGAAGAGAAAGAATGGATAATGGAAGGATGAAAATAGACCATGAAGCGGGAAAGTAGAGAAATAGAGATGGACACAGAAAAAGAGAATAGCTATGGAATCGGGGTTGTCTATTTAGGGAAGGCCGTGAGGGGGGCAGTCGAACGGGAAAATACAGTAGACCGGGAGAAGACCGTACACTTTGAGACTTTTTACAGTGCAGGCGGAAGAGTAGTTCTTTCCAAGACGGAAGCCGAGATGCTGTGGGACAAAAGCAATCTTTATGTGAAAGTAACTTGCTATGAAACTAGTCCGAGAGTTCTACGGCCTAAGGATGGAAATACCAGGGAATTGGAATGGATGAAGAGGAAAGATAAAGTAGAGCTTGTTCTTTCCGGAAAGCGGTTCGGTCAGAGGGACTATGCCGTTTTTGCGGCAGACTCGGATGGAAGGCAGGATGCTCATACAGAAAAGGGAATGACTTATCACGGTGGGGATCAGGCTATTTTAAATGATGATTTTCAGGAAAAAAATGAGGCCGAAATATGCAAAATTCCGGATTCGGCTTATCAGCTTGGGCTTGAGGTTAGAGAAGATTCCTGGACGGCTTCCTTTGCAATCCCTTGGACGCTATTCGGTGGGATACCGGATGAGAAGGATTGCTTCCGTTTTCAAATCTACAGAAAGAAAAATCAGACCAATGAGCTTTTGGCTTTAACGCCCTTGGATTTGAATTCCAATTATGAGAATAAATTTGACTATGACCCGGAAACCTTCCTGGAGTGTTATTTTGGAGAGAAGGCGAGTGTAGAGTATGTAAAATGTGCCTGTATTATCCTTCCCAGCGGAATTATGCATTGGCAGAGACCTGCGGTCTTGCAGTGGCCGAGCTCCCTTAGCAGGAAGAAGATTTTGGACTTACAAAAAACGGAGGAGGAGACGACGGAGGAGAATCTTGCGGACCGTATTGTTACGGTACAGTGTTGGCAGGATGTTCTGATTTTGGAGGGGCTGGACTTTTTCCCCAATGCTCGTTGTGAAAATGCCTTCGATAAAGTTGATCCTTGGGTACAAAGAAGGCTGTGCAACGAAGCCCTACGGAAAAAGGAGATTCAGGAGGCATGCAAAGCGCTGGATAAGTTGACTTCTTACTTTCGAACTTTGACCTCCTGGTGGTATGCGGACGGTACGCTGGGGAATGCGGATGAAGGAAATTGGAAGTCATTTTCTTCATTAGAGAGTGTTGAAGAGGGAGAAGATAGGGTTACTCTTTCCTTTCTTATGGAGGGAGAGTGTAAAAAAGCCTACCTTATACCACAGAAAAAAGCGGTACGGTTTTATCTTGAAAAAAAGGGCGATTTTGAAGGAGTACCGGTGCCTTTTAAATTGGAAAGAGAGAAAGACTGCTTTCGAATCAACGGTTCTTTCGGTGAAGTGACTATTGTACCGGGGAAGCAATGGAAAATTTCCATTGAGGATAAGTTTTTATTAAATCAAGAAAATCTTCGACTATATAGAACTAAGGGGAGGATGGCCTTCGACCTTCGGCAAGGCATGCATCCTGAAGAAATGCTCTACGGCTTTGGAGAGCGTTTTGACGCGGTAAACCAGAGTAGAAAAATATTGAGTCTCTGGCATAGAGATGCCTTTGAAGGATGCGGATGTTCCATAGGGAATCAGTCCTACAAGAATATTCCCTTATTCCATTCTACAGCGGGATACTCCCTTTTTATAAACAGCTTTTATCGAATTCGGGTGGACTGCGGAAGAGAATATCATGGCTTAAGAGTTTCTACCATGGGAGAGAAAACGGACTTTACGATATTTACCGGAAGCCCGGCAGAAAATATGAATGCCTATACGGAGCTTACAGGGAAGCCACTTCTTCCGCCGGAATGGGTTTTTGGACCCTGGGCAGGCGGCGGAGTGGGAAGATGGGGGGATGGCCCCACGCATGATGTGGTTAAGGAAATGGAGGGGGTTATCAACCGCTTCCAAAACTTGGATATCCCTCATTCCGGCTTGTATGCGGAAGGCGCAGGATGGAAGTATGGAGACCACTGTAATAAGGAAGAGCTATATCAGATTGCGGATTTTGCCCATCAGCGGGGAATCCGTGTATTTTCGTGGCAGTTTTCTCATATCGGAGAGGAGGAAGCTGCTGCGTATTTACCGAACTGTCCGAAGGAAGAGCTACCGATTACCAGGACACCCTTCTACACAGGAAAGAAAAAACTCCCGTCGGAAATTGATTTCTCTCACCCGCAGGCTATGGAGCTTTTGGAAGCGGAGTGGAAAGACAGGATGGATGCGGGCTTTGACGGAACAATGGTAGACTTCGGGGAAATCACACCGGATGAAGCGGTATTTTATGATGGCCGTAAGGGCGATGAAATGCATAATGCCTATGCTACGGCATATACGAAAGCCTATCGAAAGCTGTTTTTGAAGTATCGAGGAGAAGATCATGTTCTTTTCTCCCGGTCTGCTGCAGCGGGAACCCAAAGCTATGCCTGTCAATTTGGCGGAGATCAGTTATCCGGATTCAGAGGCCTTACTTATTCTATTCATGGAGGACTGAGCGCTGGAGCCTCTGGTCTTCCATTCTGGGGTGTGGACGCGGGCGGATATGACGGACTTTGTGATGAGGAAAGCTACATTCGATGGACTGAATTTGCTACATTTTGCCCGATTATGCGCTATCACGGAACACAGCCTAGAGAGCCTTGGGTTTATAGCGACTATACGGTAAGGCTTTATAAATATTACGCTTGGCTGAGAGAGAATCTTTTACCTTATAGTGTTCAGACGGCTCAGCTAGCACACCGCGATGGAATGCCCATGATGCAATCGCTTCCTATGGCTTTCCCCGGGGATAAGAAAGCGATAGCCGTTGAGGATGAATATATGTACGGGGGATCCCTTTTGGTGGCACC
>NZ_CAUTEG010000106.1:0-7254 GCF_963537195.1 Oribacterium sinus | reverse complement strand
AATTCCACGGTTCGTACAGACATTCTTTTATTTTGTAAAGATAGGAATAAGGCATTTTCATGTCCTGAAGCCGGGATTTTAGCTTTTCTTTCCTCCATATAAGCTCTTAAGCCTTGTTCCACCTCGTCGGAAAAGTAGATGGAAACCTCCTTGCCTCCCTTTCTGTGGATACGAATGGCATTATTTTGGAAATCTACATCGGAGCAATTTAAACCTACGCATTCCGACACACGTATTCCGGTTCCCAGCATTAACTGCATCATAGCCAGGTCTCTGACTTGATTCTTCTCATGGTAAAGCTTTTCCTTTTTGCTTAAATCTTCTCCGGACTCTACCTGATCCAGAAACTGTGCAACTTCTCCTTGATCCATACGAACAATCTCTTCCTGAGAAAGCTTCGGTAAGGAGAGAAGAGCGGTCTTATTCTCTTTGATTTGCTCAGTTTTATATAGATAGCCAAAGAAGCTTTTTAAGCTGGAAATTTTCCTTTTGATACTCTTGTTATGATTTAAGACTTCAACTTCTTCAATTTGTCCCTCTTTACCAGTCTTTTTTTTCGTTCTATATTTCAAAAATTCCATATATTCCTCTAAATCCACCAGGGATAAACGATCTAAATCCCGAGCTTCAAAATCATAAATATCGGAACGAAGCTTTTTTTCCTCTAATAAAAATTGAAAAAACACCTTTAAATCATAGGCATAGGCAATTTTAGTTCTGGAGGAAGTAACTTGATCAATACCACGAAAAAAAGAAGCACAAAAGGAGGGTAAATCCTTTTGTAACTGACGAAGCTTTAAAGTATTCTGTTTATCTAATTCTAAATGATATTGTAACGGCATAGCTTTTTCTCTCTAATAGTTTTATTCTCTCTAATAAGGTTTTTTCTCCATAATCAATACAGAGCAAATCTTTTTAGCTTGAATCCGAATTTGATAGATACCAAAGCCATATTCAAGCCGTTGCATCTTAGTTTTACCAGATTATAGCATAATCCCTTTTTAAAAAGCAATAACTATTCGTTAAACAAGAGTTTAGCGAATAGTTATAACTAATTCGTTCTTTTCCAGGTCTTTGGAGAAAACAGAATCAACATAGGAAATATTTCCAATCTTCCTGCCAACATATCAAAGATCATAACCGCCTTTGAAAATGGCGAATAAATCGAGAAATTTTCTATTGGTCCAACCTTTGCCAATCCCGGTCCGATATTGTTAAAGGTTGCGGAAATTGCTGAAAAGTTTGTAGTAAAATCAAAACCGTCAAAGCTGATAAGAAAAATGGATATTATATAGACAAAGCAATATGCAATCAAATACGTACTTACCGAACGTACCACATTGTAATCCAGGCTTTTTCCTTCTAAACGAATTCTCTTGATGGCTTCCGGGTGAATAATGAGGTGCAACTCCTTCCCCATATTCTTCAATAAGATAATCAATCGGGAAACCTTTATACCGCCACCCGTAGAGCCTGCACAGGCACCGGAAATCATTAAGAATAAAATCACCATTTGACTGGGTACTGCCCAATGATTGTAATCCAGAGTTGAAAAGCCTGTTGTGGTAATAATACTTCCTACCGTAAAAAAAGCATGGTGAAGGGCAAATAACAGGCCATTTCCCATTTCTTTTAAATTATTAAAAGCGATGAATAAAGTTGAGCAAAGGATAATTAAAAGATAGGTTCTGGCTTCTTCTGAAGAAAAAGCTTCTTTCCACTTTCTTCTTTGTAAAAGATAATAAACATTGAAGTTAATACCGAACAAAATCATAAAAATGGTAATCAAGAACTGGCTAAACATGGAATAATCCACCATTCCGGAATTCCTGATGGCAAATCCCCCTGTTCCCGCCGTTCCGAAGCCGATACACAAAGCATCAAAAAAGGGCATTCCGGAAAGTAAAAAGGCAAGAATACAAATTACCGTTAGAACAAAATAAATCTTATAAAGGGCTTTTGCGGTATCTGCTACTCTAGGCACCATCTTAGACACATCCGGTCCCGGAGATTCCGCCTTCATAATCATCATGTTATAACCGCCACCTAAAGGAAGAACCGTTAAAACAAGGACTAATACACCCATGCCTCCCATCCAATGGGAAAAGGAACGCCAAAAAATCAATCCCTTTCCTAAGGCCTCCACATCGCTTAAGATGGAAGAACCTGTAGTAGTAAAGCCGGAAACAATTTCAAAAACCGCATCGATATAATGGGGAATTTTTCCGCTAATATAGAAGGGTAAAGCTCCCACTAAAGAAAGCACCAACCAGCAGCCTGCTACGATAACAAAACCTTCTCTGGTATAAAAGGCTATTTTTTTCGGTTTTTTTCGTGTTAAAACCGCCCCTACGACTAAAGACATGGCCGACACGGATAATATAGCCGCAGCAGAACTATGCTCCCGATATATTATGGCACAAATAAAGGGAAGCAATAAGCTGATTCCCTCTATTCTCAGTACCCAAGCCAGGATGTAGACAATCATACTAAAGTTCATAATGAATATCCTCTTCCTTCTTTACTTCCAAAATATCTCGTAAATCATTAAATCCTGTGTTGGTGGTAACCACAATCACCCGGTCTCCTACCTTCATAACATCAGAGCCCCTAGGGGTAATAATTTTATTCTGACGTATAATTCCGCAGATTAAAACTCCTTGCTTAAAGGACAGATCCGCAAATGGAATATTGATTAAATCCGGATCATTTAATACCTTAAACTCCAAAGCTTCTGCCTTTCCGTCAGCAAGCTTATACAAGGTCTCTACATTGGAGCCCTTGGAATTCTCCAAAGCCCTTACATATCGAAGAATACTCTCTGCAACAATCTGTTTCGGATAAATGACAGAACCCAAATTCATTTCATTGGTAACATTTTCAAAGGCAATACGATTGATTTTGGTAATCAAACGGGCATCGGAAAGCTTTCCCGCATAAAGAGAAAGCATGATATTTTCCTCATCAAATCCTGTCAAAGAACAAAAGGCATCCGTATTTTCTATTCCTTCCTTCTTTAAAAGCTCGGCATCAATACCGTCACCGTTAATGATAATACTATCCGGAAGTACATCTGCCAGATACTCACATCGCTCCTTGTTAGAATCAATGATTTTCAAACGCATATTTAAATGCATTTCATCAATATAGCGGGCAATATAATAGCTGATTCGTCCTCCCCCTACGATAATACAATCCCTTACAGGGGTATAATCCACACCCAACTTAATAAAGAACTTGCTTACATCCTTGGGTGCTGCAATAAAGCTCATCAAATCATCCGCTTCCAAAGCATCAAAACCGTTTGGAATAAGAATATCCTCTCCTCTTTGGATCAAAGTAATAAGTACATTTAAGCCCGTATCCTTTTGAAAGGTATGAAGAGGAATACCAATCAGCTGACTCTCCTTGGGTACCTTTACACGAATCAAATCCAGTTTTCCTCGAGAAAAGCTGTCTACCTTCATTGCAGAAGGAAAACGAAGCAGACGCTCAATTTCCTTTGCTGCAGCCATATCCGGATTGATTACCATGGCCAGGTTTAATTCATCTCGAAGGTAAGAGATTTCCGTAGTATATTGAGGATCACGAATTCTGGCAATGGTACGACAATTTCCCTCTTTTTTGGCAAAAAGACAACAAAGCATATTGACTTCATCCCGGCTGGTTGCCGCAATTAAAACATCCGCATTTTGCACTCCGGCTTCCCTCAGAGTCTGAAGCATAGCACCATTTCCATGGATTCCCATAATATCCAAAAAATCCACCGCATGGCGAAGAACCTTTTCATCCTGGTCCACAATGGTAATATCATGCCCCTCTTTGTTCAACTGATCTGCCAGGGTAAGACCTACCTTACCGCAACCTACCACAATAATATTCATGATTTTTCCTCATTTTACAGATATAAAACCAAATAAATACGACTATATTCCTACTATTCAAAGGAAAGCGGACTCTTTTAATCCTTTTTCGATAGCTCATTTAATACGGAAATATCCTGATTTAAAGCCTCTAAAAAATGAACCAGCAAATCCCTTTTCGCCTCTACCGGAAAAGCTTCCCGTAATTCGTCAAAACGAAAGCTTTTCTTGCCCCCCTCTTCCATCCGCTGATAAAAGTATTCCAGCTCCCGGTAAGGAACATAGTACTTCTCTCCTCTCTTGCTGAAGGATAGGATAATAAAGCTGATGCCTCCCTGCAGCATAAAGCGCTTCATAAAATCCATTTGATGGGCATGAAGGTTTTGCAGGGGAAAAGAGTCCTTGTGACATTCCTTAGCATCAAAACAAATGGGAATCCCTTGAACAATTCCCATATAATCCACTGTGGACTTCTTATCAAAATAGGCCAAAGTGATTTGTTTATGGCTTTGATCCAGCTTAATAGGCGTAATGGGGGTGGGAATCTTTTGAATGAGGGCTAAATTCTTTTCCTCATACAGCGCAATGGTATGATTAATTTCCTCTTCCAAAAGAGAGCCTCTTAGCCCTCGTGACTTCCATGTACCCATGTTTCCCATTCCTGAATGATGGAATTGCCCTGGAAGTAATTGATTTTCATGGCTTCACATACTTCTCCCAAGGTTTCCTCTGTCCGCTGTCTGGCCAGCTTCGTTCCTTCCAAGAGAATATCATAAACCTCCGGAATATTATTTTCCCAGTGCTTTCTCTTCTCCCGGATAGGCTGTAGAATTTCTTCCATTACAGCCAGTAAGGTCTTCTTACATTTAACATCTCCAAGACCGCCTCGCATGTAATGCTCCTTCATTTCCTCCAGATTCTGATAGTCCGGACAGAAACGAGAGAAATCCTCCTTGGGTGCAAAGGCATCCAGATAGGTAAATACGGCATTGCCTTCCACATGTCCCGGATCCGCCACATTGATATGAGTAGGATCTGTATACATACTCATAATCTTGGTTTTTACCGTGCTTGGATCATCGGAAAGGTAAATGCCGTTACCTAAGGACTTACTCATCTTCGCCTTACCGTCCGTACCCGGTAGTCTTCTTTGGCTGGAATGCTCCGGCAGAAGAATTTCCGGCTCTAAAAGCACTTCCTTTTGGTACAGCTGATTAAACTTACGAACGATTTCCTTACATTGCTCAATCATAGGAAGCTGATCTTCTCCTACCGGCACGGTAGTCGCCTTAAAGGCGGTAATATCCGCAGCCTGAGAAACAGGGTAGGTGAAAAATCCCGCAGGAAGACCTACCTCATTATCATTGACGCTCTCTCCCCCATGGAAGCCCCGGAGCTTCATCTCCGCCTTCACGGTGGGGTTACGGCTCAGTCTTTGGGTTGTTACCAGATTTAAATAATAAAAGCTGAGGGTATGGAGAGCCGGCAATCCGGACTGAATACAAATAGTACTTACATTGGGATCAAGCCCCACGGAAAGATAGTCCAAGGCCACCTCGATAATATTATCCCGAATCTTTTTGGGATTATCGTAGTTATCCGTTAATGCCTGGTCATCTGCAATCAGAATATTGATCTGATCATATTCTCCGGAATTCTGTAAATCCACTCTTCTACGCAAAGATCCTACATAATGCCCCAGATGTAATTTTCCTGTGGGACGGTCTCCGGTTAAAATGATTTTCTTTCCTGTACTTCCCATTTTTCTCTCCTTAAACCTTAGATACTTCTTTATTTCTTGAAGTATTTATAATAATCGAAAGCCTTTCTTCTTATTTATAACCTTGCCCAGTATACCATAGATTCTCTTAAAAGGCATTTTGAATCAGCTGAATCTTCTCTCCTTCTATACTGACCACATCAAAGCGACAGGCTGTTTCTGTCAAAGAATAGCCATGTTTACAAAGATAGGCTGTGGCCCAGTTACGAAGTCGCTTTTGTTTCGCTCTATCCACCGCATAAAGGCCCGGCACAAGGCTATGCTCCTTCCTGCCCTTCACCTCTATAAAGCAGAGTGTGTCTCCATCTCTAGCCACCACATCCATCTCCAGATGATGAAAACGACTGTTACGCTCCAGAATTTCATAGCCCTTTTCTTCCAAAAAGGCTACTGCTCTGTCTTCAAAAGCCTTTCCCTTCAGTGTATTGGAAATATTGGAAGCCTTTAAACTATCTGTAGCCTTCACAGAGGATTTTAAATGAAGAAGCTTCCTTTTTGAGTCATTTACCTTCTGTATTTTGTCTTCTTCTGTCTTTCCCATCTGTACTCCTAAAGTTTTATGATTTCCCGGCATAAAGCTTTTTTAAAAAGCTCCGCCGGTGTATAGGACAGGAGCCATACTCTAAAATAGCTTCTGTATGGGCTTTGGTTCCATATCCCTTATGTTTCTCAAAGCCATATTCCGGATATTCCCTGGCATAGTCCAGCATAAGATGATCCCTACTGACCTTTGCTAAAACACTGGCTGCCGCAATGGACAAAGACTTGGCATCCCCGTGAACAATAGGAATTTGGGGGATATCCACCAAAGGAATCCTTACCGCATCATTTAACAAAAGGGAAGGGGTAATAGAAAAGTTCTTTTTCATCTCCTCTATAGCCAGTCGCATAGCCTCATATGTCGCCTGCAGGATATTGATTTCGTCAATTCTTTCCGGAGAAACGATGCCGATTCCATAGGCTATCGCATTTTCCTTGATTTCCAGAAAGAGGGCTTCCCTTCGCTTTTCCGTCATTTTCTTGGAATCATTGAGAAAATAAAAAAGATGCTCTTTTGGTAAAATGGCGGTAGCCGCCACTACCGGTCCGGCTAATGGTCCTCTCCCTGCCTCATCAACACCGGCAACATAGGGAAGATCTGTATGTTCTTCCTCTAATTTCCACATTTCCTTTAAACGGGCTTCCTCTTTAAGTCTTTGTGCTTCTGTCATGCCTTGGCCTCATTTCTGTAAATCGCTTCTTCCCGGTATTATCTTTCCACTTTATTCTACTGCTGAATCCTCATCCCCTTCATCATACCACTTACCGGGATGTTCCAGGCTGATCTTTCCCAGTCTGCCACTGCGAAAATCATCTAAAATCAGACGGGAGACTCTGGTGTAATCCACATCTCCTCCCTTTTTGATACAGGCTCTTTTTACGGCAATCTTATCCATAATGGAAAGAGCCGCTTCCCCCTCCTCCGGTTCTATTCCATAGCGTTCCAGAATAGCATTAGGATAGTAGCGGACAAGATATTTTAAGAAATAAAAAACCAAATCCTCTATCGGTAAAATGTCATCATTGATAGAACCGATGAGAGCCAGATTATAGCCCACAATTTCCCTGTCA
>NZ_CAUTEG010000105.1:0-7379 GCF_963537195.1 Oribacterium sinus | reverse complement strand
GAAATCTTCGGGGAGAAGGAGAGAGAGGAGAAATTACCAAGGGGAAGAGGGAAAATTACTTATCCCGGTTTAAAAATTTCCGGAAGCTTTCAAGAGGGAAAATTAGAATATAAGGGAAAGTTTTTGTTTTTTACTCTTTTTGAGAGCGGCAAGGAAGAGAATTCTGAAAAGGACGAAGACTCTTCTCGAAATGTAGAAGGTTCGGGACAAGAAGCAGAACTTGAAGAGGAAGAAAATTGATGAAAGCTATGGAGAAAATCCTTTCCATCCCTAAGAAGACCATACGGAAAGGGAAGGAAATAAAAAAGAAAATCCGGATGCTTACCCAAGAAGAAACAAAGGAGATGCTTGTCCTTGTTTTTCGCCAGATTCTCTATCTTCTCCATCATTCCAGGGTCAGGAACTGGAAGGGGGAGCTTTATCTTTCCATGGAGGATCCCTACACTTTGGGGCAGGTTTTGCAGGGAATAGCACTTTTATCCCCATTCCTCGGAGATTCCCTGCATGTTTATCCGGAATTTGATGACTCCTATTACTATGGAGAGCTTAAGGCAAAGGGAAAGTTTCGTTTGATCCATATCGTTATCGTGGCTGTTCATCTTCTTCGGAACAGGAAGTTCCGAGAATTGCTTTTTAAGGGAGGAAATGATGGCAAATCATAATACACAAGAATTACTGAACGCCCTGTTTCAAGGCTTGGATGGTTTTGTCCAGTCGAAAACCGTGGTGGGAGAGCCCATTGTTGTGGGAAATACCACCCTGATTCCTCTGATGGAAGTAAGCTGCGGAATGGCCAGTGGAGCCTTTATGAAGGAGAATCAGAAAAAGGGGGATGGAGGAGCGGGAGCCATGAGTTCCAAAATCACTCCTGCCGCCATGCTGATTATCCAGGAGGGAAGAACAAAGCTCATTCGTGTGAAGAATGAAGATGCATTTTCCAAGATTATTGATATGATTCCCGAAGCCATTGACAAGATTACAGGAGGAAGTCGGGTAACAAAGTCTGCAGAAGATTTGGCGGAAGAGAACCTGGAAAGCTTAAAGCAGAAGAGCAATACGAAGAAAAAGGATAAAGTTGAAGAAGAATACGTCGCTCCGGTGATTGATCTGCCGGAGGAGGAAGCCATCGAGGAAATCGACTTAGTGGATATTGATTTAACAGACTAAGGATCGGTATTCCTGTGGGATTTTGTTTATTTCCGGGAATGTATAGGAAGAAAAAAACCGGAAATAAGGAGTTTTAGGAAAAAAGCAAGAAAGCCCTTGCAAGAAACTATTCTTTTTGCTATTATATTTTAGTCGCTGTTTTGCGGTGGAACTTTTAAAAGAGGGAGGTGCAATCATGGCTAAGTGTGCTATTTGTGAGAAGGCAGTGCATTTCGGCAATCAGGTAAGCCATTCACATAGAAGATCTAATAAGATGTGGAAAGCAAATGTGAAATCGGTTAGAGTTAAGGTAGATGGCGGTACAAAGAAGATGTACGTATGTACTTCCTGCCTACGTTCCGGAAAAGTAGAACGTGCCGTATCCGGCGTAGCTGAATAAGATTTTAGAAAAGATATTGTGTGAGCAATATCTTTTTTTTTGCCTAAAGAGTATAAGGAGTCCTATTTCATAAGGGGGGCTAATGTATGGAATATTGTAAAGGAAAAGTAGCATTAGCTTTTGATAGCTTTCCTTAAAGCTCAATATTTTTTAAATACTTAAGAAAGAATTATGATTTATCCCTAAGAATCCCTAGTATTTCTAGGGTAAAAAGAAAGAGAATCGAAATACTTTAAAGGAGAAAGCTATGGTTCAATGCAAAAATTTAACAAAAAAATACGGATCCAAGGTTGCTCTTAGGGATGCCACCTTACATATTTACCCGGGAAATATTTATGCTCTTTTGGGGCCGAACGGTTCCGGAAAAACCACTTTCATGAAGATTCTCGGAGACTTAACCAAGCAGAGCAGTGGAGAAGTATTATTTGAGGGAAAGCCCTTAAGCATTCAAAGTAGAAAAGACATTGCCTATCTGCCTACAGAAAGTCAGGCCTATCCCTTTATGACAGTGGGAGACTATGGAAAGTATCATAAAAGCTTCTTTCCGGAATTTCAGGAGGAAGAGTACAAGAGAATGCTGGAAGAGATGGATATTTCTCTAAAGCTTCCCTTTAAGGCCTTATCCACGGGCATGGACAAGAAGGCAAGAATTGCGGCAACCCTTGCTCGAAATGCAAAGCTGGTGCTTTTGGATGAGCCCTTTAACGGCGTAGACCTTCTGGCCAGAGAAGAAATTGAAAAAATGATTTTGGAAAAGAAAAAAGAGAACAGTACCATCCTTCTTTCCAGCCATTTGGTGGAAGAGGTGGAGGATTATGTTCAGTTTGCTATTTTCTTCCATCAGGGAAAGGTACTTTCCGTGGAACAGCTTGAGAGGATGCAGGAAAACAAGGGGCAGAATCTTACAGAACGTTACAGAAGTCTTTTGGGAAAAAAGAAGGAGGGCTAAATGCTGACATTACTACAATATGAAATGAAAAAAACCGCCTTTATGAAGATTCTCTGCGGCTTTGCCCTTTTTATTTCCCAGGCCTTTGTGATGCTGGGAACAGCAACGGATAATTTTGTAGTAGCTGGTCTTGGTGCAGGTTTACTGGTTTTCTTCAGTTTTCTGGTGATTTTTATTCTGGGATTATCCAGTATGGCCAGTCTAAGCAAGGATTTAAATACAACCCAGGGCTATATGCTCTTTATGCTGCCGAAACACAGTGCTTATTTCTTATTGGCAAAGATTGTTGAAAGCTTAATAAGTACCTTTTTGGCAGGCCTGGTGATTGTCCTGATTTTCTTTTTTAATATCAGCTACTTTGCTATTGATACAGAGGCATATAAAGATCTTTTGGAAATGTTTTGGAATCTTGTGATGAGCGGAAAAGGCTTTGGGACACTTAGTTTATATATGATTCGTTTTCTTGCCACTGCGGCGGCTTTCTGGATTTTCCTTTCCACCATGGCGATTCTTTGTGTGACAGTACAGGCCAGCATATTTAAAGGAAAGGCATTAGCCTTAGTAGTCAGCATAATTGCTTTCTTTTGCCTCTTTTTATATTTGTTCAGTGCCTTGCCGGAGCTGGCCGCTAACATATCCTGGGAGTACAAAGATCCGATTTTTTATGGAATGATTGTAGTATTATCTGTCGGCTTCTTTGCACTTTCATCCTATCTTTTAGAGAAGCAAAGAAATTTTTAAAAGGCGAAGAGGGAAGATTCTTTAAGTAGATCAAAAAGAAAAGAGACAGTTCATTCATCCTGAACAACAATAGATTTCCTTTTCAGAACAGGGAAAATGGGGTATACTATACGAAATTCTCATCATAGCAGGTTCTGCCCTTAGGGCAAAGGAGCATTTGCTTACGGGAAAAACATAATGACTAAGAATGGACAGAAGATAGGGATTGGAGGAAAGACAATGAAAGGAAAAATCTCCTCTCATTACGGTGAGGTACAAATCTCCGAAGAAGTCGTTGCAAGCTACGCAGGAAATGCAGCAGTTTCTTGCTTTGGTATTGTTGGAATGGCTGCGGTTCCCATTTCCGGAAAGGGACTGGCAAAGCTTTTGAAGCAGGAAAGCTATCACAAGGGTATTTCCGTGGAAATCCAGGGCAATGAAATCAGTTTGGACTTCCATGTGATTGTGGCTTATGGTGTAAGCATTCAGGCTGTGGCTGAGAACCTTATGGAAAGTGTAAGATACAGAATTTCACAGTTTACAGGAATGAAAGTTAAACGAATCAATGTGTATGTAGAAGGGGTTCGGGTAATCGATTAAGTTTCAAAGAAATAGGAGGAATTTACCTGTGGGTAAAGTACTAAGTGCAAGGGATTTGCAGAAGGCTTTCTTAGCCGGGGCAAATCAGCTGAATGCAAAAAAGGATTTGATTAATGAGTTAAATGTCTTCCCGGTTCCGGACGGAGATACGGGAACCAATATGACCATGACAATCCTTTCCGCAGCAAAGGAAGTGGCAAAGATTGAGGGAGGAAGCTTGAAAGAGATTTGTAAGGCGATGTCCGGCGGATCTCTTCGCGGAGCCAGAGGAAACTCCGGCGTTATCCTTTCTCAGCTGATTCGTGGATTTACGAAGGAATTATTGGAAGTAAAGGAAGCTGACAGCATTGTTTTGGCGAAGGCCTTCCAAAGAGCTGTGGAAACAGCCTATAAGGCGGTAATGAAGCCTAAGGAAGGAACCATCTTAACCGTAGCCAAGGGGATGGCGGATAAGATTATGGAGCTGTCCTTAACAGAAGAGGAGATTTTGCCTCTTTTGGAGAAGGTGGTGGCCTACGGCGATGAGGTTTTAAAGAAAACTCCGGAAATGCTTCCTGTTTTGAAAGAGGCGGGAGTGGTGGATTCCGGTGGAGCCGGTTTAATGTGCGTTCTGGAAGGAGCTTTACGTTCCTTAAAGGGAGAGAAGATTGAACTGGATTTGGAATTTAAGGAAGATTCCGGCGTTTCCGCTTTAACCGGAGAGAGAAAGAGCCGTGGAGAGATTTCTACAGCGGACATTCGTTTCGGTTATTGTACGGAATTTATGGTAAATGGTGATCATCCTTTCTCTGACGAAGAGGTAGAGAAGCTTAGAGACTACCTTTCCGGTATCGGAGATTCCATCGTTTGCTTCTCTGACGAGGATTTGATTAAGGTTCATGTACATACCAATCATCCGGGAGATGCCTTTGAGAAGGGTCTTACCCTGGGCTTCCTTTCCAAAATGAAGGTAGACAATATGCGCCTTGAGCACCATGAGGTATTGATTGAGGATGCTTCCCGCATTGCGGCTATGGAAAAGCTGGAGGAACAGCCTAAGGGTGCAGAAGCTCCTAAAGAGTCTGAACCGGTAGAGGAAAAGGACTTCGGATTTGTGGCCGTATGTTCCGGTGAAGGACTTAGAGATATTTTCTTAGACCTTGGGGTAGACCAGGTGGTTTCCGGGGGACAGAGCATGAACCCCTCCACCGAAGATTTGTGTGCTGCGGTAGAGAAGATTCATGCTAAGCATGTCTTTATTTTACCCAATAACAAGAATATTTTACTGGCTGCCCAGCAGGTAAAGGATATCCTGGAGGATCGTTCCGTATCCGTAGTGCCCAGTAAGACCATTCCCCAGGGAATTTCCGCAATGATTTCCTTCCAGCCGGAGGGAACGGTGGAGGAGAACCAGGAGGGCATGGAAGACAGCCTGTCCATGGTTTCTTCCGGAGAAATTACCTATGCGGTTCGAGATACCAGCATTGACGGAAGAGAAATCCATAAGGGAGACATCCTTTTCCTGGGAGATCAGGGGCTGCTTTCCGCTGAAAAAAGCATTTCCTTGGCTATGAAGGAAGGCTTGGAGAAGATGGGAGAGGGAGAAATCCTGAGTCTTTATTATGGAGAGGGAGTAACGGAAGAAGAGGCTAAGGCCTTGGAGAAGGAGATTTTGGAGTATATGCCGAATCTTGAGGTGGAGGTTCACGCCGGCGGACAGGCAGTGTACTATTATCTTCTTTCCCTAGAGTAAGAGTCGTTTTTACAGAAATGTTTTCGCTATTTATACAAGCTTATTAATTCAGGGTTAACAAGCTTTCTGCGTTATAGCTTTGCACCGGGGGGCACGCTTTTGCTAAGCTCGCCCTCGTAGCAGTACTAAGCTTCAAGCGTCGCTTCGCTCGCTTTCAGCAAGTACTGGCGGGCTCAGATTGCCCACCGTTTCAAAGTTATAACGCAGAAAGCTAAAAGCTACCCGGAGGAATTGATAAGCTTGTTTTTTTGTGGGGCGAAAAGTTATTTCAGTAAATAACGGTGGGTTAAGATGCCTATAGGGAAAGAGGAAAATTCCAACTGCCTGTTCTCCGGCAGTAATCAGGAGAATAGCTGTTATTTTGTAAGGGAAAGCGTTTAAAGGAGAATTATGCTTCAGGATGCTGTGGAAAGGATTAAGGGGGTGGGGGAGAAAACCGCCGCTCTTTTTCATAAAATGAATATTTACACCAAGGAAGATCTTTTAGAGGATTTTCCTATTTCCTATCTGCAATATCCTAAGCTTAGTTCTATATTGGAAGCCAGGGAGAAGGAGTGGATGGCTTTTTCTCTTGTGCTTTTAGAGGATGCCAGGGTTTTACGAAATACCAAGCTTTCAATGTTGCAATGCTCCGCCGGGGATGAGAGTGGAAAGCTCTTGATTCAATATTTTCATGCAAGCTATCTTTTAAAAACTTTAAAAAAGGGAAGAAAACTGGTGTTTTTCGGGCAGGTCAAAAGCTTTCGAGGGCATTTTATCCTGCAGCAACCTAAGATTTTTTCTTTGGAGGAGTACGAGGAAAAAAGAAAGAGCCTAGAGCCGATCTATTCCCTTCGAAAGGGGCTTGGAAATGCCCTAAGAAGAAAGTGTATTCAAGAGATTTTCAAGGAAGAGCCGAAGATTTTAGAAAGTTTTCCTCAGGATTTTTTGGAAAAAGAAGGGCTATGTAATAAAAGACAGGCTATGGAGTATCTGCATTTGCCGAAGAGAGAAGAGGAGAGGCAGGAGGGCTTAAAGCGTCTTGCCTTTGAAGAATTGTTTTACTACAGCCTCTTTCTGGAAAAGGAGGAGAGGGACTTTCTCTCTCTTTCGGGACAGGAGGAGAGGATTCCGGGGAAAAATGCAGAATTTCAGCGTGGATTGCCCTTTAGCCTGACAAATGCCCAAAAAGAGGCTTTGGAGGAGATGGATAGGGTATTTTCCCAAGGAGAGAGACTTCTTCGCTTTGTGCAGGGAGATGTGGGATCGGGAAAAACCATTTTGGCCTTTTATGCTTTGTTTCTTATGGCATCCAAGGGCTTTCAGACCGCCATTATGGTGCCTACGGAAATTTTGGCGCAACAGCATTTTCTAAAACTGCAAAAACTGCTGGAAGAGAATCAGTGGGAGATTCCCATTGCCCTTCTGATTGGCAGCAGCAGTAAGAAGGAGAAGGAAAGAATTTATCAGGGACTAAAAGAGGGCAGTATTCTGGGGGTAATCGGCACCCAGGCTTTGATTCAGAAGGGCTTAGCTTTTTCTCATCTGAAAATGTTGGTCATTGATGAACAGCATCGTTTCGGCATACAGGAAAGAAACCGTTTGGAAAAGAAGGGGGAAAATCCCCACTGTATCTACCTTTCCGCAACCCCCATTCCCCGTTCTTTGGTAAAGCTCCTCTATGGCGCTGTGCCCTACCGCCTGCTTTCGGAAAAACCGGCCAATCGTCTGCCCATTAAGAATGCCCTGCTTTCCCCTGCTGATCGGGAGAAGGCCTTTTCCTTTATCAAAAAAGAACTGGACAAGAGATCGGAAGAGCACACGTCTGAACTCCAGTCACAGCGATAGATCTC
>NZ_CAUTEG010000104.1:0-7433 GCF_963537195.1 Oribacterium sinus | reverse complement strand
CCAGTTTGGCGGAAGCCACGGTAGAAGCTTGGAGAATTCCATCGAGCATTTTTATGACAAGCTTTTACTGATTTCTAAGGAGCTGAACACCCCTTCTGCACGAAAAATGGCGGAGAAAAGGGATAAGCTCATGCAGGATTTTCTGAAGGAGTGGGGAGAGGAAATGAATTAAACATTGAAACTGTAAAATAGTTTAATTTACCAACTCATTTCTTAAATAATTCCTAGTTTGTGTAAAGGAAGAACAATAGAGTGAGAATCACTGCCGCCTCGTGTTTTATACTCCCAGAGCCTTTTTAAGACTATCCATAGTATTATATGATTTTACGCGATTATCTAAGGCAATACGCCGCCCCTCTTTAATGGCGGCTATAGTCACATCATTCAGTCTAAGCTCAGAAAAAAGCTGATTCGCCTGTTTAGGATTTTCTTTATTATTTTCGTTATTTAGTTTTGTGTTCGCCATTGAAGGAACCTCCATTCCAATTGCACATTGTTAGTTTTAGGTTCTCAGCTTTGCATTTAAGATATAAATTTTCTAAGTATCAGATGGGAAAATACGGTACTCATGTACAGGGATTTCTTTACAGCATTTTTGGATGGCATCACCCAATTGCTCAAAGGAAAGTACCGGGCAAAGTTTTTTTACTGTTTTAAGAGAAATTGTTTTTTGTAGTACCAATTTTTTATCCGATTCAATGAAATAAGTAGGAAGGATATAAAACTCCCACCAGGATAAATCCAATATATTTTCTCTTCTATCCGTCGCAGTATATAATGTAAATACATAGATATCATTATTTCGTTGCCTTCCGGAAAGATACGGATAATCTCCGGTTTCATCAGGCATTTTGGCCGGGGCAATACTATAGTTCGCTCTATCCGGGTGTTTGATATCCCAAGTTTGAACAAATGCGGCAGATTTCACCTCTATTCTTGCAGGTTTTCCGCTGGAGAGGATAATAGGACCATTAAGGTCATAAGGCTTTATGCTTGCTTGTTCTTCATTGGTATGAATGCCAATATTTTCCAAAGCACATTTTACAATAAACTCTGCAAAAGTTCCTCTTTGCATATTATGGAGGATGTCTGAATATGCCCATTTCCAAAAGTCGAGCATTGTGTTGGAAAGATACCTTCCATTATGAACAAGTCTTTCATCTCCATTATACATAATACGCTCCTTAAATATTTACGATATGAACCTCTGCTCCATCTCTAGAAGCCACTTCAATCATGTTTTTTGTTCCCTTACTTACGCCGTCCCAAAATGCAATAATCATAGGCTCGTCTTTCAGAGCATAGTGATACATTTCTCTATTTCGAATGGGACCGGCAGCCCTGCCATATTTCTTCCAGTCGGCTTTAAATACGGATAATTTTAGGCCATTTTTTAGAGCATATTCTTCACCGAATGCATCAGCACCTTTCGCATTTCCGGAGACAATTTCTATATCTTTTAGAGAAGACATGATTTCATCCAGCTTTTCAAAGCAAAATTCTTTATCTTGAAAATTTCTACCGCCGCATACTATAACTCTCAATTTTATCCTCCTTACCCTTATACTTTAATAACCGTTTTATGCTATCACAAGAAATCAGGGATGGAAAGAAAATTCAAAGTAAAAAAAGTGAGATTGGATTGCGTTGAATCAAAATAGATGAATCAGGGCCACCTGCTAGAGAGACAAACCGAGTTATATCATCGAATTACGAAGAAAAACCCTAAAAATCCGGATTCCCTTACCGGCGCATTCAAAATCTGATATAAAACAATTTGTCGATGGTACTGCATAGAAACAAATGTTTAGTCTTGCTACTTTGTAATTGTGTTTATTCTGTTAAGTGTGTAGATTCTGTTAAACTTTTTATGAGGATGTTGAAAATTATTTATACCGATGTTAGATTGTGCGTACATCGGATGGCTGGACCATCTTCACAGGGCAGTTTGCTCTTTTCCTTAATGAGTAGGAGGAATCTTATGAAAGCACATGAAATTTTGAACAATCCCTTTTTAAACAAGGGGACGGCATTTACCATGGAGGAACGTGAGAAATTAGGACTGATCGGACTTTTGCCTCCCCACGTGCAGACCATTGAAGAGCAGGCGGCACAGACCTATGCTCAGATGGAAAAGAAGGAAAATGACCTGGAAAAGCGTCTCTTCCTCATGCAGATTTTCAATACCAATCGTACTCTTTTCTACTATCTTTTTTCCAAGCATTTGGCAGAATTTAACCCTATTGTTTATGATCCCACGGTTTCGTTAACCATTGAGGGCTATAGTGATCTTTTTGTGGATCCTCAGTATGCGGCTTATCTGGACATTAACCATCCGGAAAATATTGAAAAGACCTTGAAAAACGCCGCAGGAGACAGGGAAATCCGTCTCATTGTGGTAACCGATGCGGAAGCTATTCTCGGAATAGGGGACTGGGGCACCAATGGCGTGGATATTTCCGTAGGAAAGCTGATGGTATACAGCGGTGCTGCAGGAATTGATCCGGCCTGTGTTCTCCCCTTGGTTATCGATGCCGGTACCAACAGGGAAGTACTGCGAAACAATCCCAACTACTTGGGAAATCGTCACGAGCGTGTCAGAGGAGATCGTTACTATGACTTTATTGACCAATTTGTAGAGACTGCTGAGCGTCTTTTCCCCAAACTCTATCTTCACTGGGAGGACTTCGGCCGTGGAAACGCTGCGAATATTCTGGAAAAGTATCGTACCAAGATCCCAACTTTTAATGATGATATTCAAGGAACAGGAATCGTAACCTTAGGCGGAGTATTTGGGGCAATGGCCATCAGCGGACAGAAGCTTAGGGATCAGGTTTATCTTTGTTTTGGTGGGGGTACGGCAGGAGCCGGTATTGCCTCCCGTGTACACAGAGAAATGATGAGAGAGGGCTTATCCGAGGAAGAGGCATACAAGCGTTTCTTCATGGTGGATAAGCAGGGATTACTCTTTGATGATATGGAGGATTTAACACCCCAGCAGAAACCCTTTGCGAAGAAACGTTCCGACTTTCCGAATGCAGACAAATTAACGGACTTGGCAGAGGTAGTAAGAACGGTAAAGGCGACGATTCTTGTAGGTACCTCTACACAGCCAAATACCTTTACTAAGGAAGTTGTGGAAGCGATGTGTCAGAATACTGCGCGCCCCTGCATTTTCCCCTTGTCCAATCCGACAGAACTGGCAGAGGCAACGGCGGAAGACCTGATTACCTGGTCAGACGGAAAGGCCTTCGTAGCAACCGGTATTCCGGCAGACCCTGTTTCTTATAAGGGCATAGAGTATATCATTGGGCAGGCAAATAACGCCCTGATTTATCCCGGACTGGGCCTTGGGATGCTGGCTTCGGAAGCAAGTCTCTTAACCGATGAAATGATTGCGGCAGCAGCAGATTCCTTGTCCGGTATTACCGATATCACAAAGCCCGGTGCACCGGTGCTTCCTCCTTTTAAGTATGTGGGCGAGGTTTCCATTAAGGTAGCGGAAGCGGTGGCAAAGAAGGCAAAGGAGCAGGGGCTTGCCCGTGCAAAAGAGCAGGATATGGAAAAGGCGGTAAGGGACTTAAAGTGGTATCCGGAATATAAATAAAGGAGGAGATAATGACGGTATTTCTCACCTCGATACAAAGTATTATTCCGATTATCGTGATTATCGCTCTCGGCTACATTTTGCAGCTAAAAGGCTGGTTTTCGGAGAGCTTCGGACCGAATCTGTCCCGGCTTATTATGAATGTAGCTTTACCGGTTTCCATTTTTGTCTCGGTATTAAAGTATCTTACCGTAGATAAGCTCATCAGCCTTTCGGGAGGCTTGCTTTACACCTTTGGAGCCTTTGCTTTAACCTATATTTTCGGCTTTTTGGCGGTAAAGCTATGTGGAGTTCGTGCCGGAAGACGAGGCACGATGATCAATACCTTTGTAAATGCCAACACCATTTTCATTGGGCTTCCCTTAAACATTGCTCTTTTTGGAGAAGAGGCTCTACCCTATTTCCTGATTTATTATATTACCAATACGATTTCCACCTGGACCTTGGGTGTTTATATCATGACCTCGGACAGTGTGGGAGGGAAAAAGAAAGAGGGGACAAATTTTGACTGGAAGAAGCTTTTACCGGCTCCTCTTGTGGGCTTTCTGATCGCTTTGGTATTTTTACTTTTAGGGATTTCAGTGCCCGCATTTGCTGAAAATACCTTGACCTATATCGGGAATATTGTAACACCCTTGTCTTTGATTTACATTGGAATTATTCTTGCAAAGGCGGGGCTTCGGAGCATTCACTTAGATAAAGACACTGTAGTTGCGGTGGTGGGGCGTTTTATTCTTGCCCCCGCCATCATGTATGCTTTACTTTTCTTTACAGGAAGAGGACTGCCAACGAAGGAATTCAATACCTTTGTGATTCAGTCGGCTACACCGGCTCTTGCGGTTCTGCCCATTTTGGCCAGCCAAGGAGACGGAGATGTAGAGTTTTCCACCAATGTGGTGACCATCAGTACCGTGCTTTTTATTCTCGTTGTGCCGGTTCTTATGACTTTGTTGGGCTAAGCGTTTCAATCATACATTGAGAAGCTGAGGATTTTTAGTTTGGAAAAGCCTATATAGGCGGCAGTAAAAAGAGCGGTTTCCGCTCTTTTTTTGTGTTTTTGTTCCTGAACAAGAACATGAAAATATTGAAGTATAAACATAGAATTTTTTTGTATGAGAAATCCTGTTAAAGGGATGAACGTAAATATATACATAGGTATACACATAACTATATACACATATGAGAGGAGCTTTCTTTGCTTGGAGGAAAATGAAGGAAGACAGCTTAGCTTTTCCGACATTTTCACGGAAGAAAAAGAACGGGAAGAAAGAGAGTTGGAAGAGCGCTGGAGGCAAATGGAGGCTCGTTACGGCACCATATTTCAGGACAGAAAAACCATGATTCTTTCCGGAAAGCGAGTGTACGATTTGATAGAGGAGATGCGAATTTATGGGAGAAAGTAGAATCGAAAGGGCGGTAGACTATATCACAAAGCTTTTTCAGGGAAACGGAGATGGACACGACCTTGCTCATAGCTTGCGAGTATATAAAAATGCCATGATGATTGCCGAAATGGAAGGACAGGGAGAAGAGGAAGTTATTGCTCTTTCCGCCCTCCTACATGATTGCGATGATCATAAGCTTTTTCATACGGAAAATAATGCCAATGCCAGAAGATTCTTGCAAGAGGAAGGGCTTTCCGAAGGGGGAATTGAGGAAATGAATTAAACATTGAAACTGTAAAATAGTTTAATTTTCCAGCTCATTTCTTAAATAATTCCGAGTGAGTTCCAAGACGGTAGAGTATGAGGACAAGAACGTCATTTTGAATTTCGTATACTAACAACCAATCCGGTTCAATATGACATTCTCTTGTACCCTTATACTTACCGGATAGGTCATGGTCTCGATATTTTGCCTCTAATATGCCGCCTTCTGCTAGAATATTTACTACGTCGAAGAGTTTATTTAAATCTTTATTCTGTTTTTTAGCGAGTTTAAAATCTTTCTTAAACTGGTTAGTGAACTTGACTTCGTATTTCATACTTCCAAAGCCGCCTTGAGATCATCCATGGTTTTATAGGATTTTACGCTACTATCTAAGGCAATACGGCGTCCTTCCTCGATAGCAGTAGTCGTCTCTTCATTTGGAGTATCCAGTTTTAAAGAAAAGGGAATCCCGTTTTCGCGGATAGTTGTTCTAAGAAATATATTGATGGCGGTAGTCATATTCAGTCCCAGCTTGGAAAATATTTGATCCGCCTGCTCTTTAATATCCTTATCGGTTCTGATGTTTAAATTTGTTGTTGCCATGCAAAGTACCTCCAATCAGATATTTCTAAATTGCTTTTTCGTTTATTGACTTTATGATAGGATACATCAAAATTCGTTTGTTATCAATACATTGTCATTATAAAACGAAGTAACCAGTTCATCTAAGTTTCTTCAACCATAAAGAATATGAAGTATATAGATTATTTTTCGTTTACTTCAGTAAGAATTTCTCCTTTAATTTGCACATGGTCTCGGCTCCCTCTTCGGTATTTCCCTCTTTTAGATCCTTTAGCCCCTCTATAACCGCTATTGCTTCATACATCTTTTGTATGGTTTTCTCATAATATTCACTATTCATAAGCACAAGCCCCCGTAAATGTTTTGCAATTCGCCCCTATTTCTTTCTTACTTTCCGGATTGTGTTAATTCCGTCTTCATGAAATCTGCACTTTTTTGCAGACTCTTTATAGGATCTTTGTCCACCCAGTTTCTCCATCAGGGCGGGAACATCCACTCCGGCATCAGCCATCCAGTAACTATCTAATTCAAAGTTTACATAGCGGGGATCGGTTTCTTCTACAAAATGTCATTCTATAGCGGAACTATTATAAGTTGCCTTTCATTAAATTACAATTGTGCGGCAGAACTTGAAAATAAGAAACGATAAGCATACAATTTACCGAGACAAACTTTTTGCAATATATTTTGTCCTATAACTAAGAGTAGTCCTATAGCCCGGTTTTACCCTTTAGGACGCAAAAAAGAATGGACTTACACGGGAGAGGAGTTTTTATTTGCGCGATTTCTTGAAAAAATATGCTTTGGTACTTCTGATTGGTGGCATTTTCGAAGCGGTGGCGGTGAGTCTTTGGCTTACGAAGCATAATCTTTTTTATCTTTTCAACTTTAGCTATATTGGAATCTCACTATCTTTCGGAATTTTTCTGCTTGGAAGAAAATATCCCCATGCCCGTCGTGTAGTACAGCTTCTCGTGGGGCTGTATATGCTTGTTTATTTAGGGCTTATCAACCGGGAAAATATGCAAATTGAGGGCTTTTGGTACTATTTATTTACCGGTGTTTTCGAGGCGGCTACCATTCATTATGCGGTGGCGAAAATCTTCGGGCCTTTGATTTTTGGAAGAGGCTTCTGCGGCTATGCCTGTTGGACCGCTATGGTTTTGGATTTTCTGCCCTATAAGACCAGGGTGCTTCCCCGGAAAAATATTGGCTGGATTCGCTATCTGACTTTTGCTTTGTCTTTCCTCTTTGTTTCCACTTTGTTTCTTTTGAAGGTAGGAAACTTGGAAAGGATTATGTTTTGGGCTTTCCTTATCGGAAATCTCGCTTATTATCTTGTAGGAATAGCGCTGGCTTTTCTTTTCAAGGATAATCGGGCTTTTTGTAAATATATCTGTCCGGTTACCGTATTCCTTAAGCCTATGAGTTATTTTTCACTGGTGCGGATTCGTTGCGATAAGATGAAATGCATTTCCTGCGGAAAATGCAAGAAGGTCTGTCCCATGGATGTGGAAATGACGGATAATTCCAGGAAGAGAAAAAACGGGACGGATTGCATCCTGTGTATGGAATGCGTAAAGGTCTGCCCGAA